>CAZZEF010000235.1:0-7387 GCA_964652875.1 uncultured Planctomycetaceae bacterium
CTCTTTTTTATTAACTCTTTTTTATTAACTCTTTTTTATTAACTCTTTTTTATTAACTCTTTTTTATTACCGGACTTTTGCAGTGTCAAAAGAACTGTCGATTAATTTTGTCAATTGGCGGAAATTTCAATAAAGTGCAATAGTCAATTAGCGGAAAATTCAAAATGAGAACGGAATAAAATTTTCCGTCTTTGTTTATTCAACATTGGAGAGCTTTGTTACATGTTGCCCGCTTTCGGCCAATTTCGCCAATCATTATTAAACTCTCTTTTTCTGGGTTTCCATTTTTTCGGATCGCCCAAAGCGAGAACGGCGGCGATTTGCTGAAAAGTTTCATGATCACTAAATGTTGTGTCAGATTCTTCACCGTTGAAATCAGGCTGATGCCATTGATCGATAACCATAATCAAAGGAAGATCGGCGGGCAGACCGGTTCGCCGTTCCGTTTCCGTCGCGTAAAAAAGATCCGGGTTTTTATCGTTCAAATAACGAACCATTTCGACAATATCAATTTCAGGAGGATTGGCCAGTTCAATTTTTTCTTTTTTATAGCAAACGGGATTATGTTGAATTTCCAGTTTTGCAGAACGAACAACAATGAAGTTTTCTTCCGGCAATATTGTTTCCCCGAAAGTACAGATCTTTTCGATTTCTTCCTGTTCAATAATGGTAATAAAATTGGTATGACATTCATTCGTAAGACAATTGCCGTATGTATCGATCCAAATTTGAACATTCTGGCTTCGATTGGCATAACCGCATTTTTCGAATGTTATTGCCCAGCGTTTTCTGTCGCCGAAAAGTGTAATGCGACTTCCGGAAGTCGCTAAATATCCATGATCAAGCACTGGCAGCGAAACAAAGGCATCAAGTTCTTTGAGTAGCTTGGATTTCATTTCATTCAGTTCCGCTCTCGATTTTTTGGGTGTCTCGCCGGGCAAATAACCTTCTCTGACGCAATCTTCACCGTATTTCTCAATCAAGTACGGCAAATCCTGAAAGACCGCTTCTTCCGGCATACCGTAACGGGCCGCAAGGGCCAACCGTTTTTTTTGTCCCATTTTTACGATCTTTTTCTCGTCGGCTTCTTCCCATTCACGAATGTATTCCGCGTAAGCGTCAATATTAATTTTTAGAGAATAAAACAGCTGGAGGATTGGTCCGGTATCATAAGAATTAATATCATCAACAGGACGACAGACAATTTCTTCATTAATATTCACTATAAAATTAGTGTATAACGCACTTAAAGTAACATTGCATAATTCCTTATGATCCGTTTCCCGGATATCGTAAAAAATGTAAGCGTCCTCGTATTCTGTCTTATTAGATTCTGTAAAGGAAACAGAATTTATTGAATGCATAAACTCCTTTTCCCAGTTGTAATACGTTTTCATATCTGGAGTCCGATGATCCGGAACCTGAATAGACAAACTAAAGTCTTCCCCAATAATCCATGTGTTAGGCTCGTCTCTTGATACTGTTTTGATTTTTATTGAGTCAGGAATTGTCAAGCTGATAAATTTATCTTCGTATTGCATAAGGATTTTTCTTTCTATTCCGGTTCCATGTGAATATTCCGTAATAACGCCAAAAGAACTGTCGATTAATTTTGTCAATTGGCGGAAATGATGGAATATTTAAATTAGATCTGTATAAATTTACAATAGACGGAATTCATTTTGCTTTTTGTTCCAACCATTAACGGTGTTTTTTTATCTTTGAAGATCGTTTTTCTTAATAATTGAATTGTCTCTTTACTGTCCGAATGATAAAATACCGCGTTCAAACAGATCGGAGATCAGTTCACCCGCAAGTACCCCTCCGGAAGTTCCTGATCCGTCAGGTATTCATAAGATTCATAGATCTCCGGTAAATGAAGCAGTTCACCGAAACGATGAGCGTCCATTAGTTCAATATCCTGCGTTTTCTCAATTGCTTTCGCAAGAAGAATTTCCTTATCAGGGTTGTCCAATAAGTAAGATAATATGGACGCGTGATTTTGAGGTGTTTTTTTGTTTTTTTCGCCGTTCTCCTCTTGTTGATTCACAATAAAGCCCGAATTTTCAAGAGCTTTAGTAAAATTATACATCATCTCCAATTCTTTACTCCCGCCGGGCAGGTGAGGCGCGTCGAAAAGATCCGGCTGATTACTTTTGGATTTTTCGATCATTAAAAAGAAATCTTTCCCCTGCGGTATTGAGAATGAATCACCGAAATAATCAGGACAGGAATTGAAACGGTCGATTTCCGTGCCGTCGCGAAAAAGCCAATAGCAGAAAACATCATCGTCATGCAGATCAATTTCAAGAATCGTTGTCATTAATTTTTGGGATAATAGCTCAAGCGGCAAGTCCTCTTCGTTTATCTCCGGATAGACAGGCACCCAATTCTTCTCCCCGGGCCCAATGAAGCAGGCAGGAAAACTCATCTGTTCATCAGCTATCGCGTTTTGAACTTCCTTTTGTGTTTTGTCATAAACATGAAACGAATGATAAAATCCTCCCATAAAATACTCCTTTTTTAGTTCTTATTATTTAATTGAGTTTTGTTTCGGCGTTAAAAAACGTCCGGTCAATTGTCCGTCAACTCATGTTTGGTCTTTAATTTCTTTTGTTGACCCGGTGATCTTGGTAAACAGCATTGCCATTATTGTGTTATGAGAAAAACCGGCATCTTTTTTTGTTCTGCCGCAGCTGTATATCAGCAGATTATTAAGAAGTCGAAAATATGCCGAAATGATTGATCTCAAGACCGTTGTTCAAAACACGCACTAAAAAAACTCAATTGGAACTGGTATAATAATCCTTGGTCTGAATAACCAGTTCAAGCGAACGGGTCAAAATTTACACAAAAATAAAAAACGAAAAAGCCTGAATTATTGCCTTTGACGATATCTTTCCGATTATACAAGACATAAATGTATTTTACAAGCATAAAATATCATTTTAAAAAAAATAGTAAAACGGCTTCTGTTTTGATTATTACGCGGCTTACTCCGAGTGACGTTTGGTGAATAGACTGTTTTTTGACACGGAAATGAAAATCCCGAATGAAAACGACAGGTAAAGCGGTTGCAGGTGCCGCGGTAATTATTTGGCTTGCGGTATCGGTAAAATGGAAAACGTGAACCGATATGAATTTGGTGCCTTTGAAATGATGGCAATACTGTTTGTTCTTTCCGCGGTATTCAGTCTCTTTTTCTGGTATTGCGGTAAAATCGTATTTTTATACTTCTTTTATTTTAAATTTTCCGTGATCTCCGCCGATTGACTGCGTGAATCGGCTGTTCTTTTGACGTTATAACAGAAAATTCATGATGGAATCGGTATAATTTATTTATCGGCTCTGCTGTATTGTATTTACGCGTCGGCGAAAATTTCCGCAAGCTGCTGATGATACTGTCAATTGACGGGGACTTGTCAAAATTCGCGGACGAAAAGTTTTGCTGAAAAGCTTGCGGCATTTAAAAAAAACGGTCGGTATTTTCCCGTTCGGGAAACTGGAATTTTTCTTTTTTTTAAAAGATCCGGCTCTTGTATTTCAATATTATATTAGGTATACTTTTACGAATAAAAACCTCTTTGATCAAAGAGGTTTCGGTAAAAATGCAAAGGGCTGTTTGGTCGATGGGTTCGTCGAAATAGCGGCATTTTGTTTTGGGACGGACCGTGTTTTGTTCAACAGTCCGCTTTATGTCCGGCTTAGTGCCCGGACGGAAATCGGAGAGGATCATTTTTTCGGATTCTTGAGTTGCGCCTGTTCCAAAAGGTCGGCGAGCGTCGAAATATTGTCAAGGACCAATTCCGGAGTCAGTCCGCTTTGTTCGAGTGTTTCGAGAGTTGCCTCTCCTGTTAGAACGAGAACACCGACCGCGTTCGCGCGCCGGGCCATTTCGAGGTCGGTATAAAGCCGGTCGCCGACCATCATGATTTCGGACGGAAGAAGTCGATACCGGTTCATCAAACCGGTGAGCATGGCCGGATTCGGTTTGCCGGGAATCGCCTCCGGTTTTCTTCCAGTGATCGATTCGATCAGCGCGCAGACGGCCCCGCAGTCGACAAGAACGGTCGCCCGGTCCGTTGGACAGATCAGATCCGGATGCGTTGCAAGATAAGGCTTTCCTTGAGCGATCCAGTAAACGCATTGACAGAGACGGGAATATGCAAGATCTGTATCAAACGCGATTAAAACAAGATCCGGTTCCGGCGGTATTCCGGTTTCATTTGAATTCGGCGGGAAACCGATGACTTCATAACCGGCATCGTTGAATTCGCGGCGGAGACTTTCGGTTCCAAGCAGAAAGATCCGACGAACGTTCGGATAATGAATTTTAAGATAATCGAGCGTTGCCAAAGAAGAAGTATAAATATTTTCCGCGCCTCCCGGGAGTCCGAGCCGAACAATTTTGGCGAGATAATCTTTTGCGCTGGAAGAGGAATTATTGGTCAGATAAGTGTATCCGATCCCCAGTGATTCCAGCCGTTCGAAAACCGATTTGGTGAAGGGGAAAAGCGTTCCACCTTTGTATATTGTCCCGTCCATGTCGAACGCGATATGCCGGATGCCGGATAAATTGACTGTTTGATCAACTCTGATGACGGATAAAGGGAGCGTGCTTTTGTTTTGGAGTTTTGTTTTATCTGTATTCATGATTGGATTTTTGGATAACGTGTTTTTATAACGCGGGTTTTGTACTGCCCCTGATTTTAAGTTTTCCGTGATTTTGCCGATAGACTTGGTGACTCGGCTTTTTGACGGCAGAATGGAATATCTGTAATGAAACCGGTGTACTTATTGGTAAAGTCAAAACAGATCGCGGATCGAAAAAAGACGAACAGGCCGTCTTCCGGTGAACAGGGACATTCCCGATTTTCGCGATTGTATTTAAACAGACCGTTCGCTTTTATTTTAAAAGTTGTATTTGAAAACGTCAAGGAGCAGCAGGAATGATCAGTAAAAAATATGCCGTTGGGGTTGATTACGGAACGAGTAGTGTTCGAGCTATTGTCGTCGATATCGTCGACGGATCGGAAGTGTCGTCCGCCGTTTACGCTTATCCGACCGGAGAAGAGGGAATTCTTTCGGATCCGAAAAATCCGTTGGTTGCCCGGCAGAATCCGAAAGATTATATTGAAGGATTTATTTCCGTCGTCAGCCGGGCGGTTGAACTTGCCCGAGCTTGCGGAATTCAACCGGATCAGATCGTCGGAATTGGTGTTGACGCGACCAGTTCGACGCCGCTGCCGGTTGATGAAAACGGGATCCCGCTGGCGTTCCGTCCTGAATTCAAGGACGATCTGGCCGCGCAGGCCTGGCTTTGGAAAGATCATTCCGCTTATGAAGAAGCTCTTTACATAACGAAATTGGCCAATTCTGACAGGAGGGGCTATCTTAAAAAATGCGGGGGCAATTACAGTTCCGAATGGATCTGGGCCAAAGCGCTTCATTGCAAAAAAGAGAGTCCGAAAGTTTTCAAGGCCGCTTTTTCCTGGATCGAGTGCGCCGATTTCATCCCGGCGTACATGACAGGCAATCTTGATCCGTCAACGCTTGTCCGGGGGATCTGTTCCGCCGGTCATAAAGGTCTTTATAATGAGAAATGGGGCGGACTGCCCGGCGAAAAATTTCTGGCGAGAATTGATCCTGATCTGGTCCGGTTCCGTAAACCGTTCACCAAAGCGGTCCCGTCCGATCAGATCGCCGGTCGTTTAACGGAAGAGTCCGCGAAAAATTTGGGATTGCCCGTTGGTCTGCCGGTCGCGGTCGGAGCTATTGACGCGCACCTGGGAGCTGTCGGTGCCGGTGTTAAACCGGGAACTCTGGTCGAAGTGATCGGAACAAGTGCCTGTTATATGACCGTTCATCCGATCGGAGAGAATGTTCCCGATATTCCCGGATTAAGCGGTATTGTGCCCGGCTCAATTATTCCCGGTATGTTTGGGTTCGAAGCCGGTCAGCCCGCGGTTGGTGATCTATTCAACTGGTTCGTCAATCTCGCCGGTTCGGGAAATTCCAAACAGGATTGGCATAAAATTCTGACGGAACAGGCGGCTTCTCTTCTTCCCGGTCAGAGCGGACTGCTTGCGCTTGATTGGAACAACGGCAACAGATCTCTTCTGGCCGACTCATTATTGACCGGTCTTCTGATCGGACAAACGCTGTCAACAACACCGGCGGAAATTTATCGGGCCCTGATTGAAGCAACAGCGTTCGGCGGTTTGACGATTATCAAACGGCTGGAAGATTACAAGATCCCCATTAAGCAGGTGATCTTTACCGGAGGCATTGTCGAAAAAAATCCGCTGCTGGTTCAAATATATGCGGACGTTTACAATCGCCCCGCCTTGATCAGTCGAAGTACTCAAACATGCGCATTGGGCGCGGCGATATTCGGTGCCGTTGCCGGAGGCGCTTATAAAACGGTTCCGCAGGCGATTCGAAAAATGACCGGGACCAAACCGCAGATCTATAAACCGAATAAAAAATCGGCCGCTGTTTATGCTCAGCTTTTTGAACTTTATCGGGCGTTGCATGACTCATTCGGAGGAGTGCGCAAATCGGCGGATCTCGGCGGGATCATGCATCGTCTGGCGGCCGTCCGCGATCAGGTCCGATCGGAGCCTTTTTTTTAATTGGAAATGATAACAATATAATGGATCGCTATTTTGATCTTTAATGATAAACGATTTGATCGGCCGATTCTGTTTCGACTTCCCGGCCAACGTTTAATGAGCGCTTGATTCATGTAATCAAAAGACGGTAATTTAAATGAGAGCAGTAAAGATCCCATTCGAGAACTAACCCGATTTATAACCGGATAGAAAGGATATAAAATGAAATCAATAAAATACGGCGAACTTTTTCTGACGCTGTTTTATTTTTGTGTGTTTGCCTTCGGACAGAACAGCGTCCCCAGTATTGATCTTTCGGGAGATAAGACGCGGCATCAGATCATTGCGCAGGGAACGGAAGAAGTGTATCAGGGACATCCGTATTCGGTAATGATGCCGGATAATAAAACGATTTTTCTTGTTTGGAATATTAATCATGGCGGGTTCGCCGGTCCAATGGCAAAAAGTTCTGATGAAGGACGGACTTGGATCCGGCTTGATGATCTTTTGCCCCCCGGATATAAAAAACATAAAAATTGTCCGAGTATTTACCGAATGACCGGCGCGGACGGAAAAGAATATATTCGGGTCTTTACCGCGCAGCCGCGTATGGCCCGAATCGTCAGTTCCGATGGGGGTAAAATTTGGTCGGAAGAGACGCCGATTGGTTTCCCCAACGTTATGGCTTTCAGTTCAATGATTCCGAAAAATCCGGGCGTTCAGGACGGATGCTATTTGGGGTTTTATCATCATTGTTGTACCGCGGAGGGAAA
>CAZZEF010000236.1:0-7362 GCA_964652875.1 uncultured Planctomycetaceae bacterium
ATCGCTTCCGCTTGAAGTTCAGGAGGATCAAGACGAACATATTCGCTATATTCATAAGCGCCCAAATCGATAGCGGAACCGCTAATACGCGGCAGACCGGCAAGATCATAAAGAATGAAATCGCCCTGCAAGTCAACATTGACTCCGTTTTTTCCTTTATTGCGTGCCTGCGACCCGGCGCCTATCGAATAATTCCCCGATTCACCGCTGGCAAAAAGTTCCAATTCGGCATTATAGAGATAATTACCGTCTTTTTCTCTAAATATTTGCGGACAGGAAGTTAAGTTATTTGATCCGGTAATGCCGTTATTGATGTTCTGCCAGATCTCCGAAACTGCGGAATTGTTTTTTACAATAATGGAATTGTAAACTTTTATTGAGCCGCTGTTATGAAAATAATAAAGCGCAATACCCGATCCCTCTTTACCGGCCGAATTATTGACGACCGTACAATTGACTATTGTTGAAATTCCGTAATAATTAAAAAGACCGCCGCCGTATTCCGCCGCGTAATTATTGACGATCAAACAGTTGGCCAGATAGGAGGACCCGGACTCGGTCATAATTCCGCCGCCCTGAAATACTCTGGTCGAATTGTTTCTGATCCTGCAGGCGTTTAGAAAAACCTTTCCGGAATAATTATAGATCCCGCCGCCGGACCCCTCTGTTTTATTGTTTTTAATTTCGCAGCGGTATAAATGAACTTTACCCAAAGAAACAAAAATTCCGCCGCCGCTGGACGATTCACAGTCGGAAATAACACTGTCGCAAAGAATGAAATTACCGCTGACCACCTTTATTGCGCCGCCGAATCCTTTCTCCGTATAACCGTTAACGAAATCGATATTGGCCATTCGAATATCGGCGCGCGTGTTGCTGGTGCATAGTGCCCGCGAGTAACCCGCTGCGTTCACCGTCAGCTTTTGGGATCCCCAGGCGACAATGGTTACACTTCCCATTATTGTCGAATTGATGGAGATCAGGATTTCATCGGAAGCGCTTTCAAATGTAATTGTATGTTTTCGATCTGTCGTTTTTAAAATGATCAGATCGTCAGTATAAGTGGACCCTGCCTGACTGATCGCGTTTTTTACAGCGGCCGCCGAAAGATCTTCCGCTTCAACAACAATGATATTATAATAGTCGGGAAAGTTGCCGTTCGAAAGTTCCGACAGTTCGATCTCCAAATACTTATCTCGAATACACACATATTCCGCGGGGGAAATGTTTATTTCACTTTTTACAATCGACGTTGTTTTAATCGAATAATAACCGAGCGACCCGTAATCGGAATAATATCCGTCGGCATACCCCCCCCGGCTGTCCGGCAAGCCTTTCCCTGTCCCTGTAACTTCTATATAATACACTGCGCCTGGATTGACCTCAAAAGAAACAACGGCATAAAGAGTTTCCGGCGGATCAAAAACACCAACAACCGTCGAACAATCCGCGGCGTAAACGGTGACCTTGACATCAAGATTGGTCACGTCAACATTACCGCCGATCATAAAAGTATAAGAAGAAACATTGGCTCCGGCGGTCAATTCAAACAGATCGTAATCTTTCCCGACCGAACTGAAAGAACTGGAAGAAATGATCCCTGAAGCGAGAATATTTAAATCCGTTCCGGCAATAATTTCTCCGGCTGTTTCCGGCGTATTGCCGTAATCATCTTCCCGGTAATTGAGCTTACTTGCAAGAATGGACAAATCATCTTCTTTATTTGTTGATCCGTTATATGATCCGTTGCTCCATTGAACCAACGTATCATAATAACCGGATCCCATAATGGATGCCCATCCTTTTCGACCGCGGTAATATTCACCGTCCGAAGAATGTCCGTCATGATTCAATCCCAAGGCGTGTCCCGCCTCATGAGAAACGGCTTCGGCAATATTTTTTGTTCCGCCGAGTGATTCCGCAAACACAAAACTCGGACTGTTGTAATCAGTGGTCCGTTGAAAACAATCAAGATAAGAGACACTGCCGGCGCTGCCATACCATTCATAACAGGTACCGCCGATCGCGACGCGGATCCCCCAGCTGTTGTCTCCTTCCCCTTCGTAAGTCAAACCGTCCAGCCCGGGAAATTCCGTTGTTACATCAACATCGAACGGAAGATAATCTTCCGCAACCTGTTCCCAGATATTATAGATCTCGTCCGCGTAAAGCCAGGCCCGGGATGCGATTAACTCGTATCCCAACTGTTCATTCCATTCTGTTCCCGCGATCAGATGACCGGTAAAATCAAGGTAAATCACCTTTGATGAATCTGCTTTCGAGTGAAGTTGAAACACATTAACGTTTTCGCCATCGACCAATGTATTGTATTTCGTTGTATCAACAGGATCAATTGTATAAAATGTACTTGTCGACCAGGATTCGTTATTGCGCTGAATCTGTATTTCCAACGATGTCCCGCTGGCCAGCGGAAGTGTATAAGTTATCCCCGCCTTTAAATCGGTTTTTATTATCCATTGGTTATAAGGTTCGACTTCATTATTACTGAATTTATACCGGAGCTTATAACTGTTTGATGTTGACCCGGCGGGCAGATAATCGTCCTCCCAGGAGATCTGCAAATCACAAACATTTAATGAAAGATTCAATACGGGCCAGTCGGCGGCCGTTTCACTCAAAGAAGTTTCGACTAAAGATGAATCTTTCAATTCCGAATCCATTAAAAGAGATCCGTTTGAAATCAATTCGTCGATTACAAGCGATTTTTCAACGGGATTATTTAACCTGTCCGAATAACAAGCAATATCGTTTACAGAAGAATCAATCCGCCCGGCATCGTTATAAATTTCCGTCGAGATCAGTGCTGGCTCCCCAATCTCTCCCAAAGAGGAAACACTCAAAAGCGCGCGATCTTCCAAGATCTCCATTGCAAGTTGACGTGTCTTTTTGTTCTTTTTTTCGTTTTTACGAATTCCATCTCGTGAAAACATATTGCCGTCCTTGCCAATGCTTGCGCATTATATATAACAATAAAATGACTTTTTATGATTGTAACTGTAATAATCGCTGTAACTATATCAACCTAAAGTTTTCTTTATCGGAATAATCGTTAGAGAAGCCGGAAAGATCGGCCTCAAAATCTATAAAGTCTTTTATAGATATCGGACAAATAAAACAAGTTCACTTTTTTTTCGAACTGTTTCCTTTTTTGACAATTGAAACACAAATACGGATATTCATTCTTTTAACGAGTATTTCGTTTTACCATTGATTCAAACGGTGAAAAGTATTATAAGGAGAACATTATTTTTTTCTTCTGATCACATAAACTGAACGACCGGAAAAAGCCCTTTTACTGATTGTTTTCACTTCTTCGAAAATTCTGAAATTACCGTCTTCCAAGTCTGATTTTTCTTGAAAATACGACAAGTGTTTTACTTTCTTTGGAATATATACCGATTCCCTGATGAATTTTCCGTTATAACGTCAAAAGAACAGCCGATTCACGCAGTCAATCGGCGGTAATGACGGAAAATAAAAACGGTATAAATCAATAAAACAAACAAATTACAATTTATAAAAATCTGTCTGATCAAAAGGCAAATAAAGAACATTCATTACCGAAATTTTACTTTTTCTTTTTCCCTGATATTTTCGTATCAATCAGGGAACGGATCTTCCGGAGTTCTTCGTCGGAAACTTCGCCGCTGTCGACAAAACAGGCCATTAAACCAAAAAGCGATCCATTGAAAAACTTTTCCAAACAGCTTGAACCCGCGGTCAGTGAATACTCTTCTTCAGAAAAAGCCGGCTCATAATAATTAACGCCGTTCTCCTTTTCCGAAAGCGGCCCCCTCGTAACCGCCTCTTTCTGAACAAGCCGTTCAAGAAACGTCCGAATCGTCCGCATTTTCCAGCCGTTTTTTTGTTCCAAAACGGCAACGATCTCCGTTACTTTCATCGGACGCTTTTCTTCCCAAAGAACTTTTATCACCTCCTGTTCCGAAGGTGAAAGCGTTATCCATTTTTTACCGCTCATTATTAATCTCTTCCAGCCATTACAATAAATCATAAAACCTTTTTTAAAACAATAAAAAATCAAACCCCGCCGCGCCCCAATGCTACATTATGCAACTTTACTATTATGCTACAACATATAGCATTTTTTTGTCAATGGGAAAATTCGAAATTTTTTTATTTGCATTGGGAGACAAATTACATTATAATAATTAAGTAATAATATTGTAAGTTTTACAACAAGAGAAGAAAGAATTGAAAAAATGGCCGGATTGACCGTTGAACATACTTATCGTTATTCTTTTGCTTCGACCTTTTCTTTCGACCGGGAAAATTCGGACCGAGCCTTTTTGTCGCTGGCCGCTGACCGATCTGTTCCGCTTTTGAAAAGCGGTCAGACACTGACGGCAAAACCGCAAACGGAAGCAGATGTTTCGTTTTTCGACGGTATTCTTCTTCGACCGAAACGGGCGGCGGCCTTGCTTCGGGGCGTTTCGGAAATTGTTACCGCGCGATTCAATAATCCGAACTGGTTCCGGTTGGCGGATCCTGTCATAACCGGCGGAAGCGGCAGACTGCGTTTCGAAGGCTTTTCGGCATGCTGCAGTACTTACGTTCGAGCCGATTTTCTTCCCAACGCGCTTGAAGGACGCTGGGGCCCCCGCGGGACAACCAACGTCGATTTTAACCCGGAAATGCTTTCCGCGCTCCGATCGATCCGGGAAAAAGATTACGTCGGATTTTCCGTCGGTCATGACTCAATCGCGCTGAACAGAGCCGGTCAAAAAACGGTCGAACGAAAAGTCGCTTTACCGGTTCGCTGGCTTAAAGGTTTTGTCGAGATCCAGATGTATCAGTCGCGCATGATTCCGCATATTGAAGTTTCCGGTTTGGAAGCGAGAAATTTTTTGCTTTCGATTCCGCGCGCCAAAAGCCGAACCCCAATTTACATCGTCCCATCGGGCCGGGGGCTGCGTTTAAGCCGTATTGCCGGTCGGGGCGGCGTTAAAGCTGCCGGACTTGAACGACTTCGCGTGCTTGAAGCGTTCGTTCATGAAGCCGAATCAATGCGTATTTACGGTGACGAAAAGACCGGTACAAGCGCTTGGGAACTCGTTTTTCCGGAAGCGCGATTTCAACTCCTGCTCAGCGCGGATGTCTGGCGCGGATTTTCCGGCGAAGGACAGATCCTTGAAACGCTCACCGAAAACAAACATCTCGAAAATCTTGACATCGTGCGCCAAGCCTTTGAATCGCTGGAAGAACCTGATCTCGGCGCGATTTCCCGACAGACAGGAATTGCCCCCGACGAAGTCCGGACTGTCCTGACCGCGCTCGGCACCCGGGGACTGGTTGGTTATGATTTGGAATCCTCCTCTTGGTTTCATCGTGTTCTGCCGTTCGATCTGAAAAAAATTGAAGACCTTCAGCCTCGCCTGATCAACGCGAAAAAACTGATTAATGAAAATAAAGTGCGCTTCACCAAACAGAAACCGAACCGGATAGAAGCTTTTGTTCAGAGTTCCGATGTCGAATATTTTGTTCGAATTGAAGACGGGAACTCAAAGTGTACCTGTCCCTGGTACGCCAAATATCAGAACGAACGCGGCCCCTGCAAACACATTCTCGCCGTCCAAATAATGCTTGATCAGATGAAAAAACAAGATTAATTATTTCTTCGAAATAAATTTATGAATAAATATTGTGAGGGTCAAGTGAGACTCTTCATTTTTTCGAGATTAATTCCAACCCCTCCTTTTAGAAACCTTGACGGTTATTGTTCGTTTTTTTTGAGAATACGCAGCGGTGAATGACAGAATTCAACCGTTGCGTTTTTCTGAACTCTTAAATTTTTTCCTTGTGTTGTTTTGACAGTAAAATTCGATTCGTCAAAAGTATCATCCCGCAGACGAACGGATCGGAATGAAGGCTATTGCGGCGATATTTCAGTTGTTCTGTCCAATCGAACAATCAGCGATGACGCCGTCAATACGCACCGCAATTATCCGTCCAAAGCAGGTATACGCTTATTTTGTCAGAATTGGAACTTCAAAACGGATCGTCTGTTCCTTTTGTTCGATGGTACACTCAAGCGGTGTTTTTTCGAAATCGTTATAAAGATCTGGAATAACAGGACGTTCGACAGCGCCATGCCGAGTCCCGTCGCGGTCAATGGTTTCCTTTACTCCGCTTGGGACATACACTTCCGTCTTGGTCAGGAGTATCTTGTAAGTACCGACGGCAATGCCGGAATAACTGCCGTTTGTCTTGACAGTTCCTTTCCCGGAAGCGTCAGTCAGGGCGACAGCAGCCCACTTTTGCCCTTCGCCAACAGGACTAAAAGAGACGCTCGCCTCGGCAATCGGTTCGCCGGATCCTTTTGCGACAAGTTCAATAGTACAAGGATAGAGTTTCGGCAAGTCAGCAGGCAGCTTGGAAGAGCAGCCTGTCACAACAGTGATCACCGTCAATAACGTAAAAAGTGATAATAAGGCGTATTTCATTTAACATATCTCCGTACCGGTTGAACAAGAGGAAAAAGACAAACATCAAGATACAAAAAACGTCAAGCGCATTTCTTGGAGCGAAAGTCTGTTACAACGATTGGGACTCCCCGCCCTGCCGGGACCCAAGCGCTCCCCATACTCCGTAAGGGGACGCTCCCAAGCCCGTTTGAATTGACTTGGTCGCCAGATTGCCGCAATCGACAGTATCGGATACAAACTTAACCGCGCCATCGGTGAAGGCAACGTTCACCCCTCCGCTATGATAACTTGACGCGGAAAAAATACCGTGTGTATAAGATGTAAGTGCGACGCAGGAAGGCGAATTGGGAGGTAAAATCGTATTGAATCCCGTTATTTCAGGGCGTCCATCGAACAGAAAAACACCGCGTTGCTTCTTGGGGACCCCGCCTGATGGAGACCCTACATTTTTAACCGTTTTTTCATCAACCTTTGTATTGAGACATACGGAACTGTTATTCGACATTCCCGAAATATAGACAACCGCACCTTTTATGAGCATGCTCGACTCGTTCTGCGTCGTCGTGATCTCGCCTAAAGATAATGTATTGCTTGTTCCGTCGACGCAGTTTTCTGTTCCGTACCATTGCATTGCGGCAAACATACCGCGTGAATTGACCGCACCACTAATCGTATAATTGTTATTATAATAATCACCATGGGAGGCGGCATAATTATTACGCGCATTACGGCTATTGGTATTCCATTTGCCCGCGGCAAAACTGGGTTCATTGGCCACCGGATCGGAGGGACAGAGAAATGGCTGAATCGGAGCATAATAGAAATCTCCCGTATCCAACTTAATATATACTGGTTCCACTTGATTTTCCGGGAATTGGTATTGACAGAAAAAGTCAAA
>CAZZEF010000237.1:0-7311 GCA_964652875.1 uncultured Planctomycetaceae bacterium
CGACCAAATTAACGCGGAAATCGGACGCTAATCTTCATTTTGCCACCTGTGCTGTACCCGATCCTCAACTTCTTTTCTCTTGGCATCGTTGAATCGATCCAAGGTTCCGACAAGATAGCCCGTGATCCGTCGGATCCGCTGGAACGGATGATCCGGATCTTCTTGCCGACCGCATTTAGGACATTTGTCCCGTATGATTCCGTTATAGCCGCAAACAGGATCGTGATCAATCGGATGATTGATCGCTCCGTATCCGATACCGCTTTGGCGCATAAGATGAACGATTTTTTCAAACGCTTCAAGATTTTCCGTCGTGTCGCCGTCAAGTTCAACATAGGTTATATGACCGGCATTGGTCAGCGCATGATAAGGGGCCTCCAGCCGGATCTTTTCCGCGATGCTGATCGGGAAATAAACGGGAATATGAAAGGAATTCGTATAATAGGCCCGATCGGTTATGCCGGGCAGTTCGCCAAAAAGTACCTTGTCTTTCTCAACAAAGCGTCCGGACAGTCCTTCCGCAGGAGTGGCCAGCAGTGAGAAATTCAGTTTTCGATTTTGCGCCTGCTCGTCGACGAAATTCCGCATGAATCCGATGATCTCAAGACCCAGTTTCTGCGCTTCCGTACTCTCTCCATGATGCTTGCCGATCAATGCCTTGAGTGATTCCGCCAGCCCAATAAAACCTATCGAAAGAGTTCCGTGTTTGAGAACTTCGCGGACTTCGTCTTCCGGACCGAGCTTTTCACTGTCCAGCCAGACGCCTTCCCCCATCAGAAAAGGAAAATTTTTGACTTTTCGTGAACATTGAATTTCAAAACGCTCCAAAAGTTGATCGACGACCAGCGTCATCATACTTTTCAGTTCAGAATAAAACCGGGGCAGATCACCCTTGGCCCGAACAGCGATTCGGGGAAGATTAATGGAAGTGAAACTCAAATTTCCGCGGGAATAAGAAATTTCCCGGGCCGGATCGTAAACGTTGGCCAGGACCCGGGTTCGACAACCCATAGCCGCGACTTCTGTTTCCGGATGTCCGGGTTTGTAATACTTTAAATTGAACGGTGCGTCCTGAAAAACAAAGTTCGGGAAAAGCCGTTTTGCGGAAACCCGGCAAGCCAGTTTGAACAGATCGTAATTGGGGTCGCCCTCTTTAACGTTGATTCCGTCCATTACACGATAACAGTGAATCGGGAAAATCGGCGTTTCTCCGTTTCCAAGGCCGGCCTCGTGAGCCAGAAGGACATTTTTTGTGACCATTCGCCCCTCCGGACTGATGTCCATTCCGTAATTAATGGAGGAAAAAGGTGTCTGCGCGCCTGCTCGGGAATGCATTGTATTAAGATTGTGAATGAGCGCTTCCATTGCCTGATAGGTCGATCGGTCAGTCTCTTTGATCGCTTGCTTGAGACACCATTTTTGAACTTTATCGATCTCCGAATCCGTTAGCTCTTGATATTTTTTCAAAAGGAGTTTTTTCTCCAGCGCTTGATATTCGGCGTAAGCATTCAGACGGAGCTGTCCGCATTCTTGAGTGACTTTTACTTCGATCTCCTTGATTTCTTCTTCAGAAAGATCATCGCTAACGGTCAGTTCCAAGCCTTTCTGAATGTTGCGGATGTAACTGTGATTAAAAGTTTTAATCACGCCGGGCGCCAAACCGTAATCGAAATTGACGATCGACTGACCGCCATGCTGATCGTTCTGGTTCGATTGAATCGCAATGCAGGCGAGCGCGGCATAAGATTGGATATCGTTTGGTTCGCGCAAAACGCCGTGACCGGTCGAAAAACCTCCCTTGAACAAGCGCAAAATATCGATTTGTGTGCATGTGGTCGTCATCGCGTAAAAATCGAGATCATGTATGTGAATGTCACCGACCCGATGCGCTTCAGAAAATTCCGGTTTGAGAATAAAGTCATGATAGAATTCTTTGGCGCCTTCGGATCCGTATTTAAGCATGGCGCCCATTGCGGTGTCACCGTTGACATTGGCGTTTTCCCGCTTGATCTCGCTGAACTTGGCATCGTTGAACGTGATTTCCTCGTAAACTTTCATCAGACGCTGATGGGAATCCCTAACCCGGGACCGTTCCGCCCGATAGAGAACATATGATTTTGCGGTTGACGTATACCCGTTTTCCATCAGAGTCTCTTCAACGCGGTCCTGAATTTCCTCTATATTGGGGCGTGTCAGACCGCAAGCGATCAGTTTGTCCTGAACCTTAACGGTCAATGCGTCCAAATCGGGAGTGCCTTCCCCCTCTTTTTTAAATCCGGCGTTAAAGGCCTTTTCTATCGCCTTTTTTATCTTTTCCGGATCGTAAGGAACTTCTTCGCTCGTTCGTTTAACAACCGTTTTAATTGTCTCTGACACGTGTTCCTCCTTCAACGGCATTTCTGCGAATTTTTTCGCTTCATGATACGAATGTCGTTTTATTTGAAAATATATACCGATTTCATCATGAATTTTCCGTTTTAACGTCAAAAGAACAGCCGATTCACGCAGTTAATTGGCGGAAATAATGGAAATTTAAAATAAAAACAGTATAAAATAAAATTTGTCAATTCAGTAATGTTCGCTTCATTATAGATTTTCCGTTCCAAGGCCGAAAGCAACAATCGGGTCGCGAAGTCAATCGGCGGAAATGACGGAAAATTTAAAATAAAAACGGTATAATAATCACCCATCGATAACGTGTGTCAACTTCGGAGATTAAATTTTTATTCAATTCCCGGCGGACGGCAACTAATTTGATGTCGATTCTGAAAATGATTTAATCATCACTTGGTCCGTTTATTTTTAGTTTGCAGGTTTGGTCTCCGGACAGGTTCTTCATGACCAATGTCTGTCAGACAGGCCCGCATTTTGACGGCCGACGTTTATTTGTTTTCTTTTTTGAAGTCCAAATACATTAAACTTGGCTGAACGGAGGTATTGCCCTGATATTTTCCGCTTCGGTAAAGATCGTATTCGCCGCAAATGGTATGATAATAGATCTGACAGAATTCGACAAACGGATAGATCCTGACCGGATTGACGCATTGAATTTCAAGTGTCCAAAAACCTTTGAATCCGACATCGCCAAAGCCCGCGGTTACATGGACGGTGATTCCAAGCCGTCCGATGGACGATCGCCCTTCCAACATTGGAACAAGAGTTTTCGTTTCAGTCATCTCAACGGTTCTGCCCAAATAAAGTATTCCTGGCTGCAGAACAAGTCCTTCTTCAGGAATTTGAATAATATGATAAGGATTGGGGTGACGCATGTCCAAAACAGAAGCGTCGTAAACCAACAGCTCATTGGAGAGCCGAAGGTTGTAACTGTTGGGATTAAGACGGGATCGATCAAAAGGGTCAATAACAATATTCCCCTTTTCAATTTCGTTTAATATCTCAAAACCTGAAAGAATCATTTATTTCTGCCTTTCTGTTTTTAGTAGAATTCTTTCCCTTGTGATTTGCTTTCATTGGTCATTCAGGCAGTGTATAAAAATTAAACACTGAAAAAATCAAAAATAACAAACGATAATCAAATACAAAATGATAATATCAATGCGTAAAGCGGTGTTTGTATTTGTGTCTGAAAGGGGTGTTTGTTTGTTTTTTGGATACACTTGACAGGTATATTTGATGAAACATACCGTATATAGTATGACAGCCGTTTTTTATTGCCAAATAAACAAAGCCAAAATTTTATATCGATTGATCAAAGTGAAATAATTAAATAAATTTTGGCAAAACTTTGATCTTCTCTAAAAAACAATGGATTATTCCGAATATCTTTTTTAAGAAACTATAGATAAAATATTTTTGGTGTTTTTATTGGCACGGTTGTTGTAATTGTTACAACGAGTAAATAGTGTCTGTTTTGTCTCCTTTGTGAATTCGGGTTGAGGCAGAAATGGTAAAATTAAATTATAATAATACCTGTTTTTGTCAGTAACAGTACAATGTATATATAATCAAAATAAAAGTAATTCATTATTATATTGGATAAAAATATATTTCGATTCAGTAAAATACTGGCATTAATGCAGAGAGTCAAGCGGGCCGGTTAAAACCGTCATTGGATTGTCAAAAGGATATTTCTTTAAGACGTTGCTGATATCCTGAACCGTAATAGCCCGAACTTGATCAATATCGTTTCGAAGTGAGACATATTCATGTTTTTGGAGCCATTCGCTGCCGAGCGCGAAAAGACGTCCGATAGGGCGTTCCGCGCCCAAGACCATTCGGGAAAGAATTTTGTTTTTTGCTCTTTCGAGTTCTTCTTCCTGTATTCCTGAATTTTGAGCGCCGCATAAAACATCGTTCATGATTTTTAAGTTTTCCGCGGTTTGATCAGGAGCGCAACAGAGGATGGCGGTTAATATTCCGGCATCGCAATAATCGGTATAAGAAAGAGAAGCGGTGTCGGCGCGTCCATTGTCGATCAGATCCCAAAACAGACGGCTGCCGATTTCGTCACCGAGGACGATGGCGGCCAAAGCGGCATGATATCGGTCAAAATCGGAGGTTCCGGGCGCGGAAGTGGTCTGAAAGACATATTCCTGTGTTGCGGACTCTTTTTTGAACAGGTGAAAACCGGAATTTCCCTTTACCGGTGCAAGATCTCGACCGGCGGAAAAACGGGGCCAGTTCGCGCATCGCCGAACAATATCGTCGGTCAGTCGGTCGAAATCGACTTTTCCGGCAACGGCAATAACAGTATTTTCCGGACTGTAACGCTGATCGAAATAAGTTTGCATTTGTGAACGAGTCAGTTTTTGAATGCTTTCCAGGGAGCCGAGAACACTTCGCGAAAGAGGGTGAGTGCCGAAATAGAACTCGCGGCTTTTATCGTCGATACCAAAGGGGGGTTGATCGGCGTACATACTTATTTCTTCAAGGATTACCTGCTTTTCCAGGTCAAAATCTTCCTGCCGAAGCGATGGTCTCATCAGATCGGTCAGCAGGTCAATGACCGGAGTTCTGAATTCAGGAAGTACCGCGCTGTAAAAGACGGTCATTTCTTCGGAAGTGTAAGCGTTGGCGTAACCCCCCATTCGGTCAAGTTCCCGATTGACATCTGCGGCGGATCGTTTCGGAGTTCCTTTGAAGACCATGTGTTCGAGAAAATGACTGCAACCTGAAATATCGTCGTTTTCGTCCCGTGCCCCTGATCGGACAAAACATCCGACGGCAAGAGAGCTGGCTTCGTTATTAATTTCGGCGGCTATTTCCAATCCGTTGTCCAACTGAAACTGTTTGAATTCCATCTCAACTCGTTTTTTTACGTTAGGATTGATAAAATCTCCCTGAACCGTCTATAAGTTGTGAACGCGCGTCTGCGGCGTCAAAACGGCGGCGGAATGAATCAAAGAAAAAGTATTTCGTCTGATTGCCGGGAAAACCGGTCGATTTTTCTTTCGAGTCGGCCGATATGAAACACCAAAGAGAATTTCAGTATACAGAAAAATTTTGGACTTTCAAGCCGTTAGAGAGAAAATTTTGTTTTAAGCGGGTCGTCATTTTTTAAATTTTGATTTTTGTCGGGATAACTTTGTAAATCGGCGGTTCTTTATAATAGTTGAGACAAAAATCTTAACAGAAACGGTATAACAGCGCGTCTTTCAGCAATCTTTTAAAAATTTTTAAGAGTAGCCCTTGTAAAAAAAAGGTTGTAATATATATTGTTATCATATATACGTATATTTGGAACTGTTTCCCTTTTTTGTCAGGCAGGATCTTTCTGAAAAAGAGATCTCATAAAAATCTTTTAAGACAAAGACGATTGTCAATCGGAAACGGTTCCTTGGAAATTTCCCGGTGAAAGTTTCAGATCACTGACGTTCGTTTCTCAAAACAGGAGCATTAGTCTTTTATTAATGTCTTTAACGGGACCATTGGACGAGCGGTTATTTGAGAACGCTTCCCCATAATATTTTATTGACTATTTAGCGAGGACAATCAGGTATGTCGATTTACAGCGCGGCGGACATTCGCAATATTGCATTTTGTGGCCATGGCGGCTCCGGAAAAACAACATTGACGGATACGATTTTGAATGTAACAGGAAAGGTCAAACGACCGGCCAGTGTTGATGACGGTTCCAGTATCTGCGACTTTGATGAAGAAGAAAAGTTTCATAAATATACGATCGAAACAAGTATTGTCAATTTCGATCACGCGGGCAAGCATTTCAATCTTCTGGACACACCGGGCTATCCTGATTTTATTGGCGGAACGATCGGCGCTCTTTGGGCGGTCGATACGGCGGCGATTGTCATTAACGCCTCTTCCGGAATCGAAGTCAATACGCGCCGTGTTTTCGCGGAAGCGAAAAAAGCCGGATTGGGTCGTTTTATTGTTATCAACAAGATGGATTCGGACAATATTGAATTCGAAGAACTGATCGACATGATTCAGGACGTTTTCGGGCCCGAAGCGGTTCTTTTCAATGTTCCGGTTGGACACGGTCCTGAATTCAAGGGGGTTGTCAGTACTCTTGATCCGAACGCTTCTGCGGACGGTGCCCTGATCAATCCGAAAGATATTCATGATTCTTTGATCGAAACGATTGTTACCGTTGATGACGAAGCGCTTGAAAAATTCTTTGAGGGTGAACTTCCCGACGATGCCAAAATGGCGGAACTGATCGCCAAAGGAATGCATGAAGGAACGCTGATTCCTATTTTCTGTGTTTCCGCAAAAACCAAGGCAGGTCTTCCCGAACTGATGGACGCGATGGCAGCTTACGCTCTTCCCGCCAATTATATCAAACGTCATGCGGCGAACGCGGACGGACAGGATTACGAAATGGATGTTAATCCGGAAAGTCCTGTTGTCGCTCAGGTCTTTAAGACCCGTATCGACCCGTTTGTTCAGAAAATCAATTATCTGCGTATTTTCACCGGAACACTGAAAACAGGAATGCAGGTTGCTACTTCCAATTCCCGGCGGGGCATTAAGCTGGCCCAGCTGTTCGAACTGGTCGCCAATGATATGCAGCCGGTTGAAGAAGCCGGTCCGGGCTCTATTGTTGCCATAACCAAGACGGAAGAACTTCGGAATTGCTCAATGCTGGGCGAATCGAGTCTGCCGGCGTTTCCGTTCCCGACCCCAATGGTCGGTTTGGCCGCTTCTCCGAAAAGCCGCGGCGATGAAGCGAAAGTTTCCGGCGCGCTCACCAAACTGGCGGAAGAAGATTCAACCTTCCTGGTTGAACGAAACGAACAGACCAAACAGCTTGTTATTACCGGAATGAGCGAACTGCATCTTCAGGTTCTGCAGGAAAGAATCAAACGTCGCGATAAAGTCGAACTTGAT
>CAZZEF010000238.1:0-7300 GCA_964652875.1 uncultured Planctomycetaceae bacterium
CTCCTTTATGGAGAATGATAATAACAATATTGCGTATTTTATGCAATATCAATCAGTTTTGACATTTTTAAGTTATGAAACTACTTCTAGTGTTATTCATCCATACGAATCGGAAGAAAATCGTTTTGATCCAAAGAAGCAATAATAAAGGGGAGAAGTCTGCTTTTTGTAAAGTTAAAACGATAAATTCGTGAGCTGGCATCCTTGCCAATGAGCATATTCTTTTCTTTTAATGTTTGAAAAGAACGACTTATTGTACGGCTTGTAGCTTTTTTTTCTTTTTCAGCAATGTCTGCATGTTTGATTTCTTTATTTTCGAGAGAAATTAAGAGTATATTTTCCTCCAATTCAGTAATCAAACCATGCTTTTGTGCATTCCGAACAGCTGGAGCAAGTATCTGACTACAAAGATAACCATAATCAGTTAATTTATTTATTTTTTCAATTTCTTTTTTGAGTCCTGTCAACACGTATTCGCACCATTCGTAAAGACCTTTCTCGCTTCCAGAATCGGCTTGTTGAAGTTTACGATAGTATTCTGAACGAGAAGTACAAAAAACAGCAACGGGATTTACAATGCGGCCATAATCAAGAGTAAAACCATATTTTACGAGCATTGCATAGGTAAACAAACGGGCAGTTCTCCCATTTCCATTGGTAAAAGGATGAATCCAGACAAAACGATGATGGGCCAATGCGATTTTTAACAAATCGTATCGTGGCGGGAGTTCACTTTCAATCAACGCAAACATTTCATCCATTAATCTTGGGACATCAACTGCTTCTGCCGGTCGATGTTTTGAATTTAATATAGCCACGTTTTTTAAACGATAGCCGCCTGGATTTTCGTCTCCTTCTCCTTTTGGGGGAAGAGGAAGGTCTTTTACTGATATTTTATGAAGTTCGCTAATGAACATTCGGTTTATTGGATAATATTTAGCGTTTTCTTCTATAAACTGCATTCCAAGTTCAATGTTGGCAATTTCTTGAAATGGCGATGAATTGGTATTGCTGTCAACCTTGGAATTTACATATTCAATAATGGTTGTATTGTTCCCTTCTATTCGTGCTGAATAAATACTCTCCAACATAAAATATAAAGTTTGCAATTGAGAAAATATTTCCGGTGGTGTTGTTCCACTCAGATAGTTTTGACGTCGTAGATATTCAAGATCAATAATTAACTGAGTTAAAGAAGAATTAAATGCCGGTTCTATCATTCTAAACGAATTGGATTTGTTTTGTGTTTGTTTTCGGACCATTAGAGTTCTCCTTTCGTAATAAATATCAGGAATAAATCTCCCATTTGGTATTCAGTATATATTCATTTTGGATACAGTCAAGGACTATCTGCCAAAACAAAGAGACGTTATCTGCCATATTCTGTTTATATACGGCAATAGACGGCTATTACTGAATACGGTTTCGTTATTTATCTGTGCAGAGTAATTTAATTATCTGCCATTCTGATATCAGTAACAAACAGAATTTTACCTGGAAAGGAAGGAAGATATGTCATCCAGTGGAGCGATTCGAGCGGGCCGGGCGTTCGTTGAACTTTTTGCCGATAATAACGGAATCGCTGATCAAAATCACCGACTGGATCAACGAACATAAAGAAGCAATTGTCTCTATTGTTAAATTTGCGGCAAAAGCATTACTCCCGGGCGGACCGGTCGCTCTTTTGTCCGAATCTGCCGCTTCTCTTTCGAACCGGCGGATTCTGCTTGTCGACGATATGGATTGATACCGGCCAAACGCTTGTCTTTGTTCGGGATTACCTGATTCAAAGAGGGGCGGTCGAAGTCAATATTGCAGTATTACTTGATAAAAAAGCGCGAGGATCTGTTGAGGTCATCTGTCGTTTTATCGGTAAGGAGGTTAATAATCATTTTCTCGACGGGTACGGACTCGACGGAGGAAACGGTTTCGCACAAAATCGAAAAATCTTTTATGCCAATTCGTAATCAGGAATGTGTAATTAGGAACAGGCAACGCGTAATTAGAGGTTGTTCTTCGGCATGATTGGTATTGTTGCAATTGGAATTTGTTTTTAAATTTTAATCGCCGTCCAAACGGAATTGCCCCGACGGAACCGGTTTATTCGAAAACGACGATGGTCCAGGGGGTTGGAACGGGTAGCGGAAATTGAATTCCCGTTTGCGTTTTTTGAAAATTAACGGTTTGGGGGACGGCCAGCGTCTGACAGTTTTTCGATATTTCGGCCTGCTGATGAAGTTGTCGATTATAGGGCGCGGGCGTCCAAACGGTGATTTTTTGAATTGTTCGTCCGGGATTGAAATTGAGGACAAGCGAGTTTTTTTTAACCGGAGCGATAGCGTTTCGATCCGCCTTTTCCGGGTGATTGGGAACGGCAGACCAATCGACCAGGTGCAAAACCAGTTCGGACCGTCTGACGGATTTTCTTAAAAACGCGGCCGTTGGTGAAGTTCCAATAATTTTGAGACCGGGAATTGTTTCGTGTTCAAAACTGAATCCTTGCGCTTCAGGCAGATCGGTGTAATCGTCCAGGTAAGGGGACATGGCGCGAACGAAGCCGGAGAGATCTGCGAATTCTTCCGGTTCCGCAAACAGACGGGGCGACAATGTTGGTGGAATGTATACGTCCCAAGGCAGAATCATATGTCCTCCCGCAGCGTAAACAGCGCTGTAACAGGCGCGGTTCAAGGCGATATTCCGAAGCGCAAGGGTTAAGAACTGACACTGATTCTGTTTTCGGGCCGCCCGAATGATCGAAAGAAGGCCGTTTGGATTGGCGTGTTCCAAACTGAACTCGCTACTTCCGAAATCGAATAAATTGTAGGGGAACGTGTGCCGTCCACCGTAATTATTAGAGGAAAACGGAACTTTGTATCCCGCCTTTCGGTTGATGATTTTGCGCATATCCGCATAAAAACAAATGACCGACTCTTTTTGAAACTCCCGATATTCCCGCTGAAGCGAATTCATGTATTTTGAATCAAGGAACTGCTCATAGGTCAGGATATCCGCTTTTCCTGCGGTTTCGCCTTTTGGGGTAACGGTTTGTGTATGATTGGCCAGCCATTTTTTGAATCCGTTATAACAGTAAGGACAGAAACAGGCACCCCAGGAAATGGCGGTTACATTCAGGCCGGGGTCGTCCATATGAATGGAATCGATGCCGTTGTCAAGCATCTGCTCCAGCCGTTTCGCATAATCTTTTCGATATTCATTTGAGTTGACGCAGCCCCACCAGGCATAAATAACCTGCATCCAAGTGGCGGTTACCGGTTTGCCGTTTTGATTGGTCAAATGGCCCGGCACCGCTTTTTCGGAATATTTTTTCCCGGTCTGGTATATCGTATTGACCGTTCCCTGAAAACGGCGTATACCGTGTTTTCGGCAGTCCTTGATAAATTCCGCGTCGAATGAGTAAGTCCATTCCATTCGCGTTGCGTGAAAAGACTCAATTGCCGAACTGGTATTGTAACGATCTTTTTTATTCGTCGGATGCTTGGTCCGGCTGGAGATGAGAACGTCCGACATTTTCAAATCCAAAAGATTAAAAAATGAACCGTTCGTTTCATCAGTCCCCCCTTGGGAAACGGTGTCGTTCCCTGTTTTTGACGTATCAGCCATGACTGCAGATACCCCCAAAAATAAAACTAAAATAACGAAAAAAGTATTTTTCATTTTTTGGTCCTGAAAATGGTTAAAGACCTATCCTGAAATCGGTTCAGTCTTTCATTGGAAGACTAATTTTTACTTTTAGGACAGGTTCTAATGGCGGTCTCCCTCCGGTCAGTGCCCGGAGGGCCATTCGACCTGCGGAAGCGAAATCCCCGAAGAGCGCGTTAGTATTATACCTGTTCCAAGATGAATTTTCCGATCCAACATTAAAAAATCAGCCGATTTATGAAGTCAATCGGGAGTCCCGTTGGAAAAATTGTAACCGTTTACGGCGATTTTACCCCTTCACTCGAAAGGTTCGCTCGCCTTTTAATTAGTCTATGAGTTTAGCAGAACCAACCGGCGATGTCAACTATTTTATTCTGGAATTAGCCTGAAATAGTCCAAAAAGCGGTCAATAAGCAGGTCAATTCCATCGATTCTCACAATATGGAAGCCCCAAGAGATATAAAAACAAGGAAGCGTTTACCGCAACAGCGAACGCCATGTCCAGCGCATGAACTTCAGCGTTCGGAAAGGTTTCAACCTGTTTCGCGTCATTAAGTAATTATACTGCCGACACTTGAAATTTTCCGTCTTTCCTCCCGATTGCCTTCGTAAATCGGGAGTATTTTCGGCTTCGTTCCAGAAAATTCATAATGGAATCGGTATATTAGGGGTGTAAGTATGAAAACGGGTAGTATCGAGAGGGATTTCTTTTGGCATAGAAGTCCCAGACAACGTCCCAACGTCCGGACTTGATTAACGACCGGATATTGTGTATATTTTGGCCTCGTGAACGTGTCCGGTGTATACCGCTGCGACTCATACGTACCTTCACCACGTTTTTACACGCCGCTTCAACCGGACCGCTTCTGATCGGTAATCCTCTGCCACGATATTCCGAATATCGCATACGCCCACGATTATTCACAAAAAATCCGCGCCGGACCTTGAGGCCGTCTTCTTTTGATTTCGACTTTTTATCGTTTTTTCTGACGTAATACGATACGGATGTCAATAGATCGCGAACTCCTGTTTTACTCGTCAGCAATTTGATTCGGTATTTCTTATACTACTTGATGGTTTCGTGAGCATGCTTGCCAAATATCGCCTCGCTCAAAAGGGATAAATGTTCACAGACGTGATGAAAATCAAGTATTTCCAGAAAATCGCCAAATATTGGCGCAGTGATTTCGCACCATCGACAATGATCACTCGTTCTGTCCCTTCCGGCCATTTCAGAAGTGTTTCCGCAAGTTCCGACTCAAACATCGTTCGAAACGTTGGATAACCACTTTCCGGCATTCTCGCTATATACCGGCGTATTCTCCAGGCATATTCCATTTTGCGCCAAGCGGAACATAAGAATTCCCGTCAGTATCGACATAGACTCGCCGGGGAACACGAATTATTCCATGTTGGGTGACGAATTTCCTCTCGCGGACTTCCTTGAACATATAGACGCGACCTTCATGAATAAAACTGTTCGGTGTAGTGTCAAGTTCAGCAAGACAGACAACAAAGACAATTCCGGCCATTTCCAGAAAAGCCTCCTTAAGGAATCGGCTTACGGCCTCAATTGTCTCAAAAATCTCCTCTTCTGATGTGATTTTCGGAATTTCACCCATTTTATACATCAATTCCTGCTTGACCGCGTCAAATTTATCCTGTAAAATACGGTTTTCGATCTGAGACGTGACAACGAACCGGCTCACCTATCGGACGCGAATTCGTACCCGTTTTGAAACTTACACCCAAATTTATTAGAATTTAGAAATGTCTGGTTTGTCTGATGTTTTGGAGAAGTGTAAGTTCAGTTTATAAGAAAACGACAATTATTATACTGCCGACATTTGAAATTTTCCGCCTTCCTCCCGATTGCCTTCGTAAATCGGGAGTATTTTCGGCTTTGTTCCGGAAATTTCATAATGGAACCGGTATAGTTTGAAAAAGTCACATTTTTGAACCATAGACTTTTGGTTTGATGTTTGATGACGTTGATAGTCCGTTTTTCCAATGTACGGCAATTATGAAGGGAGATCGAAAATGAAAAACCAATGGTCCTGCAGTTGTTTAAATGTAATCATTCTTTTTTGTCTTTTCATATTTGCGTTCTCGCTCATTATATACATCGGCTCGTTTTTCAACTATGGTTCTTACAGACAGCGTGAAGACCTTTTTGTTGTTGTTCATAAAACAACGGTCGTTGTTCTTGGACGCGGCTATTATGCTCCTAAAGGTCATTTGTATTTCATCGAAAAAACAGACAACAAATGGCAAATAAAACAGACTATTGATATAACCCCTTTCTTAAAGGGACGCACAGTAGGCGATATGGAAATCAATGATGATTATCTTGTTTTAACTGCATTTAAGGGAACTATGGTCGATGCGAGTTTTTATGCCTCTCAAAACAAAGATAAATCAACCTTGATACTTCTGAAAAAGAAAAAGAATCAATGGGAATTTTATCGTTCATTTCTTCCGGAAAATAACCGTATTGATTTCCAAAACATTTTATTAACTGAAGACAACCAACTAATGACCGCTGAAAGAGCATGTACGCTTAACGGATACAAGGGAACAGTTCGCATCTATGATTTGCAGAATAATCCGCCAACTTTAATTCAAGCAATTGTACAAGATCAATCAGATCCCAGATTACTTGATAAGCCTTCAAAAACCAAATCGAGCAAAGAAAATTTATTCACCAGTGGACTTGGCGATATAATGGCTTCTTCAAATAATATTCTTGTTCTTCAGAATGTTTCAGATAAGCGATCAAGGGTTGGGTTTAGTTGGACGGATTGGCTTGTCTATACCCGTAACGGTTCCAAATGGGAATACAACACTTCACTCTTAAAGCTTCTGCCTGACAGTATATATAAACATCCGTGTGCCACTGTGGAAAACGAGTTAGGTCCCTTTCAGTTTGCATATAATGTTGATATTGATGAGAATTCAATTCTTGTGTATGACGACTCAGTTGAGGCAAGTCGTTATTATCATTTCATCAGAGACGATAAGGGACACTGGCTATTTAAGGAACGGAAAGCCTTGAGCAGTGACTATGATGCCAAGGGAAATGAAAGAGTACGTTCTCTTGACGAAAATAAAAAGTGCAGAACATATTGTCTTCAAAAAAAAGACAATTATTCCGTAAGATGGGCAGGAGAAGACTCTTTGAGAATTGTTCCTCCGTCAGAAGCAGGCTTATTCGACTATGTTCCGTCGAAGTGGATTGTACAAAATGCCGATGAAGACACGTATCGTTTATCTCTGGAACACCCGCCAATAAATCATCATTACCCGCCTTATTTTACTCAGGAGAACCCAAGAGCGGATTATTCGCTGTTCAATAATATTATTGCCACTACTTATTCCTTTGACAATTGCTATTACTCAGATCATGAATTACATAAAGCAAAAGTATGGGGCGGTGTGAATATTTTTGAAATAGACCCCAAGAAACAGACAATACAAACAACAAGATTTGTTATCGAAAAAACAGACCCTTACTGTCTAAAACCGGTCAATTAATAGGAATAGGAGAAAATTTTTACTAAAACAGTAAAAGGATCGTAACCCCTTGAAGCGTCCATTATGGAACACCTTGGCAATGCCGAAGCGGAAAAAATCGCGAAAC
>CAZZEF010000239.1:0-7158 GCA_964652875.1 uncultured Planctomycetaceae bacterium
CAAATGCGCTGAAATCCTGACCGTTCAGGAAGCTGCCGGTTTTCAAATGTTTCTGGCACTGGTCGACGATGAAATCATGCAGTATTACAACGCTCCCAGCGACGCTCCGTATTGGACCGCCCGCTGATTGCCGGAACACAGCTGGATCCGGTCAGCAGAAAAATCGATCGGCTTGAATTCTCAATGCCGATGACCGTTTTGTCTGACGGGCGGATTTATACCGTTTCATGATGAATTTCCCGTTATAACGTCAAAAGAACAGCCGATTCACGCAGTCAATCGACGAATATGACAGAAAATTTAAAATAAAAGCAGTATAAAACGTCTTCCGTCGCTGATTTGATAATCGGCGGTGTCCAACACCTCCTTCGATTAATATTAATTCGATTAAAATTTCATCGATTAATAAATTTCAAAAAAGTCAAGCCGGTCGATCATTCGATCGGCTTTTCAATAATAAATTTTAAGTTTAAAAGTGAAACAACAATGGCAACAGAACTGACAAAAGACCTTTTCAAAAAGATGCTCGGCGCGGCCTTGACGGCGGTCGAGAAAAATTTTGACGCGCTGAACGAACTTGATTCCGCAACGGGTGACGGCGATCACGGAACCGCGGTTTTGGCAACGATGAAAGCCGCAGTGGCCAATGCGGAAGGTTCCGCCGATTTTTCCGCGACCTTAACCAATATCGCGATGGGAATCATGACCGCGACCGGCGGGTCGACCAGTTCGCTGATCGGTTCGCTCTATCTCGGAATGAGTAATTCAGCCAAAAAGGAATCGCTCAACGCCGCAGAAACTGCCGCAATGTTCGACGCGGGCCTGACCAGTGTTCGCGGAATGACCAAGGCGAAAGTCGGCGACAAGACAATGATGGACGCCCTTATTCCCGCGGTCGAAGCAATGCAGCAAGCGGCGAACGGGACTCTGGCCGATCTGTTCGAGGCGGCGGCGCAAGCGGCAGATCAGGGACGGGAATCAACTAAAGACCTGACCGCAAAAATGGGACGCGCCCGAAATCTCGGCGATCGATCTATCGGTCATTATGACGCTGGCGCAACCAGTCAGGCGATCATTTTTCGAGCGTTCGCCGATACGGTTAAAAACAGCTGAGCCATCTTGGACGCCTTTAAAATTTTCCGCTCCTTGCCGCCGATTGACTGCTTGAATCGGCTGTTTTTATGATCATAAAAACGGAAAATTTGTAATCGAAACAGGATCACCAAAACAAGACAATGCCCGTTAAAAGTCAAAATAATATCAAGACAGTGCCCGTTAAAAGTCAAAATAATATTTTGTCCGAAAAATGAGCAATATGTTGTCAGTTAAAAAGATATTGTTTCGTCGGCAGAAAATTTCCTCTTGCTTTTCCGTCCGCGTTTGTCTTTCAGAACGATCTTTCAAAGCGGTCCCTGGAAAAGTAAGACATAGATAAAAATAATATAGAGGATCAATAAAAATTTCCCTTTCGATGCAGGCGGTTTGCGCGAAGATATAATATTTTTTGATATTCCGTCAGCCGTTTCATCGATTACAATCCAATAAGAAAGGATCTAAAATCATGGCTGATCAGGAAGGCAATATTGATGCCAAAAATTTCGGAATCGGAATTCCTCAAAAATCGGAAGGCTTTTTTCTCAAAGGCAATCAGAACGCCGAATGGGGGATGAAAACCCGTCTTTCCCGGATCTTCAATCCTAAATCGGGACACTCCGTCATGCTCGCGTTCGATCACGGTTTCATTATGGGCCCGACTTCCGGACTGGAACGAATGGATCTGACGATCGTTCCGCTGATTCCTTACAGTGACTGTATTATGTGTACTCGGGGCGCACTGAGAACGATCGTTCCGCCCACCTGCGATAAACCGATCTCTTATCGTTTCGATGTCGGATCTTCCATTCTCACCTCGTTGAACGATCAAACACTCCAGGATATCGAAGAAGCCATTCGGCTGAACGTTTCAATGCTGGCGGTCATGGTTGCCATCGGCGATCCTGATCATGAAGGACTAACCGTGCGCAACCTTTCCAAAACTGTTGATCTCGGTACTCGATACGGTATTCCGACCCTTGGCGTTACGGCGGTCGGTAAAAATCTCGTTCGCGATGCCCGTTATCTCGGACTGGCAACCCGGCTGTGCGCGGAAAACGGCGCCAATGTCATTAAAACCTATTTCTGCGAAGAAAACTTTGAACAGGTTACCAACGCCTGCCCGGTCCCAATCGTTATCGCCGGCGGTAAAAAATTACCTGAAAAAGAAGCGCTGGCCATGGCTTGGCGCGCGATTGATCAGGGAGCGTCCGGAGTCGATATGGGCCGCAATATCTTCCAGGCGGATTCTCCAATCGGAATGATCACCGCAGTTCGCGCTATTGTTCATAACGGCGCTTCCGTTGATGAAGCGTTCGAAATGTACGAAACCTATAAACACGAAAACGCGTAATTAAAGGATTTTCTGTCCGTTTACCGGATCTGCCGCTTTCAAATTTTTGTTTGTTCAATATGTTCGTTTTTCAATAAAATCGATCTTTTCGAATGAACGGTTTAAGAAAAATTTTGACGAAAACACCGGATAAACGGATCTTGCTGCTCTCATTTTGAGTTTTCCGCAATCACCGCCGATCAACTTCATCAGTCGGCGGATCTATTGACGTTGGAACAAAAATTTCATTACGGAACAGTATTTCCTTGTTTTTTAATCAACCGGAAAGGAACGATGTTTTCTTTTTCCGGTTTTTTATGCGCATAACTCATCTTGACCTGTTTGGTGATCTTCGAAAACAGGATTTAAATTCTGTCAATCCAAAAGTCTGTTCGTTCATTAATTCCTGGCCATTGTTCCAAAGGAATATTTTTAATCGCAATTATTGTTTTGTTGCTCACACAAAATTCTATTTTTGTTGCTATTGATGTATTGTGTGCTTTTATTTATAATATAAACATTATTGCATTTTATCTGTTTATTTCATTTATAAGTATTATACACAAACAGATATCATTAAGAAACAGATAATTTGACAATTATTGTTTTTGTTTGCTTTATTACATTTATGTTTGTTTTTATTTCTTGTAAAAAAACTTTCTGTTTACTAAAACGATCCGGCATAAAAACCAAAAAAGATTTCCTGTCAGGTTGGTAAAAAAGGTCATTTTTGCATTATTATTCTGAAAATGCAATATTTTATTGGAAATTTTATCTGAAAAGATCTGGAAAGAGACTTGTAAATACTTGACTATCAGAATCTAAAGTGTATGATATTTATTTGGGTAGTTTTGCGGGATTTCTCTGATTTCGACAGTCGGATCCTTTGCGTTATCCGTTAGGACGGCGGCGGAAATTTTTTCGGAACAGAAAAAACGGTCCGTTGACCGAGCCAAAAAGTAATTATTATTTATTTTTAAAAAACACTATAAGCGAAAGTTACTGCTAATGAACGCCGATGAAGTCCTTCGGATTGTAGAACAAATCCACCTTGAGCGGAAGATCGATAAAGAAATTGTTTTTATTGGTATTGAACAGGCACTTGTCATTGCCGCTCGAAAACAGACCGATGAATCGACCGTTCGGGTTCATATTGACCGTCAGTCAGGCGAGATCACCGCTTATCGCGACAACATACTTCTTTCCCCGGAGGAAATCGCGGAACGAATTGGAGCGCAAACAGCCAAACAGGTCATGATTCAAAAGATCCGCGAGGCGGAACGGGATGCTGTTTACGATGAATATGTTGGTCAGATCGGTCGTTTGATCACCGGAACGGTTCATAAAAACGAAGGCAACACAACGACAGTTATTCTTCCGAACGTTGAAGCCATTCTGCCGCAAAGTGAAAAAATTCCTGTTGCTCATAAAAACGAAAACGGTGGTTCTTACCGCGAAACATTTCGGTCGGGAAATCGGGTTCAGGCTCTTCTGATCGAAGTCCGCAAGGCGGGTACAAAAGTCAAAGTCGTTTTGAGCCGAAACCGTCCGCTCTTTGTTCAAAGACTTTTTGAACAGGAAATTCCGGAAATTGCTGATGGAACAATTGTCATTAAGGGAATAAGTCGCGAAGCCGGCAACCGGTCAAAAGTTGCTGTCTGGTGCGCGGACAATAAAATCGACGCCGTCGGCGCCTGCATTGGAGTGAGAAATTCAAGAATTCGCAATATCGTCGATGAACTCGGCGGCGAAAGAATAGACGTTATCGCTTGGGATGAAGATCAGATCAATTTCATTCCGCGCGCACTTCAGCCGGCGGAAATTGACGAAGTCATTCTCTGTTCCAAACTGGGACGGGCCATTGTTCTGGTACAAAAAGAACAGCGTTCACTTGCTATCGGCAAACGAGGACAAAATGTCCGTCTGGCCAGTAAACTTTGCGGCTGGGATATTGAAATCATGACCCGGGAAGAACTTGAAGCCGATCTCGGAAAAGCGACCGACGATTTCAACGCCATTCCCGGAATCAGTTCCGATCTGGCTGACCGCCTTGTCGGTGAAGGCTTTTTCTCTTATGACGATCTTTCCATTATCGAAATTGAGGATTTGATGGAATTCGGCGAAATATCCCGAGAAGAAGCGGAAAACATTATCGCCAAGGTCGAAGTGATCGTCGACGAAAACGAAGAACAGGAACGTTTTGCCGCGGAAGCGGAACAAAAGAAACGCCGCGAAGAATACGAACAAAACCGTCCTGAAGAAAAGAAATCCCGAAAAGAGGAAAAACCCGCTCCCGCCGCCATTTCCCGGCGCGAAGCCGCAAAACGCGAAGAAGCCGCTAAACGAAAAGCGACGTTCGTTCCCCGAGAGGATGTTCCTAAAAAACAGCAAGAAATGTCTCAAAAAAATGATTCCGTCATTAAGGAAGAGGCTCCCGTAAGCGCCGAACCGGTTGCCCCCTCCCAAGAGATCTGATTTTTATCAAGGTCGGAAGTTCTCTTCTCCAACCTTGTTTCGCCTGTTTTTATATCCGGATGTTTTTTACTGTTTTATCCCGATCTGAATTGATCGTTCAGCGAAAAAAACAAGTTTCGTTCCCGCTTAATTGAAAGTTCGGCAAAACCGTCCGCCAAGGCGATCGAACCAATATTTTGGGTTGCTGCGGTCTGCTGAATATGATTGTGTATTTTACAATAACGGATCCGATTGTTTCCGATCCCGAATATATATACAAATTTTGATTGATGAAGGATGAGCCATGAGTATCGAAGATTAGAAGTTAAGGGCTGAGACAGTCTCTTGCCGCTGGTTTTCGTTTTTTCTTTTTGTCTCATCGACAAAGGAAAAGCGTTTTGCGCCTCCTGAGCAGATCATCCTTCATGACTGTCCCGAATCCCCTGTTTAGTGATTGAGAAAAGGTATTATAAGTTGTCTGTACGAATTTATGCGTTAGCCAAACAACTGCGGGTCGAGAGTAAATTGCTCGTCGATCTTTGCAAGCAGTTGAAACTTGAAGGAAAAGGTTCCGCTCTTGCCAGTTTGACCGATGAAGAAGTCGTTCTCATAAAGGCTGAACTTCAAAAGGAAAATTTTTCCGCAAAGACGGCCAAAGAAGCTGTCGAAAATGCCGGCGCCGTTCAGACTCCGGTCGAACGCCCTTCCATTTTTATCCAAACCGGTAAAGTCCCGGTTCTTAAACCGCAAAGACCGGCGCGGTCCGCTTCGGATCTTGTTTCCGAAACTTCCGCCGGAACACCTTCCAAAATCGAACCTGTTTCTGATGTCGTTCCTCCTCTTAAAAAAGAAACAGAACCCGAGTCTTCCGAGCAATCTGCGGAACGATCTGTCTTTATCGAACCTGATGTTCAACAGACAGAGCCCCAGACCGCTTCGAATCCTGCCAGTCCAATAGAGACAACGGATATTTTAAAAGAAGAAAAGCCTTCGATTGATCTGCAAAAAATCCCTTCGATCGATACGCAAAAGGTTCCTTCGATCAATCTGCAAAAAATTCCTTCGCTCAATACACAAAAAGTTCCTTCGTTGATTCCGGAAAGAAAAGCGACTGTCGTCGAAAAGACTCCTTCCGAGACAGAAGCGGACCAATTGACCGGGCAGACCGATAAAACGTCCCTTTCTCAGACCGTTTCGGAATCCGGGAAACAGGAATCAGCCGAACAGCAGAGTCCGAGCCAAACGATTAATGAAGATCGAAAGTCCGAACTTCCGCAGGAACCCGCTGTCGAAAAAACGCCGGATTTAGCAAAGGAAGAAATCCTGTCCGGAGCGGAAGTAAAACAGGAGACGGGATCTTCCGTTATCAGTGCCGTTGCCGATCAAACAGAAACACCTTCTGCTCCGTCGGATCAGGAGATCTCTCCGAAACCGGAACCGTCAGTTCAGGTAACAAAAAAGCCCCCAGTTTCGTTAAAGCAGGAACCGGAAGTCGACATTTCGGACAAGAAATCCTCCAAAGAAGACGAAGCGGCTAATAAAGCGCAAAGTGCCGGACCACTTTCCCATCTGCGTAAAACAGTTCCGTCTCCAGCTTCGAAAAAGCCTGCGGCTCCCCCCGCCGAAACCGTTTCGGGAGTATCCGCATTGAAAACGATGGAAGAAGCGGCGTCCAAGGCACCGTTGAACAATTTCCGTTCCCGGCCGCTGAGTTCAGTTTCCTCCGACAACAGGATCAAGGATCTGAATCGACTGACTTCCAAAAAGCCGAAAAACACCGGCGATAACGATACCCGACCGCATCGACAGGACAACCGTCCGGCCGTTTCCGTGCGGCTGGTCCAGCTTCCGAACGCGCCGCAGCCGAAAGCGGCCAAACAGACACGTGAACCCGCTCCGCAAAAGCCGTCAGCAAGATTCACCTCCATCGAAGAACTGAAGGCCGCCGCCGCGATGGAAAAAAGCGGTATTTCGCCCCTTTCCGGGCATATGGCCAACCGCAAGGGGAAAAACGCGGTAAAATCGAAAAAAGAAACTCCCGCCCCCGCTGCCGGTAAACAGGAAAGAGTCTTTCCCGAAAAGGAAGACACACGAATTGATAAAGGCGGCAAAAAAATTATTGAACCTCGTAATCTGGATGATGATTTCGGATCCGCGAAAGGTGTCAAAAAGGCCAGGCGACAGGATTCGGACCGAAGCAGTCGCCGACGCGGAGGATCGCTCAACTTTTTTGATGAGGATTCGTTTGAGGATCGTTCGGTTTCCAAACAGCATCGTCT
>CAZZEF010000240.1:0-6782 GCA_964652875.1 uncultured Planctomycetaceae bacterium
GGATCCGAATCGTTGAATCGGGATCGTTGACCGGCGGTTCCGAATCGTTGAATCGGGATTGTTGACCGGGCGGATCCGAATCGTTGAACCGGGATACAATAACCGGTCCATTCCGGAATCAATAATCGGTTTCGAAAATAACGGTATCGGGCGATTGAAAATCGTATTCAAAGGAGTTTGTATTTTCGGCAATAGTTTTGCCTGTCCATACGTCGGCGATCTTCCGGCATTTTTTCGGGAGGGTGATTTTCTTTTTACCGCCGTCTTTGACATGAACAGCGGTTAATTTTTCGTTGGCGTAAACAGGCACTTTATCCTGACAGTAAATGACGACGCCCGCCTTGGCCGCGATTTGCTTGAGGTTTTCGGGAGTGGCCATTTCATATTCGGGCATGTAAACGGAAGTCCAGTTCTCAAAATTCTCATAATTGATGCCCGGTGTTTTGAAATCGAATCCGGTCCATTTTTTAACGGCGGCGGGATCAAGTTTTCTTCCGTCAGTGATTCCCGGCGCGTAAAGCCATAAGACTGTTTTTCCGCCGGTTAAAACATATTTGTTCAGGATCTCTTCCCTTTTTTTATCGATGAAGAACATTCGAGGAAGAATGACGAGCTTGTATTTTGCGAAATCAATATTGTCAATATCGTTGAACGAATAGACATCGTAAGGCGCGCCGAGAAAGTTTAAATTGTCCCGGATCTGTGAGGTTGAGGCGACGGCTTTGTGATCGGAGTCGTTAATATAACAGGAACTTTGAGGATCGGCGATATACACAACCTGCGCCGCGGAAGGGGACCGGTCCTTTTCGTATTTTGTGAAGATCTCACGCAGCCGTTTGACCAGATGGAGCGAATCTTTCGTTTGGAAGTTTCCGCCCCACATATCGAAGAGCCAAAGTGATGTATGATTGATCATCGCGAAGGCGACTTCCCGTTTGTATCCGGCATTGGTGTCTTCCTGTGTTTTCCAGTGTTCTGAAAGAGGACCGTGTTTGTTTTCCACCTCTTCCCAAACTTCATTAAATTCTTTGGAAGGCCATCGCGCTTCTCTTTTATAGGGATAAGGAGAGGTATTCGAACGGTGATCAATTTCATGAATAAACTTTTTTCCGTACCGCAAGATGGTTCCGTGAAGGAGCTGTGAGCCGGATCCTTCGCCGATATCCTGATGCGAGTAAGCCGCCGGACTGAGCAGAAAATCGATCTCCCGGGAAGCGGCGAGTCGCTCGTAATCCATATGTCCGAACATATTGGATCTTCCGTGCTGCAAAAAATAGTAGCCGTAAAAGACGCCGATCTCTTTTTTCCAGTCCGTTTTTTCTTTGGCTAAATGCGCCAGATCCAGAATAGCGCTTGTAATGACTTGTGAATGGAAACGCTGATAAAGAATTTTGCTTACGTCCTCAACCGGATCGTAAATAAAATTATCGAGAGAAGCCTGTTCAAGCGCGAACATCGACGGACAGGAGGCCCGGAACGGGAGTTTGTTGTCGTTGAGCCATTTTTGCCAGCTTTTGTCTTTCCAGCGGGAACGAAGATTGTCGTTGTTGTCGAACCATTCTGAACTGGCCCCGCCGGAGAGAATGTAAGCGGCGATTTTGTCGGAATAGTGCGATTCGGAATGTTCCAAAAACGCCGTCAGGTATCCTTTGACCAGTCGGAGATAATTTCCCCGGCAGGCCGCATGAGAAATATACAAATAACTGTCCAGTCCGATCATTCGCGTCATCCAGGCCGGAGTGTTCAAGTCGATCATACAGATGAATTTCGCCTTCGGATTGGCCTTGATCAAATCGTTGATCTGCCGGTCAAACGGCTTGAAATCGTATTCCGTCTCTTCCAGCCAGGTCGGCCCGTAACCGCAATAAGGTTCCCGAAGCGAATTAATGATATTGGAAGGAAAAACGCAAACGGTATCGACTCCGAGTTCGCCCATCTTTTGGGTTGTTTCAAGTTCCGGATTGAATGACCGATAGGCGAAATAGATCGCGCTTTCCCTGTTTGGCGATTTTTCGTTGATTCCCGGTTTGTCCGGGGATCCATTGGGGGGAACGAGGACGAAATCTTTTCCGGCAGCCGTCTTTTTCCCCGCCGGATTGATCGGGGACGAAACGGCGGACGAATGTTTGGAAGCGGACGGGGATGAATTTGAAGCGGGAGATTGATCCGACAAAACAGTCTTTTCATTGCTGTCCGTTAAAGAAGCGAACAAAATTCCTTTTTTTTGTACTTCCGCCATGACGATATAAATGGTCACGAAAAAAATGAGCGTCAGTATAAACATGTCCCTTTTCATTTTTGTTTCCTTCTTGTCGATTGCCTGTTTGGAAAATAGTATTTTCATCAGAAAAAATATCTGAATAAATATAAGTTAAAAAAACTTTTCCGGCAAGGGCATTTGTTAAATTTTTCCTTCTTTTATTAAACCTTTATGAAAAATGTTGTAAAAACGAATAGCTATTGAAACAGAATAAGAAATGCTGATCATAAAATGATATATTCTGAAGCGTTTTGAAAATATTATTTCCGCTATTGAAATGAGAAAAACGCTTTGATATAATATACTCAATATAATTTACCCAATAAATATATTTCCCGGTTTGAAATGAGACGAAACGTTTCTGTAAATTTTGCGGTTTTGTCCCTGTTTCAAAAATTACCGGCCCGGTTTCAAAATGACTCCTGACAAATCAAAACAAAAAGTTTGATGAAAGTGATATTTTAATGAAAGAGAACAAAATGAACAGATGTTTTTATTGCTGTTTTCTGACGTTTTTTCTTTTCGGTCTGCCGATTCTTTTCGGAGATCCTTCCTGCGTTTTCGGCTCCGAATTTTCACCGAAAGCGGTTTGGTCCGATGCCGAAGTTTTACCGGCCCCAAACGGCCGATTCAAACTTGACCATCTGATCGACGGCAACTTGAAAACAATCGCTGTTCTGCTTGATTCGAGTCGGACGGGCAATCGATCGACAACGGTACCCCCGAAAGGGGATCTTCCGGTAACGGCCCGGCTCATGTTTGATCTCGGTTCCGAACGTGAAACAGCCGGAATACGTTTTATTACCTGCGGAGGATGGAAGACGCTCGGAGTTAAAAATGTCAGCGTTTTTACTTCTTCCGATTTGCGCGGAACCCAAAATGTTCGATGGCTTCAAAAGAACGTTGATCTTCTGCGTATGAATTATGGATGTTCCGTTCCGGTCTCTTGGGATAAAACTGTCTGCCGGTATTTGGGCGTTGAGATCAACGATTCCTGGCAGATCCGGGATCAGCGGCAGGGACTTTCCGAAGAAAACGCTTTTGATATTCGCTTGGCGGAAATAAAAATTCTGACGGAAAAACCGGAAGATCCCGTTGTTCCGAATGACGACCAAACGGCTTTTCCCAAGGCGCGGCTTGTTCAGGATTGGATTATGCAGGACGCAGGATCCGCCGCCGCGCCGGTTTTTCTTAATGATAAAAATGCCGATCTTGAGAAAAAAATCATCAGTAAAGTTCTGTCCGAACTGAAAAACTGTCGGGATCTTCTCGAAGAAACGGACAAATCAGACAGCGCGGCTGATTCGAGATCCCCAAAGATACAGAATAATAGTCCGTCAAACGGATCTCAAACTGCTCTTGCCGTTTTGAACAGGGAATTTTCAGATCTTTCGGAATCGAAGGCGCCCGGAAAAGACAAGCGCTGGAAAGATCTTTATTTGCGTGCCTGCGAAAAAAGACGGGCGGCCCGGCTTGCTGTCGTTTTGGATACGACTGATCGGATCATTTACGCGAAACATTTTGTTTTCGGCGGGACGGAAGGTCTTTCGATCAATGCGGATGTTACCGACCGGCAATACCGCGGATTTACTCCGGAAGGTCAGGCGGGCTCGCAGCTTTGCATGATTACGCTCCGGGAAGACGGATCCTGTCGGCACGAAGTTCTGCTCGACCGTCCGAACGGTCTGATTCGGGATCCGAACATTTCCTGGGACGCAGAAACGGTTTATTTTTCGATGCTTGATGTTCTCGAAAAAGACGACTATCATCTTTATAAACTTGACCTGACCTCGCGAAAACTGACGCAGCTTACCTTTACTCCTGAAAAGAACGGACGAAAATATCCCTGCGCCGATATTGAGCCTTGTGTGACTCCATCGGGCGATTTGGTCTTTACGTCGACCCGAAACTCTCAGATCAACGATTGCTGGCCGGGTCAGAATACGAATCTCTTCATCTGCCGGTCGGACGGAAGCGAAATTCGGCGTCTGACTTACGATGAACTGGAAGTCTATAATCCGCAAGTTCTCAACGATGGCCGGATCGTGTATACCCATTGGGAATACAGTGACAGAAACGCCTATTTTCTGCATCCTCTTTATACAATGAATCCGGACGGGACAATGCAGACGGAATACGTCGGCAACAATTCGATGTATCCGGCGTCTTATCTTCAGGCGCGGCCGATTCCCGGTTCGACCAGGCTGATGGCGATCATTAGCGGGCATCATGTTCCTTCCAAAGGCAAATTGGCTCTGATCGATCGGACTCTTGGAACGCAGGACGGCAAATGCATCGAATACGTCGCCGGATCCGCGCCTGACGGAACACCCGGTCGAAAAATGAATTATATTAAACCCAAAGGATACAACGATCCGGCGATTGATCATTTTGGCCAGAAAGGTCCGCAGTTTCAAAATCCTTTTCCGCTTGACGAAGATCATTATTTGACCGCCTATTCACCGGAAGGATGGCCCGAACAGTCCGGCCCTTATTATCCGCCGTTCGGGATCTATTTTATGGACGCGGAAGGTAATCGGGAACTGCTGGCTTTCGATTGGCGGATCTCCTGCACTCAACCGCTGGCTGTTGCCGAACGCGATGTTCCTCCGGTCAAGCCATCCCAAGTCAAGCCGGAAGAAAAATACGGAACGTTTATTGTTCAGGACATTTATTACGGACCGGGCTTGAAAGGAATTCCGCGCGGAACGATTGAAAAACTCCGCGTTATCGCTCTTGAATACCGGGCCGCCTGGATCGGGACCGGCCCCAATGCCGGTGAAGCCGATGTCGGTTATGTTCAAACGCCGATCTCAATGAACAACGGCGCCTGGGATGTTAAACACGTACTCGGTGAAGTTGATATCGAAAAAGACGGAAGCTGCGCGTTCAAAGTACCGGCCCGGACTCCTGTTTATTTTCAGCTGCTCGATAAAAACGGATATTGCGTTCAAACGATGAGAAGCTGGTCGACGCTGCAGGGAGGCGAAACGTTTTCCTGTCTCGGATGTCATGAGGACAAGCTCGAAACCGGAATGATGGAACAGAGCCGCCCGGCGCCGCTGGCCTTAAAAAAGGCGCCGCAGCGTCTGCGTCCTTCGTTCGGAATTGAACATCCGCTGATCGCGCGGCTTGAAAAAGAAGAAGCGCTCGATTCCGTTCAAAATTATATTGGCGTTAACGCTTCTCATTATTCGCTTGATTCAAAAGCCCCGGTTCAGGGGTTCAGTTTTGTTCAGCGGATCCAGCCTATTCTTGACCGGCATTGCATTGGCTGTCATACGGGAGACACGAAAAATCCCGACAAAACAAAAGCGTCCGCGCTAAGTCTGACCGGCGAGATCGTCGAACCCGATATTTCCGATCCCCGTTATTTGGAAAGCTGGTATTTCAAAAGGGTTGAACATGAAAATTACAACGGGATAAAGACACCGCTTTATATCGACTGGAAACGGGATTTTACTCAATCGTATTTTGCGCTGACCAATATTGGCAAACTGAAAGGGAGTAAATGGGTTCAATGGCTTGAAGTTCGAAGCCGCGCGGAAATGCTGCCTCCGTATCATACCGGTTCCGCGAAAAGTCCGCTGATGAAATATTTGGAGCCGTCTCATTATAATGTCCGCGTTTCGAAAAATGAAAAAAGAACCATCGCCTGCTGGATCGATCTTTTAATTCCTTTCTGCGGATCTTACGCGGAAGCCAATCGCTGGGACAGTAAAGAAAAAGAGACTTGGAACTATTATTTCGATAAACGGATCTTCTTTACCGAACAGGAAATGAATGTTCTGAAAAACAAAAAATCGGAATGATCTTCTCCCGCGGACTTGATTGGTTTGCGCGAAAAGTGCCTTGGACGGTTAAATTTAGATTAAACAATAACATAAAAATAAGCCGTAATAAGAAGTTTGGTGTTAGGGCGTTTCCTTGGTGATATTGGAGCCGACATCAAAAGAATCGCCGATCTGCAATGCCAATCGGCGGTAATTGCGGAGATTTATACTGCTTTTTATTTTAAATTTTCCGTCATTTACGCCGATTGACTCGGCTGTTCTTTTGACGTTATAACGGAAAATTCATCATGGAACCGGTATAACACTGGTCAGTTTCAATGTATTTACAAGGAGAAAATTTAATGCGAAAGATCTTTTTTACGGTTTTATTTATACTGATTCCTGTTCTTGTTTTCGCGCAGGATCGGCGCGCTTATGAACAGGAAGTAACGGTTGAATTTTTATCGGAAGCCGATGCGGAAAAAGCCGAAATGAGCGCGCTGGAAATGCCGGTCGGAAAAAAGATTGCGGTCGGTTCCCGCTGGGATGATACCAACGGCGAACATCTTCTGATGGCAAAAACGCTTGCCGCCAACGGTTGGAAAGGAACGTTTCTTTTGAATCGCCTCAATGCCGATTATGTAAAAAAAGTCGTTAAAGTCATTACGGAAACAGGCTCTTCCATCGGAGCGCATACGATTCATCATCCGCATTTGGAAACGGTTCCCGTCAATGAAATGTTTTATGAG
>CAZZEF010000240.1:6792-7131 GCA_964652875.1 uncultured Planctomycetaceae bacterium
ACCAAAAATGATCGCATACCTAAATGACCATGAAATGTTTTATGAGATCCTCGCCAATCGGATCGATATTGAGACGCAAACGGATCTTTGCGTTACGATCTTTACTTTTCCGTTCGGCCTGCGATCACCCGAAAACGCGAAAAGTACCGCTGCGGATCAGGCTCAGGCGCTGATTCGGTCCGGTATTTACGGGGGCCCGGAATATCTCGGAATGGACAAAAGACTCGGCGTTAAACCGGAAGAGTTCCTTTGCCCGTATCTTTTCAACGCCAATGACAAAGATCCTGACGCGGAACAGTTTGCCCGCGGGTTCCGTAAAGGAATGCTGCTGGCCGAAAA
>CAZZEF010000241.1:0-7119 GCA_964652875.1 uncultured Planctomycetaceae bacterium
TTCAGGCGATTCGTCCAATCCGACCGCCAATCTTCCCGGCAGCAAGAAGTCGGATAAAGGAGAAGGAAAGGGAAGATCCGCCGGAGGAAACGGCCCTGAAAAATCTGAAGATCAAGATCAAAAAGGAGCGGGCGGGTCCGGTTACGGAGAAACACGAGAAGGACCGGACGCATTAACAGCCGAAGATCCCAATTTAAAATATACCGTTCAAGCGACAGAACTTGCGTTAAGTTATATCGAAGAACAACTGAAAGGGGAACCGGATCACGAACTTTTGAAAAGTCTCGGCTGGACCAGAGAACAGCTGATCGATTTTCTTGATCATTGGAAAAAAATGCAGGAAAAAGCCAAAAAATCGTCTCCTTCTTCAAAAGAGTATGTCGAATATCTTGAAACTCTGCATAATATAGGACTAAGAGCGCCAAGCAGCCGAACTGTTCTTGAAAGTTCTCACCTTTCCGGAAAGGAAAGTAATATTTCCGAAAGTGAAATAATCCGCTATCGTCCGCCTCAACAGTTCAAAGACCGCTTTCGAGCTTATAATCAAGGTATTTCCGGCAGCGATAAAAAGAATTAACTTTTTTGCCATTGAAATATTTTTGAACTGAAATTTATGTTATTTTATTAATATTTTTCGTGTTTCACTGTTTGGGTTTCATTATTATTCATTTTGTATTTTATTTTTCTGACAATCCCGAAAGCTATTTTAACCGTTTTCCATACACTGGTTTATTTTTAAACAGAAAAATCCGTTAACCGTTATTTTTTAACCATTTTTATTTTATTTATTCTGTTTAAATTTCTCTGACATTTTTTTAAAAATTTTTATAGTCAGAAAATATTTTTTATTTTGTAAAATAGGATATTTATTTTATAAAATAGAGAAAACAATACAGAATTTATTTAAAAATAAAAGAAATTTGAAAGGAACTAATCTTAATCGGCAACTACTAAAGCAAGGACTTGGCGCATTTTTTGCAAGTAAATTCGAGGAAGGAGACTAAAATGGCAGTTAAAAATTTGAAAAACGATCTGTTTCGAATTGATTCTTCTTTGAACCCCAATAAAAGATCCACTCAATCAGGCCCCAAAAGACCTGTTTCAAAAGATCAAATTTTGTCGGTTCAATTGGAATCATCCGATTCAACAGGCCATATTGTCTCCTGCGGGTTTCAAGATGCCGATGAAACAGGATTTTCTTTGTCCGACAATATTCCCGTACCCGAATCTAATTGGTTGGTTCGAACGGAAAATTTTTATTCGGAAGACGATGGATCTTTCGATGATGACGGCAATTTTAATCAGGAAGAAGAAGAAACACAACGGCTTATTCAGGAAAACAAAGCCGTTTACAATCTTTATCGAAGCGGAACGCCTGTCCGGGAAATCGCAGCGGCGTATTCCAAATCAATTCGGGATATTTACCGAATTATTTCATTGGGACGCGCCCAGCTTATTGCCGATCTTCCTCTCGATTATATCGGAAATGAAGATTTTTCAAAAATTACTTCCGAGGAGGAAACGCTTATTCTTAATGAAATTTCCATTAAAGAAAACAAAAATAAAACTTTCACCGTTGAAGAAATTTTTGAGGACAATGTTTCAGATCCCGCCGATTTTCCCGAAGAAGATATTAATAATAAGGAATTTCGAATTCCCGACTATTTGATTCCGCTCGAAGGATCCATTCTTTTGACCAGAGATCAGGAAAGGCATCTTTTTCGAAAGTTCAATTATTTAAAGTTTAAAGCTTCCCGATTAAGAGATCGTCTTGACCCCAAACGCCCGAAATCGTCGGAAATGGAAGAAATTGAGCGGCTTTATTTGGAGGCGGTTCAGGTTAAAAATTATCTGATTTCCGTTAATCTCCGTTTGGTTGTTTCAATTGCCAAAAAACACGCAGCCCCGTCCTGTCCGATTCATGATCTTATCAGTGACGGCAATCTCTCGCTCATGCGAGCTGTTGAAAAATTCGATTATACCCGCGGTTTCAAGTTCAGCACTTACGCCTCTTGGGCCTTATTCCGCAATTTTGCCCGATCCATTCCGGAAGAAAGAAAACATCAGGAACGTTTTCGTCCCAGCGATGTCGGTGTTTTTGAAGGATACGCTGATTCAAGAAACATTTCCTTTGAAAAGGAAAAAGTCTATTCCGAACAAATGGTTCAAGTAGCCGCTTTCATGAACGAACTTGATGATCGGGAACGGGCCATTATTCAGCGCCGTTTCGGATTGGGGACTCATCGCGTTCCCCAAACGCTGCGTCAAGTCGGATCTGAAATGGGCGTTACCAAAGAACGGGTTCGGCAAATCGAAACAAGAGCAATCGCGAAAATGAGAAAAGCGGCCAAGGAACATCATTTTGAAATTCCCGAGCTTTCCTGATCCTTCGGCTGATTCTGGTTCTTTCGTGTATTGGTGCTGAAAAAATACAACAGACCCAAGATCCATCGCGAGTTGTTCGCGTTGGATTTTTTTATTCTTCCAAAATTCCGCTAAAAAATGGTTTCGCAACAATACGGCAATGGGAAATCGACTCAAAAAGCTCAACTTCTTCCGGGTTGGGTCCTGTTGCCAAAAGACAAATTTCCGCTCGGGAATTACAGGCGGCCAATCGACAAAGATTTTCTTCCAGTCCGGGCTGGGCGAGATCAATAACATCAATAATAAACAGATCGCAATTTCGGCAACAGGGATCTTGGTTATTAATTTTTTGAAAGAGTCCGGACGGGGTACTCGCGGAAATACTTTTACCTTTCTTTTCAAAAAGACCGGTAAAAAATTTTCTCATCCGCGGATCGTCCGCCGCGACCCATCCTTGACGGATCCGGTCAGGCAAAACAGCAATTCGATCAAAAGAAGATGTTTCGAAAACAAAATCTTCAAACAGAGCCGTTTCTTCCAAAGAAAAAACCGACTTTTCGCCATTTAAAAATTTAATCACTTCCTTTTGCGCAAAATCGCGCCAATGATACCAAGGGCAGCGAACGATACCCTGTTCCAGCGATCCGGTTCGTTCTTCCCCTTGACATAATGCGCCTGAAATCAGCAAAAAACGAATTAACGGATATTTCGATCGAAACTTTCGCCAAAAACGATTCGAAAAACGACCGGGAAAATCTTCAAACAAAACACAAAGTTCCGGTTCAATGTCATTCGCTTGCGGACTATTTTCAAGTTCACTTTCCGACGAAAAAAAACAAACGGAATAAGGATCCTGTTTTTTTAAATTCTCAAAAAAATATTTCGCGTTTTGAAATTCTTTTCTTTGAGAATTGTTTGTCAAAAGAATAATCTTCATTATTTTAAATTCTTTTTCATTAATTTCGGCTTGCGTTCTGATTCTGCCCGAGAACAATTTTGACAGCGCGATAACCAGCTTTCGTCAAAAGAACTTGCGACAACCAGTTTTCGTTAAAAGAACTTGCGATGATACCTGATCTTTGAATCAGTATTCCAAGAGACTTTACAATGAACCTTTGATCAGTAATTCCGCAAATACTTTGCGGCAATTCCAAGTCTCTGCGAAAAACAGCAGCCCAAAAATTCCTGCCGCGCATAATTTCAAGATAAAATCAATCCAAGAACAAATTATAAAAGATTTTGCTCTGAACACAATATCCAAACCAAATTTTTAAACGAACAGACAAAACGGAAATTTATACCGTTCTCTTGGTAAAATTTTCATATTGCCGCCAATTAGCTTCAATAACCGACTGTTCTATTGACCAGGCTTGATTTCATAATAAATGAGATAAAGATCCAAACGCCGATCCGGCCACCCCTTGAAAACGACAAAAGACATATTTTCATTCCGTTCTTGCGTTCCAACACTGAAAGAAGCGTCCGTTCACGAAATCAATGGAGGCAAAATACTGTCCGTATAAATAATCCGTCGTTTCGTTCAAAATTTTGACTTAAGAATTTCAATTGAGCCAATAGAGATCAAGATCCGTTTTCAATGTTTTTCGACCTTGATCTCTTTGCAATTTGATTATTTTTTATCGGAAACAAAAGCGGAAACAGCAACCTGAAGCGGTTCAAGATCTTCATGATCAGTTTCAACCGTTATCGTCTGGTCAACCTGTCCTGTTTTATTATCTGCAATATAAGTTACCGGAATAACATGAATGGTGCTTTGCATATTGGCAGTTAAAAAACTAAAATGTTTGTCCGAAGAAAATACTTTTTTAATTGTAAAGGGAGTCGAAGCACGAATAACCAAATTCTTTGATATTTTTTCTCCCGGATGAACGACACCCATTTGGAAAAATGAGGGCGTTGCCGTTAAAGGCTCCATTACAAGACCGCGAACAGGAAGAAAAACATTGGTTATCGTTGAATTCACTTCGTTGGTTTTAAAACGAAGAAGGTCATTCAGGTATCCGGAAACGGCGGAATTTTTCAACGTAACATCAATTTTATAAACAACATGACCATCCTGCCGCTCAATTTCCTGGGCTTCCGCTTTAAAACGCGGATCATCTTTTTGAATGGCCGACAATGCCCAACCCGGCTGACCTTCATAACGAAGATAAGCGGTTTTAGTGACACTGGTCCCTTGCGAAACTGTTCCGAACTCTATGATCCCCGGATCAAAACCAACATCCGATCGGATATACGTTGAAACCTGAAGCTGAACTTCCGCATAAGCCGGCCGCGAGAAAATAACGGTTATTGTCGAGCGCCGGTTTTTCGTATGCTGTTTTCCAGTCGTATCAATTCGGGCAACAATTTCCCCCGTTTCCATACTTTTTATGACCTGCTTCGGCGCGGACGCTTTAGTGCAGCTGCAAGTCGTGCTTACCGATTCTATAACAACGTCTTCTTTATAAATATTTTGAAATAAAAAACGATATTCAACTTCTGCGTGAAGCGCAACGCTTCCAAAATCATGAGTTTTAACTGTTCCAAGTTCCGTAAACATCTTGTCCGCCCATGTATTGCCGAATTGCGCGAATACCGGCGACTGAAACAGTAAAAAGGATACTGTTCCCGCAATAAAGAAAAATAAAAATTTTTCCAACTTGTTTTTCAAAAATTTATCAGTAATAAAACAACGTACTCTCATTGTTAAACCAACTTGTTTTTATCTGCTTGAAATAGATGAAAAATTATTCCATTCATTTCAAGATGTGCGGTATTTCCGCTTGATCCCAACTTATTTGATTATTTCCAATCAAAATTAAATTCACCAAGCGAACATAAAACACGTTGTCCCAACCTGAAATTCACCGGAAAAATATTTGAAATTTCAAGTATTTGACGGTAATATTCCATTCTTAAAAAAAACACCTGCTTTTCAATGCTTCTGAACAGCAAGGCTCTCGGTCCGGCGACCATTCAGAAGCTGATTACACTGACCGCCGAAAAAAGCCTGTTCGAAATTTTTCCAACGGTGATCTGACACTGAAACAAATAATCGACATGTTTCCCCCAAACAACATAAAATTTCGCTGTTAGGGTGTTCTTTTAGATTATTCGGCTATTTTTCCCGCCGGTATAATCCATTTTTTCAGAATCATGTGTTTTTACGGTATATTTTTTATTCTGTCAACAAAATAAGTATCTTGTATAACATAGACAATTTATACCAAAGTTCTTCTAAAAAGCAGTTCTAATAAATATAGTTGGATGTTTTTTTGATTCCGGACTTTTTTCCCGTTTTTCTTTTACCCTCTTTATTATTTTCCGTTATAATAGATCAATGCTTCTTTTGATTTATTATATCAATCATAAGAACAGCGGCGCTCGACTATATTTAAGTTCTCTTTTAATTCGAGAACCTCTTGGTTTTATTATTTGACTGTTTTCCGTCGAAAAAGCTTTGAGATTCTCTGTTTAATATATATTTAGAAACAGGTTGGATATAATGGCTGGAAAAACTTGCTTTAAATTAAAATTACTTCGCAAGAAAATTTCCGCAGATCTTTGTCTCATTCTTTTTTGTTTTTCGCTCTTCGCTTTTTTATTTATTTTAACGGACAAAAATGAACTGCTCGCAAAAAATGAAAGTGATTCTTCCCCTTTTGTTGTCCGTAAATTGGATACTCTCGAAAAATTAAGCGACTTGGCAAACCAAGACAAAGATTCCCATATTTTTGTTTTTGACCAATCAAACAATACCATTGTTCCGTTATCTTCCGTTATCAACGGTAATTCAAATAAACGATATATTTCTTTCAAAACAAAAGATTTGACCGATCTTGAACTTGACTTGTTCAAAAACGGAAAAAATAAAAATTGGGAAGGAAAAACGCTGATCAATGCCGCTCTCATTGCTGAGGGGATTATTGACGAACAAAAACGAAACGATTTCCTTGATCGATACTCAAAAATCTCTCAAGATCTGAAAAAAAGGATCGTCCGTTATTCCGATCCCAAAATAAGAACCCGATTTGTTTTTGAATATATGCATCGGATTATTCTCAAAGGCAAATACAATTTAAATCTTTCGGTTATTTCCGAAGTTTTCAACGCGGGCAATTATAATTGCGTTAGCGCGACCATTCTTTTCAACGCGTTAGCGCAGGAAGTTGGTCTCAACGCAATCGCTTTGGAGACAACCGGACACGCTAAAAGCCGCGTTTTATATGAAAATGAATTTCTGGATATCGAAACAACTTGTCCGCGCTGGTCTCTGTTGCCCGATAAAGTCGTCAGTCTGTCGCAAAGAAATGTTCTTCCGGAACCCGCTGAAACATTATTGAAATTCACTTCAAATATCCCGATGAAACAAAGCGAGCCCCCCAAGCAGGACAATTCAAAACCCGCGTCTTCGGCAAAACAGAAGAATGCAGACCAAAAAACGGATCCGGGCAAGACGGATCCGGCAACACAAAATAATACCGCCGATAAACCGATTTTAACAACTCCTTCTGTTCCAATAAAAAAGACCGTTACAACATCGTCCGTTCAAGCGGTCAAAACCGTTAATTCAGCAGTTCATTCGAACTCGAATCCCCATCCGGCGTCAGACGATAAATTGAAATCTGCCAAGTTTACGAATGTGTCAATGCTTTCCGGGTCAGCTTCGACCGATTCTCCCCGAACGGTAAGATCCGGTGCGCTTCATAACGGATCGGATCTTGATAAAAGCGCCAGTAAAACAAAATCCGA
>CAZZEF010000242.1:0-7072 GCA_964652875.1 uncultured Planctomycetaceae bacterium
CGTTTGACGACGCCAATGTCAATGCCGCCGCTTGCGCCGCCTGCAATCACTGGCACGCGCTGGCCGCCCTTCTAATTCTGCAAGCCGGACGGCACTGTTATATGGAAAAACCCCTTTCCTTCAATCTCGCTGAAGGAAAGGCCATTACCGCGGCCGCCAAAAAGACAGGACTTGTCTTCCAAACAGGAACCCAGCGCCGTTCGACCACCAATGTCAATGATCTCGTCCGCTTCATTCAAACCGGAGGGATCGGAGAGGTCAAACTCGCCCGAATTTGCGGTTATCGTCCGCGTCAGGCAATCGGCGCGCTGGGAAATTATCCAATTCCGCAAGGGGTCGATTATGATCTCTGGACCGGACCTGCCCCTTTAAAACCTATGACAAGACCTCTTTTCCATTATGATTGGCATTGGCAGCGAATTTACGGAAATGGCGACTTGGGAAATCAGTGCCCGCATCGTCTTGATATTGCCCGCTGGGGACTCGGACTGGAAACGCTTCCGAAATCCGTTCTCACTTATGGCGGACGGCTCGGATACGATATTGAAATGAAAAATGATCATTATCGGGATGCCGGAGATACCGCCAATACGTCAACGACCATTTTCGATTACGGATCCAAAACGATCGTCTGCGAAGTGCGCGGACTCAAATCGCCTCCGCTCTATCTGCCGGTTGGCAACAAGGCGGGAGCAATGATCGGAATCATCTTTTACGGATCCGATGGTTACGGTATTCAGGCTCCTTATGGACGCGGAAATATTTATTCCGTTTCTTACGCTTATGATTTAAAGGGAAATGTCATTAAAAAATTCATTAGCACCGACGCTAACGGCAAACTGACCCCGGATCAGGACGCAACCGATCGGCATGTCGCCAATTTTATCGACGCAATTAAAGTGAATGATCCGAAAAAAGTCAACGCGGATGCCCGCTGCGGTGAACTTTCCGCCGCGCTGGCCCATCTCGGAAACATCTCCTATTATCTCGGGGAAAACAATAAAGTTTCCCCTGACGAAATAAAAAAATCGATTCAAAAAATGAACTCGTTCGACGATAACGAACAAACACTCGCCCGAACACTCGATCATCTGTGCGCCAACGGTGTCAACTTGGACAAAACCCCGCTTTCCTTAGGGCCGAAACTCGAAATCGATACTGAAAAAGAAATCTTTATCGGCAACGAACAGGCCAACGCGCTGATGAGCAGGGAATACCGTTCGCCTTATGATCTTCCCCAATTTTAATCATAACCGAAAAAACATTTATAATCTGTCTTGATGCCTGTTATACTGTTTTATTTTTAATTTTCCATTATTCCCCCCGATTGACTGCGTGTATCGGCTGTTCTTTTGATGTTATAACGGAAAATTCATGATGGAATCGGTATATATCAATTTCGTTATCCCAACACTTCAGGACAGATCCGAAACGGCAATCAATCATTAATCTTGCCATTTTCATGTAAAAGATCAGCCGATTAATAAAGTCAATCGGCCGAAAAACGGAAATGAAAATTTCGTCAATAATACATCAGTCAGCCGTAAGCGGCCGATTTTAATCAGGAGAAATATCAATGCAGCAAACACGCCGAAATTTTATAAAAGCCGCCGCGGCCGTTGCAGCGGTCTCACCCCTCATAATTCCTAAAAGTGCCTTCGGAGCTAATGAACGACTTGGAGTCGCCGTTGTCGCCGCCGGATCCCGGGGAGGTAATCTTGCCCATTTTTTCAGTAACGACCCGCGCACTCAAGTTCATTATATAACGGATCCCTATTTCAACTTGGCGGTCAATTTAAGCCAAAAGATCAAAAAACAGTTCGGAAACAGTCCGAAACCGCTGACAGATTTTCGTTCCGCGCTGGAAGATAAAAACGTCGATATCGTCGCCTGCGCCGCCGCCAATCACTGGCACGCACTCACCGCGATCTGGTCAATGCAGGCCGGCAAACACTGTTACATCGAAAAACCACTTACCTATAATCTCTTTGAATGCAAGGCAATTGTCGCCGCCGCAAAAAAATCCGGCGTTGTTTTTCAAACAGGTACTCAATGCCGTTCGACTATAAATATTAACGGACTCGTCAAATTCATTCGTCAGGGAGGAATTGGCAAAGTCAACTTTGTTCGAGTTTTGTGTTACAAGCGTCGAAAGACGATCGGACCGCTTGGAAATTATCCCCTTCCGAAAAGTGTCGATTATGATTTCTGGTGCGGACCGGCTCCGCGGGGGCCTTTGACGCGAAATCATTTTCTTTATGATTGGCATTGGCAGCGGATCTTCGGAAACGGCGATATGGGCAACCAGGGCTCGCATCAGCTGGACGTCGCCCGCTGGATCCTTGACGTTAACCGATTCCCAAAATCGGTTATTACTTACGGCGGACGACTCGGTTATGACGCGGAAACCAAAAATCCCGATTATGTCGACGCGGGCGATACCGCAAATGTCTCGACGGCAATTTATGACTTCGGGGACAAAAGCCTCGTATTCGAAGTCCGCGGTCTTCAAACTCCGCTGTATAACCTCCCTGTCGGATTGAAACAGGGAACACAAGTCGGTGTTATTGCTTACGGATCCGACGGTTACGCAATTCAAGGTTGGAACAAAACCGGTCAGACTTTCGCTCTTTCTTATGCGTTCGACGCCAAAGGACAGCTCATTAAAGAGTTCCGAAGCGAAAAACCCAACGGTGAAATTCTCACCCAATTCGAATTGGGGATTCGCCATATCGAAAACTTCATCGGCGCGGTTGCCGCCAATGATCCCAAAAAAGTCAACGCGGACGCCCGCTGCGGCGCGCTTTCCGTCGCGCTCTCTCATCTGGGTAATACTTCTTATTATTTGGGGGAGAAAAACAAGGTTTCGAAAGAAGAACTAAAAAACGCCTTGAAAAACGTCAAATCGCTTGATGATAATGAGGCAACATTGGAAAGAATGCTGACCCATCTCGAATCCAACGGCGTTAACCTTGATAAAACACCGCTGTCACTTGGACCGCAGCTGGAAATTGATGTCGAAAACGAGATCTTCGTCAATAATGATCAAGCCAACGCAATGATGAAACGGGAATATCGCAAACCTTACATTGTTCCGGAAAATATCTAACCGATCCCCGATCAACAAGTGCATCTGTTTATTCACAAGAAAACAAAAGTATTTTATATTCGCGACAATTTATTTTTTAAAAAGAGACAATAAAATGACAGACAAGATGAGATCAACCCGGCGGACATTTTTGAAGACGGCCGGTCTTCTTTCGGCGGGCACGTTCCTGACTCCCGCGGTTTGTTCCGCAAAGACCAAAAAATGGAAAATCGCATTCGTTCAGGACACGTCAATAAAAACACTCGGCGGACATGGACTTGACACTGCTTTTTATGGACTTCCTGACATTGAAGTCGTCGGACACGTCGATTCGAATGAAAAAAATATCGAAAAAAGAATGGCCGTTACCCGCGCAAAAAACCATTTTAAAACAATTGAGGATCTCTATAAAAAAACGACGCCGGACATTGTCGTTCTGACTTCCCGGCTTCCTTACCAGCATTTGGAACAGATCCGACAAATCGCGGAAAAAGGGAGTCATGTTTACTGCGAAAAACCACTTGTTTCCTCTCTTGAAGACGCGGACGAAATTGTTCGGATCATTGGAAAATACAATACGAAAATTACCGTTGCTCACCCGCGGCGTTACGATCTCGGTTTTGTAACGATGAAAAAGTTGATTCAGACCGGTAAAATCGGTGTTCCGGTCACAATGCAAGGCTGGTCGAAAAATGATCACCGCGGCGGCGGAGAAGACATGCTCGTTCTCGGAACTCATATTCTCGATCTTTTTGTTTTCCTGTTCGGCCCTCCCTTACAGGTTTATGGAGAAGTGTATTCCGATGGAAAACCGTTTACCGGCCCGCCGCTGACAAAAACGGTCGAGCCAATCGGACCAACGGCAGGCGATGAGATCTTCGCAACATTTCGTTTCGCCAACGGAGTTCACGGCATATACACCAGCCGACGTAAACTTTACAATAAAAGCGACTATCCAATGGGCGTTTCCGTCATTGGAAGTACGGGAATGCTTTCCCAGCATTTTTCCGACGCGCATCGGGAACGTCAACCTCTTCGATACAACAATATCCCGACCTCCCCCGCCAATAATTCCTTTTCCGAGACAATCGCGCTGAAAGAAGAAAGGATCATTCCCGGCGCGGTTTCGTTAAAAGAAGCGTTCGGCAATGAAAAAAATATCGTTCTCGGTCCCATCTTCGGAGCGGCAAGACGTTTCGCCGTTTGGGATCTGATGCAATCAATACAGGAAGACCGCCAGCCTGTCTGCAACGCTTTCGACGCAAGAACGGTAATGGAAATGATTTACGGTGTTTATACGTCTCATTTTCGAAAACAGCCGATCGATTTTCCTTTACAGGACAGAAAACATCCGTTGGCAAAATTTATGTAATCCCATTTTCAAATTGGATACGGTCTGTATATGCCGATTCATTGATTCCGTTCTGATGTCAAAAGAATTGACTGTTCAAAAAGTCCATCGTCAGAAACATGAATAAGGACAGTATAATTACCGACCATCTGCCGCCGTTTAGGGAGCCGGAAGCGTTTGTTTCCGGCTTCTTCTTTATCTCTTTTTATGCGCTTAACGACGGGTTCACTGATTAAACATCAACGTTCTGTTGGAAATCGCTTCATAACCCCATTTTCGATTTTTTGACCTCGTATTTTCTAAGCTCAAAAACGCCAAAACAAGTTATAAAACGGTTCTAATAATATTTTTATTTCGTGTATTGTATTTTTATATTTTTGAGCCAGAATATTACTTTGTACCCGGCGGGACAGGTCCCGATTCTGATCGCTCGAAACGGTTCCGAATTCTTTTGATCGAATGAAACGGAGCAGGCGGTCCAATCAGAAGCCGACGGTGAACAGGAAAGAGCAATATAATTTTTCTTTCGATCCCCGGGAACAAGCATGACGCAGGGGCTTCTCTGTTGATTCGTTTTGCCCCCATCCTGAATTATTTTCATTTCAAAAGAAAGCCCCAGCGCGAAATCAAGTTTTTCTGTTTTCGAATCAAGAGCGTATTCGGGAAAGACCCAATGTTCAAAACCGTTTGAGTCGGGCTTAAACTCCGTTGTTACTTTCAGAGCCTTTTCTTTTTCGTCATATTCAAACAATGATCGACCGGAAGTATTGCTTTTCCAACGCGCCGGATTCATAAAGTCAAATGACCGGCAGATCAGCTTGCGTTGGTCAAGAAAGAGAAGAGAAAAACCGGATATTGGAAAGTTTGAATCGGAAAGACCGACACGAAAACTGCCGTCCACAATATCCGACAGGTCAACGGACCATTGAAGATCCGCTTTGCTTTTCGGATTAAGGGTCAGAAGATCTTTATCAGGGGATTTTACAATTTTCGCTTGCGCCGGGAGAAGAAGTTTTGGATCAATCGTTAATTTTTCATTCGAAAAATTATAAGCCCGCACGGTAAATAGATCACTGTCCCAATAAAATCGGCAAGTGTCATAACGAGTTTTTTCACTGATTTTATAAGAGTAAACAACCGGCGAACAAATTCGTTTTACCGGTCGGTATTGATCCGCTTCCCGAAGCAGTTTCATCGCCTCCGTTTCCGTTTGTAAAAATGGATCAAGGGACACATTCGGCGCAAGATCGAAATAGGCCAGTCCGTTTTCGATCGGATACACTTTGTTCCGCACCGGTTTAATGACCGAACCGTCAATCGATCGACAGGCAAGAACAGGAAGCTCACCAAGATCAACGGTCTTTGTTTCAAGCGTTCCAGTATAAAGAACCGCCGTTCTCTTTTTCCCATCAGTAAAAAAACGAAAACGGACCGCATCGTTGAGCTTTAAGTTGAGGTCACCCGCGTAACGTTTTCCGCCAAGTTCCCGAACACTGCGGCAATACGCCGTTAGAGATCGAAGAGGAGTGCCATAATAATCCGTCATGCCGAAATTATTATTGTTCTCCTGAAAAAAAGGAAGCGTGAACGGGAAATACCGCTGAACGCCCCCCGCCTTGGCTTCTATTCCTTTCATTGTGATCCAAAGCGCACTTAGCGCGTCTTCTTTCTGAACCGGATGAAGATTGCCCAGCGGGCCGCCGTAAGTCTGCTTTAAAAATTGCGCCGGAAGACCGCGGTTCCAAGGCTTGCCGCTTTCTGTGATCCAAAACGGAAGTCCCGCTTTGGATCTGTTTTTCATTTTATCGCGAAAAAAAGCAATATGATCAATCATTTTTTCCGGAGCTTGATAACTATGAAAAGTAAAAACATCAATAACGTCAAGCAGACCGTTTTCCAAACTTTCGTTCAAAGAAAATTCCGATCCGCTTCCCAGCGCGTAAGGAGCCGAGGCCAGCAGAAACGGAAGATCTTTCATCGCCCAACCCGCGGCCTTAATACCCGGCAGCCAAACGGAAGAAGGAATTTTTTTCAAATCATATTCATTGAAAAGATGAAACGCATCAATACCATCACTTCGGCGCAAAATAATATTTCGAAGCGAATCGCTCAACCCGGTAAGATCGGCCGGATAAACCCGCCCGCGACCGTCAATGGTCCTCGGATCGAATCGCTTGGGAAAATCATTGATACAAAAAATCGACTTCATTCCTTTAGAACCGGAATAATGATAAAACTGATCGGTCTGCTCCTGATAGCGTCCCGGCTCCGGTTCAATATTATTCAAGACACACCATTCCCTGTTCGCAAAAATTCCGTATCGAACAAGAACATCGGTCATCGCTTCCCGATGCGTAATCCTCCGGTTTCCAAGCAAACCTTCTATCGCGTAAAAAGAATCCCTGACTCCGTCATACGCCGAAAGTGAACAGATCCCGAAAATCTGATCCAGATCGGGAAAACAGATCTCATAATACCCGGGCGGAAAAGATCTCTCAAGTTTTATCAAGCCATTTTGAACACTACTTACCCCCTTCGGTCCGAACAGACGCCCCGGGTAATCATGAATTTCATAAGAAATCAGCGACTGTTCCGGCAGTGTTTTTACTTTAAACATAAAGACCGCGGATCTG
>CAZZEF010000243.1:0-6963 GCA_964652875.1 uncultured Planctomycetaceae bacterium
TTTTTGATAATTCCGCGAGCCGCCGAGTATTTTAAGATCGAACGTTTCCGGATCAGCGTTTCGAAGATCAGCCGAAATGGAATAAGGGGCCAGTTCAACTCCGTCGTATCCATTTTCCGCAAGATATCCGAACTGCTTTTCCAGTGACCAGCCGGAATACATTTCGTTACACATCGCAAATTTCATTTGCGTTCCGGACGCTTCCGCAAAGGATCGCGCCTCTTGAAGTACTGTTCCCGCCGCCGCCATTATGATTGACTGTTTGATAAAATTTCGTCGATCCATTTAATAAGCTCCCCTGTTGACTGATTTTTCGATTGTTTCCAATTTTTCTTCGTCGTTCTGCTGATCACGTTTTCCGGTCCTTCGACAGTGACATGATCTGTCTTTCCCCATTTTACCGCCAGAAAAAATAATTTTCGATCTTTGATTTTAAACAATCAAAAACAGATCCGCATAAAAAAGACATGCGTATGACGAATAAAAAAATTTTACCTGACCGAAATTCCATTGTCAAGAGATGATACACGCTCGTCGGCAGATTTCATAACCGGCGATTCTTTTGTCGTCAGAACGAAAAATCCCAAATGAAACCGGTATCGCCGAAGCCCGGCTCAAAAAAGTTCAGCGCCGTTTCTCCCGATTCACTTAAAAATCAGGAGATCTGCTTGTCTACAGATACAAAAAAGATCTTTTTTTATTAATGAAGAAAGAACCATTCGTTGACCGGTAATTTTCCAACTGACCGGTTTGTATCAAAATAACTGAAACAGTCTTTTTCCGGCGATTTTTTGAGGCTGACTGTTATTGTTCGCGGTCGGTTGAGAAATGGTTCCTGCTGTATTGACGGCGGAGATTTCTTTCGATTCCAAAACCGCGTTGGCGGCATTGGATCCGACCGTCCGAGCATTCATGTTCCCGGCAATGGGATCGACCGCCGCGGATCCCGTTGAATTTTGCTGAATAACAAACGGTTTGACTCCTTCATTCTTTGAAACCGGGATCGGAATAATCATGCCGTCCTTGGGATAAGCCTTTGGTTCCGGATAGGAAACGGACGATTCCTTTTCTTTTTGAAATTCCTTTTTGATCTGTTCTTTACGCACCGAATTGGGCATGATTCCGTTGCCGGAAGAAGGAAGTTCCAAAGAATACTTTTTTGGAAGAACGCCTAATTTGGTAAATGTTCCGCTTTGCGCAAAACCAAAGTCGGCATTTTCGTCAAACATTCCGGACACGTTTTTATTATTCTGCGCTCCGTTCGTTCCTTTATCCAAATCCGAAGGTTCGGATGAACTCAAAGTAAAGTCATTATTGAGAAAACTCAACGCGGAATTGGAAAATTCGTTATCCGATATTGAACCGCTGTTTTCATCGGAGGATTTCAAAACACTCTCTTTCGCTTTCGCCAGCGGGATCACGGACCCGGCTTGATCTTTCTCTTGATCCTCTGTTTTATAGAACGAAACCAATTTTTCATATTCAGGACTTTCCCGCAATACCAACTTGTTCGGGAATGGTTTTTCAGCAGGATCATAAATCAAAATTTCCAAAATTTCAGCAGCTGGAGTTTGCGTTCCTTTTGAAACCGCGTCATTTCCTGTCAAGGGCATTGCGGTCTGACCGGCGATATTGAGTGTCGGAAGCGCGGAATTGGAATTCGGCATCACTAAACCGACCGGATTAACCATTGTTTGGGAAGCTTTATTTATGTTCGGAGTTAAAACCGATCCGTTGGCCGCAGCCGTTCCGACAAGGGTATTTTGCGCCGGGACCGAGACGGTATTGGTCTGACTTGCAGGCAGTCCGGCATTTGTTTGTCCTGATAAAACAGGATTGACAGAAACCGATGCGTTTGGAGCGGCCGCACTGATGCCAAGACTTTCCAGTAGCGGCGAATTACTGACCGTTAATTGCGGAAGTGTATTGGAAGGAGCGGGACTCGTGTTGAGTAATCCCCCTGAAATAACAGGCTGTTGATTTATAATCGCAGCGTTGACGGTCGTTTTGGCCGCAGTGTCAACGGTGTTTGCAGCGGCAGCCGATTGAAGCACCGGTTTGGCCGGAACCGTTTTATTTACGCTTTGAAGTACTTGGTTCAATACCGGCATTGGCGGATTAATCGTTGGAGCATTGGCAACCGATACCCCGGGCGACGCAATCGGAGCATTAGCAACCGATACCCCGGGCGACGCAATCGGAGCATTGGCAACCGATACCCCGGGCGACGCAATCGGAGCATTGGCAACCGATACCCCGGGCGACGCAATCGGAGCATTGGTGACCGATACCGCTGTTTTTGTTCCCTGATTGGGGAAAAGAACAGCTTTTTTAGCCGCCAGCTCGGCGTTTCTTTGGGCGACTGATTCCGCATCGGTTTTATGACGAAGTTTTGGAACGGAAATACCTTCTCGTTCTGCAGCATTAATCATTCGCTGTTCCGCTTTTTCCGCTAAAACTTTATGATCGTTCTCATAAGATTTATCTGCGATTAACTGGCAAGCTTTGACTTCGCCCATTGTTTGAATAAGCGGGGTAAAACATTCTTCGCGGCCTTGATTTAAAAGACAAAGTCCATAATATCTTTCTGCTTGAGAAAGTTGCGGAGCAATTTTAAGAACCTTCAAAAAATACTTCTGGGCTTCCGGATATTTTTCAAGTTCATAAAGCGTTTCTGCGGCGTCAAAAAGATATTCAGGATTTTTAGCTTCCGTATAATCAATCGCTTTGCCCAAATACTCAAGAGAAACCTGATACTGCTGACGTTTACGGGCAATATTTCCAAGCCGATTACAAACCTGCGCTTTATCTTCCGGTTCACCGGTTTTATCATAATAATGAAGCCAGGAAACATACATTCGAGACGCATCATAATACTTTCCTGCCTGATAGGAACTGTTGGCATTCTTTAATAGTTCTTCGGAAGAAAGTCGGCCGTTTTCTTTTTTACCGTCTTTGGTCTTTGATTTTTTTTCTTTCGAATCAACATCATCCGCCGACTCTTTTTTACCCGAAAGAAGATGCGGATAAAATTTACTCGCTTTGGAAACAGAGGTTTCTTCTTTGGACTTCGAATTCTTGCCGGAACTTTTACTTTTCGAATTTTCTTGAGTCGACCGTTTTTTAGGGACAGGTACTTCTTCTTCCGTTTTTTCCTTGGAGGCGAAAAGATCCGGCATTTCGAAATTAAGACCTGACGTGCAGCCGGAAAACAGAATCATCGTCAAAAACATGGCAATTATTACCGTTCCATTCTTTCGGATCTCCCCTTTCGCGACGGTTTGATCAATAATTTCAGGACGTGCCTCGGTTTTGTTCATCTGGTTTTGTTTCATCTGTTTACCAACTCCTGCTTCCCGATAACGTAAATTGGAGAAGACAATCGTTTTTAAATAAAATTTTAATCGGTTATTCAATAGCGATAAAATCGTTATAATCGTTATATCCCTTATTTTTTCTATCGTCCGACTTCATTAAAAATTAAAGAAAAAAACTCCTGTTTATATAAATATTTTGAGTTTTTAAAATCTTTATTTTATATCGGTAAACTTAGACAAGATACATATTTTAAGAAATGTATATTTTTGATTGTTTATTAAAAGTAAATTTACTTTTCTGCCGGACACAAATAAAAACCGGTTACGATTAAGCATTTTAATGAAAATAGTCGAATACCTGAAAAAATCTCAAGTGAAAAAGAAGAAACAACCGATAGTGAACAAGTAAACTTGCCGGTTTAATATCGGCTGAACATTATCCAAGAACAGTTTTTGAATTATAATACTATTATTGGATATTGTTCAATCATATTTACAGCGGATAAGAGATTCGCAAAATAAATGAAGGGATTCAACTATGAAATTCAATGGCATTAAAGCAGGTATCTTTGCCGTTTCGGCCGCGGCGGTCGGATTGTTTGTTTTTTCTGGCTGCCAATTGACGGAAAACGGTCAAACGCTGCCCAGTCCGTATTATATGAACAATCAAATCCAGTATCATCCGTCCGGAAATGAGTTCCAGTATCAGAAGGAAGTTGACTTGATCAAAAAAGAAAATGCGGAACGTCAGCTTTCCCAACAAGGACAGTTCAACTACTAGTTTTCTGTTTCCTTTTGATTAAATTGGACTTACGTTTCAAAAGATCAATACGGCAGTATCGAGAAAACGTTACGTCGGTATCATTATTATTAAAATGACGAGTCATTTAAACAGATTCATCTGTCCGGGATATTTTCAATTAATATCAATGACGCGTTTTGATAAAATGAATCGATTTGGTGTTTTGCTTGCGGTCAATAATTATTAATATTTAATACTGAACTCAATTGTTTTCCGTTACTCTCCCAATAGCTTGCGTTTAACAGGAGTTTCAACACAAAACGGAAAAACGAAATCGGTATCTATATTTGCAACCGCAATCGAATTTTTTCGAATATTTTGATCGGCAGTTAAAAACAAGTTGAGTTCCCTGCCTTTTGTTAATACAGATAACAAGAGGAAGGGATATTGTTTATTCTGATGATTCGTGAGAGTTTATTCAATGATCGATAAAATTTTTCAATTGAACCCTCCTTCCGAGATTCAGCAAATTATCGTTGTCGTTTTATTATGGCTTGGGTTTGCTGTTCTTATCGGAATTATTGCGCAATTTATCGTCCCCGGCAAACGAAATAGGGGAGCCGTCAGCGCTTTGGTTATTGGCTTGACTTCCAGTTGTATGGGCTCAATGATCGTTTCACGATTTTATCCCGATAAGACTTTCAATCCTATCGGACTGGTTGGTTTTCTTGTTTCTTTGATTCTTGCCCTTGTTTTATTGATTATTTTCCAGATATTCATGTTCCTTTTTCCGATCAAAAAAAAGGAAAACAATAACGAGGATCCGGAAAACAAAGAATAATTTCCGATTGGCACCCGATCTCATATCAAAATTTCTTTTACTTTATCCGGCAAAATATTATCCAAGTCAATCCGCTTTTGTTAATATTATATTATTGTCAAAACTTAACTCGCTTTAAGACTCTTTCCGACTTCCGCTTTCTCAATGTCAAATTAAATGATCTCCAATAATTTTATTGCGCGTTCTTTAATCTTATTGCGCGTCCTTTTTTAACAGAAAAAGACGCCTTATTTTATCTAAAGCAAACAACTGTTATATCCGATATTATGATTAAGTTCGGATCTTTTTTCCAACTCCAAAATATTTTTAGTTTGTCCATTTTAGCACTCTGTCATTTTAAACAGTTTAGGCTAATTTTTGCATTCAATCGGACAGGTAAATCAACCGAACACAAAACTGAATTTGAAAATTCTTCAATTCCAAGCCAGGGTTATCCGTCATGAAACGTTCAAAAATTTTTATTATTTCCTTTATTTTGACATTGACCTGTTTATTTGCGGCCGCACAAGCGAACGCGGAGTTCAATCTGTTTAAGGGAATGAAAAAAATCGAGGCCGATCCGCAAAAGGATTATAAGATCAAGGATTCGGACGGTCTTTGGTTCATTATGGCTAAAAACTTTCGCGGAGATGACGCCGAACAAAAAGCACTGGAACTCGTTCTGGAATTTCGAAAGAAATACAAATTGGAATCGTTTATTTTTAAATACGACCCTGACAAATCGGAACTGGACGATTTAGGAAAAAACAGTCCGGTTATGAAAAAATACAAATACAATACGGATCGGGTTACCGAATATTCCGTTCTTGTCGGAAGCTTTCCGAATGTCGATGACGTCACTCTTCAAAAAACATTTTTAACCGTCAAACGATGTAAGCCTGACTGTCTGCAAAATGACCAGATAAGTCAGAGACTGATACAAAAATATGAAGAAATGGCTAAAAAGAATCCGGAGTTCGCAGGTTACGGTCCGCTCGGAGGAGCAATTATTGTCCCCAATCCTTTAATTGACAAAGATTTTTATAATCAAAAAGGAATTGTCGATCCCTTTGTTGAAAAAATCAATTCCGACAGTAAATACAGTTTGCTGAACAATAAAAAACTGTATACATTGCGGGTAGCGACTTTTCGCGGTGACTGTTCTATTATAAAAAACACCAAGGAAAACGATAAGAACCTTATGTCGAAGCTTCGATTCGCCGGTCTGAAAGCAGCCGCTCTTTGCGAAGCACTTCGCCAAAAGGGGATCGAAGCTTGGGAATTTCATGATCGGGACAGCAGCTTTGTAACGATCGGAAGTTTCGATTCTTACGGAACAAGCCGGTCCGATGGATACATCGAACTGAACCCTGAAATCAATGAACTGATGAAAAAATATCAGGGAACAGCGGCGCCTGGCACCAATGGCGCGTTCACAACAAAAATGGTTACCGTTGAAATTAGCGACCCGTCGGAAAAGAACAAGAAAAAAAGAGTCGATATTCCTTTCGATATCCAGCCTTTGATCATCGCGGTTCCGCAAAAACCGGAAAACTTCAAAAAAGCGCTCCTTGCCGTTAAACAGCAAAAAATGGATCATCAGATCAACGAAGTCAAAAAAGAAGAAGCGTCCCTTTCGCAAAGCGATCATGAAAGGAATTACCGAAAAAATTACCGGCAGCAAATCGCTCAAAATCCGAATGCGGTACTCAATGAAAACGGTCAGAATCCCAACACGCCGGTAAGTCTCGCGCAAAACGGTTCGAATGGACAAAATCAAATTCCGAATCGTTCCTTCAGTCAAGCTGTTTATCAGAATTCAACCGGGCAGGCACGAGACAGTTATCAGTCAAACGCCGGAATGACAATCAATGGCCAACCGGGAAATCAACAATATTCCAATCAGTCGATGACCAACCAGCTTTCGGCCAACACACAATTTCCCAACCCGTCAACGGCTAATCAGCAGACAGTAAACCGGCCGACTTTGAGCCAAAATCAATATCCGCAAAACGCTGGACAGCAAGGTTTCGCCGGTCAATACCCCCAAGCCAACGGCCAATATCCGCAAAACGCTGGACAGC
>CAZZEF010000244.1:0-1541 GCA_964652875.1 uncultured Planctomycetaceae bacterium
AAGGCCCGAATCAATCGTTACGATGTCGTTAATGAAAGCGCCGAAGACTTTCAGCGCGGAAACGATACCAGCCGATACGGTTTGATGCCGTCCGATTACGTTTTTAAAGCCTTTAAAGACGCGAAAAAATATTTTCCCGCTTCCGTTCAGTTCAATATTAATGAATACGCGGTCAATGACAATTACGCCAAGCAGATCCAAAGTCTTGAAAAACGGGGAGCCAAGATCGATATTGTCGGAATTCAAATGCATTTGTTCAATCCGAAACAGACACTTGATATCGCCAAGGGAAAACCGATCCAGACTCCTGATGTTCAGAAGACCCGTTTGACCGCCGCCGATAAAGGAAAGCATCCTCTTCATATCAGCGAGATCACCATTACCGCGCCCGGTGATGATCGGATCGGACGCGCTATTCAGGCGGAAGTCGCCCGAAATCTTTATCGTTACTGGTTCAGCTGGCCAACCGTCATGGGCATTACCTGGTGGAACATTGTTGACGATTGCGGCGCGCCCGGTGAACCGACGACCTCCGGTCTTTTCACCCGGCAAATGGATCCCAAGCCGTCCTTTTTCGCCCTTAATGATCTGATCAATAAAGAATGGAAATCGTCTTTTATTGAAAAAGCCGATCAGGAAAATGTCTCCTTCAAACTGCGCGGCTTTAAAGGGGATTATAAAATCACCTGGACGGCCAAAGACGGAACCGTCAAGACCAAAACTGTTAAAGTCGATTGACCGTCAAACGGAAAGTCCGTTGAAAACGAGCGATCTCCAATTCGCTTGATCTCTCCAACAGACTGTGTGACGGTCAGCCGGATCGGTGAATTAAAATGAATGGACACGGAAGATGCTTCGAAAAACCGAAACAGATTTCGTGTCATTTAATAATTTGAAAATACTTTCAACTAAAAACGGGATTTCCGCAAACGCTGCTCCGGTTATGCCGTCAACATAAAAAGAAACTGTGATCAGAAAGGGAAAAATATGTCTCAGCCCACCCCCAGTAAAATGAACATTGAACGCCTTCGTCATCTTCGCGACGATGTTGAACCGTTTGAACTTCCGATTCCTGAAGAAGAGATCATCAAACGTTATGAAAAACTTTATACAGGCTGTGTGAATGACGTCATGCGGGAAGCCTGTCTGACAAATCAGGCGCTTCCCGCGGAGATCAAACCGCTTCGCGATGAAATGGTTTTGGCGGGCTTTGCGTTTACGATTCGATCGAACGCGGATCCAACTGTTTCCGGAGAATTGGAACTGCGCGTTAAAATGCTTGACGAACTCGGCCCGAATATGGTTTGCGTTTGGAACGCCAACGGAGTCGATCACGCGTCTCATTGGGGCGGCGTTATGACGAAAATGAGCCGGTCCAAAGGAGTCCGCGGCGCTATTATCGACGGAGGAATCAGGGACACCGGCGATATTCTTTCCCAAAAGTTCCCGATTTGGTATCGATACCGGATTAGCAACGGATCTCTTTCCCGGGCCAAAATGACCGGTTATCAGGTTCCGATCGTTGTCGGCGGCGTTATGAT
>CAZZEF010000244.1:1551-6889 GCA_964652875.1 uncultured Planctomycetaceae bacterium
ATATTGACGGCGCAATTGTCATTCCGCGAAAACTGATCGTTCCGGTTCTCGAACGCGCGGAAGCGATTGAACGGAACGAACTCGAATTCAAAGACTGGATTGAGGCCGGTCTCTCGCCGCAGGAAGTTCAGGATCAGGGCGGCTATTTCTAGTATCGCAAAACAATTTCCGGCCGGACGTTTGTTCCCGTCGGAAATTGTTTTGCCGTTTTGTTTAATTTCAACTTGTACCTGTCCTGAAGACGATAATATTTTTATGGATCCGGCAGCTTTTTTCTGTTTAATAACAGAACAACAGCGAGCACGCAAAGTCAACCGAGAGAGAAAAAACAGCTGCCGGACAGATCGATTCAGCTTGTTACAGGACAGACCTTATTATACGGAGCAGAAAATGAGTAATCCGGGTGTCCAAAAAAATGATCCGGCGCCTTCCGGTGCGTCAACGGAACGTTATGATCCGATTCCTAAATATTATAAATGGTATATGCTGATCTTTCTTTGGGGGGCGTTTTTCCTGAATCAGGGGGACCGGCAGCTCTTCGGCAATGTCATTAAACTGATCAAGGACGACATGAGTTTTACCGATGTCCAGCTCGGCTGGGTCGTAACCATATTTACGATCGTATACGGTATTTTCGTTCCTATCGCCGGCTTTGCTGGAGATGTTATTCGAAAGAAACTGGTTGTCTTTCTTAGCTTGATGCTCTTTAGCGTTGGAACTCTTTTAACCGGATTTGTTCCTAATTCGGATCTGCTGCTGAAATGGTTTCCCGGTCTTGCGGAATCGGCGTTCGCGGCAATTTTCATTTCGCTTGTTCTGCTGATCATTATAAGAAGCATTGCCACCGGAATGGGAGAAGCCTGTTATTATCCCGCCTCCAATTCGCTCATCGGTCAGTATCATAGTACAACGAGAGCGACCGCGATGGCGGTTCATCAGACGGCCAATTATACCGGAGTCGTTTTCGGCGGATCGCTTGGCGCCTGGGTCGGATTCAAATTCGGTTGGCGGTTGGCCTTTTTGACCTTTGGCGGGATCGGTATTCTTTGGGCCATTTTGATCCTGCTGCTGTTCCGTAATGACCGGAAAGATTTTGCTCAAACGAACGCCAAGTCAGCAGGAAATCAACAGGACGATAAAGTTTCGGCGCGCAATGCATTGACTGCCATTTTATCGCGGCCGACGTTTTACTGTTTGGCGCTTGCGTTCGGCGGAATGTGTTTCGTCAATGTCGGTTATTTGACCTGGATGCCAAAATACCTGCATGAAGTTTTTAAACTTGACGGGACGATTGCAGCGTTCAACGCGACATTTTATCATCATCTGCTCGCCTATGTTTTTGTTTTTGTCGCCGCAGGTATTTCTGACCGGTATGCCCCAAAGTTCAAACGGGTCCGTATATTGATGGAATTCATCGGTCTGTTTTTTGGTGCCCCCTTTATTTATCTGATGGGTGCGACTGGCGATTTATTGACCGTTTATATCGCGCTGGCCGTTTTCGGACTCTTTCGCGGGATTTACGACTCCAATCTTTTCGCGGCCATGTTCGATGTTGTCGAGCCAAAATACAGAACGACCGCAACCGGACTCATGTTGTCGCTGGCTTTTATTATTGGATCATTTTCACCGGTTGTTTTGGCCAAGTATGCCGAACGGCTGGGGGGAAATTACGCGCCGGGCCTTTCATCTCTGGCAATCGTTTATACCGCTTCCTCTCTTTTGATTTTAATGGCGATTCTCTTCTTTTACAAAAAAGATCGCGCCGCGGCGGAAAAGAACGAATTATAACGCATGATGTTTTTTCTGACTCAAAAGATGAATTGGTATTGATGCCGAAAACACTTGAAATTTCCGCAATAGACAAGGAATGATTTTTTGTTTTCGGTTTTGATTACAGACTGTTAAAAAACTCAAAAGAAAACCGGCATGCCCAAAAATGTTTGACCGGCGAAAGGAGTGAATAATGAAACTCGCGATGTTTTTGCCGTTTAATCAAGATCGGCGCTGGAAGCTCGCCAAACAGGCGGGAGTAACTCACGCGATTTGCAAATGCGCGCCGGAATTGACCGGAATGAATCCTCCTTGGGATATCAGCGTTCTAATAGAAGCGAAAAAACGTTTCGAGGAAGCCGGACTGATCCTTTACGGGCTCGAAGGTGATCAGTTCAATATGGACCGGATCAAACGCGGACTGTCCGGATATGAGGAAGATTTTGAGCTTTATAAAATAATGCTTAAGAATATGGGAACCGTTGGGATTCCTCTTCTTTGTTATAATTTTATGGCGGGAATTGGTTGGTACCGTACACGGACTAATATTCTTGAGCGGGGAGGAGCGCTGACTTCCGCTTTCGATATCGCCGATCTTCCGCAAAACGATCCTGTTCAAATTTCGCAAGAGCAGGTTTGGGAAAATTATCGCCGATTTATTGAATGCGTTCTTCCGGCCGCGGAAGAGGCGAACGTTGTTATGGGACTTCATCCGGATGATCCGCCGATTCCGTCGCTTCGGGGATACGGACGTATCTTTTATAACGCCGCGGGATTCGATCGCGCACTGGCTCTTTCGAATAGTCCGAATCATGGCGTTACTTTCTGTCAGGCGAATTTTTATGCTGCCGGGGAGGACGTGCCCGCGCTGGTCCGACGCTGGAAAGACCGGATCAAATTTGTTCATTTTCGCGATATCAGAGGAACCGCAGAAGAGTTCGTTGAGACTTTTCATGACAACGGAAATCATGATATGGCCGAAATTGTCCGCGCTTACAAAGAGATCGGCTTCAATGGTCCGATCCGAACCGATCACGCGCCCAGTCTGGCCGGCGAAGGGGAGGGGAGCGGTTACGAAATTCTTGGACACCTCTTCGCGCTCGGCTACCTAAAAGGCCTTTGGGACGCCAGTTGACGGTCAGGCCCGAAACGATCAGATTTACAACTTGAAAACATCCGGATATCGCTGTTCACTCGCGATCTTGACAGGCAGAGTTTATTACAGATCTTCCAGTCCTATGCAAAAAACAGTCGATACACTTCGGTAATCAGCGGAAAGAGCGGATAAATTAAGAATCTGTCCTAAAAATGATTTATACCGATTTCATCATGAATTTTCCGTTACAACGTCAAATGAACAGACGATTCACAAAGTCAATCGGCGGAGATGACGAAAAATTTAAAAATAAAAGCAGTATAAAGGTCCTGTTTATTTCATTTTTTAGAATTGACTTCAGGACAGGTTCTAAAAAGAAGAGTAATATAAAATGATTGTCGATCAAGCTCAGGATCGGGCGAAATTACGCCAAGTCTTTGAAAATACGATTCTCCAAACGCCGGTTAATAATCGGACCGGCTCAAAGAGTATTTTGACACTGAAAAATTAATTCCAATAATAACAATACGACGGCAATATTGAATTTCCTGTCATTTTTAGAAGAAAGACTGCCATGAAGAAAAAGATTTTTTTATTTTGCTTGATATTTATGATTGGTTCATTTCTGCGCGCGGAGGATCTGTCCAAACAGAAAGCGCGAACGGCGCCCGATTGGATCGTCAACGGAATTATGTATCAGATCAACATGCGGGCCTTTACACCGGAAGGAACAATCGCCGCAGCGGAAAAGAAGATCCCCGATCTCGAAAAAATTGGAGTTACGATTATCTATCTCTGCCCGATCTTTACCGCCGATGACGATATGGATCGAAAATTCTGGAGCAACCGCCAAAAAAAATCGGGCATGAACAATCCGTGTAATCCTTATCGAATGAAAGATTATTTCAATATTGATCCGGAATACGGAACCAATGATGATTTCAAAAAATTCGTTCAGACAGCGCACCGGTATAAAATGCGCGTTATGCTCGATCTCGTTTTTTATCATTGCGGACCGAAGGCTCTTTGTTTGAGTCTTAATCCGGAATTCGTCAATCGAAACGAAAAAGGAGAGATCGTTTACGGGAGTTGGCTTTACCCAACACTTAATTTCAAAAGTCAGGCGCTGCGCGATTATTTATACAGCAACATTGAGCATTGGGTGATTAATTATAACGTTGACGGATATCGGGTCGATGTCGCGGATATGACTCCGCTTGATTTTTGGGAAGAGTCCCGACGTAAAATCGAAAAGATCCGTCCTGATATCGCTTTTTTGGCCGAAGGGATGAAAACAAAGTCGCAGCTGGTTGCTTACGATCTGAATTACAATTTTTCATTCAACAATCGACTGTTCGGCGATGTCATGACAGGAAAAAAACCGGCTTCGGAGCTTCGAAAAATCGACGAACGTCAGCGGACGAGTTGGCCGCGGGGTTCCCGTTTTATTCGATACATGGACAATCATGATATTTCAAATGATGATTATGACATACGACGGGAAACCAAATGGACGTTTAATGGCGTTAATGCCGCGTTTGTCTTGATTTATTCACTCGACGGGGTCCCTTTTATTTACAATGGACAGGAAGCGGCGGATAAAAACCGTCATTCGATCTTCGGTAAGCTTCCGATCAATTGGGCCAACGCCAATACTGAAGAAGGAAAGGCCCGATCCGCGTTTCTGACCCAATTGGCCGATCTGCGAAAATCAAACAAGACTCTTGTCTCCGGTTCCGTTAACTGGGTCGATAACGGCGATGCTGAAAAACTTCTTTCCTTTACGAGAAATTTGAACGGAGAAACAATTCATGTTCTGATCAATTTGAGCCGTAAACCGGTTTGCACTTGGGCCGATTTCAAGGCCGATCCCCAAACGGTTTTATTGGCCAAAGGAAGCTTCGTTAAAAAATCGGAAAACGGAAAACCGGTCTTCGATCTGCCCGCTTTCGGATATATTCTGTTCAAATGATTGAAATTATTAATACTGCTTTTAATTTAAATTTTCCGTTATTTCCGCCAATTGACTGCGTGATTCGGCTGTTCTTTTGACGTTGTAACGGAAAATTCATTATGGAACCGGTATAAATCGGTTTTATCCGACATAAAAATTTCAGACGCCCCATTGCCTTTTTTTCTGTTTGGTATATAATACTATCAATCTAATATGAAGGACAAGTTCCGACATAAAAGAAATTATTCCGTTCGAACCGATTTTTAATGGATCTGTTCTGAACGAAAAAAATCAGTTTGTTCTGAGTGCGCAAGGAGAGATCCGAACGGGAAGACACAAACGGCCGAATTTAATTTATAAAACACACCCTAATATTTTATAAAAACCAAGCCCGAGTTTTCCCAAAATGGAGAACCCGGGTTTTTTTATTTACTTGCATTTTTATATTTTTCGTCCTTTTTGCCTGTTAACGGCATAAATCGGCTGTTTTTTGACGATTGAACGAAAAATTAATAAAA
>CAZZEF010000245.1:0-6883 GCA_964652875.1 uncultured Planctomycetaceae bacterium
ACAACAGTATCCGGCCGTACGTCCTCGCGGTCCGGCGTGCAGGATCTCGCCTACATCGCCGTGTTCGCCGCCCTCATCATCGTGCTGGCGTTCGTCACCATCCCCGTCGGCGCTGCGGGAGTGCCGATCGTGCTGCAGAATGCCGCGATCGTCCTCTCCGGCCTGGTGCTCGGCGGCCGTCGCGGCTTCCTCGCCGCGGCGCTGTTCCTCTTCCTCGGTCTCATCGGCCTGCCCGTCCTGCGCCTGAAGTCCGACTATTAATACGGAAAAAATTATGACGGCACTCAAAAAATATCCAATTCGTTTTTTCATTCAGCAGCCTCTTTTCTTTCACTTTTTAAGCTTATTATGAAATTAGATCCTTGTCAGCAAAAAACCGCCCGCCGTTAGACTTGCGTTTTCACCCCCTTCTTTTTTTAGGGGCAGCCGAAAAACGCAAACGATCTTTTAACTGACGGCTTGCCTTTATCAAAAGAATAATTTTACCCCAAATAAAAGGAATTCTCAATCACCGGATAAAAATTTTTAATCGCATTCTTGATTTTTCCTGTTAAAAAAGTTAGGATTAGAGATTATCGTTTTGTACCGTTTTCATTGATTTCTCTTTAGATTCGCGGATCCAGATGTCTTTGACCGCTCAAAAACAAGGGGATGACTTGACGCCCGCCGATGATAATCAGGAAAATATTCCAAAAAACGACCGTATCAAACCGGACTTAAGAAAATCATACTAAAAAAGGAGTTCTTATGAGTAAACACGTTTCGAAATCGTCCGCAATCGTCGGAAGATCAAATTTACTGATCCCGGCGTTTCTGCTAATGTTGATTTTTATCGTTGCAAGCGGATCTCAAAATGTTTTCGGACAGTATCCGGATTTTGAGTCGATTGATCCTTATCCCGCTTCGGAAACCCTTGAAGAGCTTTATAAAATCGATCTGACCTCCGCGGATGAAGCGGCCCGCTGGCAGGCACTTCATAACGTTGAGTTAAAACATCAGACGGACGGTCTTCATTGTTTTGGAACAGGAGACGATCCTTTTTTTCAAGGTCCCGCTCTGCCTGAAGAAACAAGTCAAAAACTGGTCGGGCCGATTCTGATGAAAATTCGGGTTCGAACCGGCAGTGTCGGTACATTCGAGATCTTCTGGTCAGAAAAAAATGCTAAAAATTATAGTCCTGACCGGTCTTCCAAAACGCTGAAAATCGCGAAAAATAATCAATGGCAGGACGCGTTGGTCGAGATCAATCCGCAGTCGCCGATGTTCCGTTTTCGTCTTGATCCGGGAAATCAGGATCAGGAGGCGCTGATTCAGTCGATCTCTTTTTTCCGAATTCATCCTCCCAAAATATATATTGCCGGTTGGAACGTTGATCAGGGAAAACTTTTTCTGGATCTGAAAAACAATGCCGAAAAAACAGCGAATTGTAAGATCCGGATCAATGAAAAAGTGTATCGGACCGAAATCCGACCCGGCTCAATTCAAAAGTTTGACGCGAATTTTCCGCGTGAAAAACCGTTTGAGTCGATCAACGTCCTGCTTTCCGATACACAAAGTGATCTGCGAACAGCTCGAACGTTTTATTCCTTCAACAACGGACTGGAAACCGACTGGATCACGCTGAAGAATCAGGATCTTTCGGTAAAATTTGCTCCGGACGGTTCAGGCGCGCTCGTCTTTTTGAATGAAAAACGGGTTGCGGTCATTATGCCGCTCCTTTTTGATGAAGAAGGATACGGAAAGATCCTTTTTGACCGATCCAATCCTTTTGATCAGTCGAAAAATACGCCCTCTCCGTCGGTAATTGATCTGACCGTTGATCCTCAAAAGACGAAAACCGATGAAAATCGTCTCGCGTTCGAATTTAAAAGCCGCGGATCGGCTTCGCCTGTCAAAGGTTCGATTGTTTTTCAGTTGAATCAAGAAGGACTGTCGTTCAAACTTGACGCGGATCGGGCCGTTCACGGACCGGTTCTGCGTCCGATCGGGGAAATGAAACAGGCGCTTCTTTCCGGTGTCGAATACCTTGAGGAAGGGGAATACAGCTCCTCGGTCGCCGATATTGAGACGTTCGAACGGGTCCGATACGCTCCGCCGACCACTTGGATCACCGCGCCGCTGGCGGCCTTGGTCACCGATCGGGCTTCGTTCGCGATGACTTACACCGATCCGAAAACGCGCCCGATTTTTGCCGTTCCCGATTTTATTGACCGAACCGCGATTATTACCGACCGCGAAAAAAATACCTTACCGGAAAAGATCCGAAAGAACGAATCCTGGCGCTTTTCGCATCGGCTCGGACTTTACGGCGCCTCGTTGAACGGCTCGTTTAATATTTCCCAACCGGATGTAATGGAAACGATCGTTTTGAAAGAGACCCAAAAACGGGGACTGCCGAAACTTCCGGTGTCTGTCCGGTCACAAGCCGCGCAGAATAAATTGAATTTAGCCGGCTTTTTGGATTCGACTTTGCGGACTTCGGAAGGCAAATGGGTTCACGCGACTGCCGGTAAAGCGGGCCTTGGTCCGTTCCGTCCCGGTTTTTCCGCCGATTTCTGTTCCGTGATCTATGAACTGACCGGAAAACTCCCCGATGTTCCCAAACTGGATATGGGCGGCGCTCACATCTCTGTTTTCTCCAGCTGGTTCCTGCGCGGTCAATCGCAAACGCTTCTCAGCTCAATGAACGGTCAGGCGAAAGCCATTCAAAAAAGTCAGCGTCCGGATGGATCGTTCGGTTATAATGGAAAATATCTTAAAGGACATTGGAGCGATACCGCGTCCGGACATACCGCCAATTCGCTTTATATTCTCGGCCGTCATTGGCGATTCACCGGAGATCAGGATTCGCTTCAGGCGCTTCTGAAAGGATGCGATTTTCTCAATACGCTTAAAGCCCCGCGCGGGGCCCAAGTTTGGGAACTGTCGCTGCATACGCCCGATATTATGGGAGCGTCCCGGGCTACAATGGCCAATACATTCGCCTTTGAAGCAACTAAAGATAAAAAATATCTTGACGCCGCCCGCCGCTGGGCCGTTTCCGGTCTCCCTTTCGTCTATCTTTGGGATCTCGATCTTCCCAAAACAGAGGAATTCATCTCCTGCCGTTATGCGACCATTGCCGTTTTCGGAGCGACCAACTGGAAAGCCCCCAACTGGATGGGACGCCCTGTTCAATGGTGCGGACTTGATTACGCGTATGCCCTCCTTCTTTTGGCGCCTCATGATCAATCGCTCGACTGGCGTAAAATCGCTGAAGGTATCGTTATCAGCGGCGAACAGCAGCAGTACCGCGAAGGAATCTCTGTTGGACTTCTTCCCGATTCCATTGATATGCTCACCCAGGTTCGGAATTCTTACGATATTAATCCGAGTGCCCTGCACCTGCTTCATCGAATGGCGCGCGGACAACATACTAATATTGTCCTGAAGATTACTGAAAAAGGAAATCGAATCGTTGCGCCTTTCCCAATAGAAATAAATAATGAAACAGCAATCATTAAGGCTAAAAAAGGTATAAAATACGATGTATGGGTAAATAATAAAGTCCAAAAAATCGTGTCAAATGGTACCGATCGGGTCGAACTCGGGAATTAAGTCCGGGAAATTTTACCTGTACCCTCTTGTCGCTGCCTTGTAATTGGAGTATTATAATAAATTAAATATATTGTTATCGATAAACCAGTAAAAGGTGGAGAGCTTTTGTAATCGCATGAAAATTTTTGCTTGACTTTAAGGGAAAATTTTTATTGTTTGGTATATTTTAAATTTAAGGTGTTTAGTTGTAATTGTTATTGCAATTTTGTACATAACGTTAATTAGCAGAATGAAATTCAATTTTGAGGAGAAGAAACAGTGAGTGAACGAAGTTTCTTAATGTGTGACGGAAATGAAGCAACGTCGCTGATCGCGCATCTTTGCAACGAAGTCATGGCCATTTACCCGATTACCCCGTCCTCGACGATGGGTGAGTTGACCGATGACTGGGCCGCCAAAGGGAAGAAAAACATTTTCGGAACAATTCCGCACGTGATCGAAATGCAGAGTGAAGCCGGAGCCGCCGGCGCGGTTCACGGATCTCTTCAGTCCGGGGCCATGACCTGCACCTTTACCGCGTCGCAAGGGCTGCTCCTGATGATCCCGAACATGTTCAAGATCGCCGGCGAAATGACACCGACCGTCTTCCATGTCTCTGCCCGAACTGTCGCGACTCACGCCCTTTCGATTTTCGGCGACCATAATGACGTTATGGCTACCCGTGCTTGCGGTTGGGCCATGCTTTGCGGCGGAACAATTCAGGAAACCCATGATATGGCCCTGATTTCTTACGCTTCAACTTACAAAGCACGCGTTCCGTTCATTCACTTCTTCGATGGGTTCCGAACTTCTCACGAAGTCAATAAACTTGAAAAACTTAATGACGAAGATGTTAAAGCGATGCTCGATCTGGACGCCATTAAGGCCTTCCGTGACCGCGCGCTCAATCCGTCCAACCCGGTTCTTCGCGGATCTGCCCAGAACCCGGACGTCTTCTTCCAGGCTCGCGAAACTTGCAACAGCGCTTACGCTGCTGTTCCGGGAATTGTTCGGGAACAAATGGATAAATTCGCCAAAATCACCGGTCGTCAGTATCATCTGTTCGATTATTATGGCGATCCGAACGCGGACAAAGTCATTGTCATTATGGCCAGCGGAAGCGGAATCGTTGAAGAATATCTTGATTACGTCGGACTTGATAAGGGTTACGGACTTCTCAATGTTCGCCTTTACCGTCCATTCTGCGCCAAATCGTTCTGCGCCGCTCTGCCGAAAACGGTTAAAAAGATCTCCGTTCTCGACCGAACCAAAGAACCCGGTGCGCTCGGCGAACCTCTTTATCTTGACGTTGTCGCCGCTTTGACTCAATGCTGGGAAGGCGCAATGCCCAAAGTTTACGGCGGTCGTTACGGACTCTCCTGCAAAGACTTTACTCCCGCAATGGTCAAAGGCGTTTATGACGATCTGGCCAAAGATTCCCCCAAAACGAATTTCACCGTCGGTATTAAAGACGATGTTACCAATTTGAGCCTTGATTACGATCCGACCTTCTCGACCGAAAAAGACGATGTCGTTCGCTGCATGTTTTACGGTCTCGGAAGTGACGGTACGGTTGGTGCCAATAAGAACTCGACCAAAATCGTTGGCGATTACACCACTCAATACAGCCAGGGATATTTTGTTTACGACTCCAAAAAGGCTGGATCCGTTACCGTTTCCCATCTGCGTTTCTCGCCTCGCCCGATCAAGGGCTCCTATCTGATTTACAGCGCCAACTTCGTCGCCTGCCATCAGTTCGTCTTCACCGAAAAAGTCGATATGCTCGCCAACATTGTTTCCGGCGGTACCTTCCTGCTCAACTCCCCTTACGGAAAAGACGATGTTTGGAAGCACCTTCCCGTCGAACTTCAAAAAGAAATTATCGAAAAGAAACTGAAGTTCTATGTGATCGACGCGGTCAATGTTGCTCGTAAAGCCGGGATGGGCGGCCGTATCAATACGGTCATGCAGACCTGCTTCTTCAAACTCGCCGGTTTTATTCCGGAAGACGAAGCCATTGATCATATCAAAGCGACGATCAAAAAGACATACAGCAAGAAGGGCGAAGAAGTCGTTCAGAAGAATTACGCCGCGGTCGACGCTTCTCTGGCCGCGCTTGAAGAAGTGGCCGTTCCGACCGCTGCCGATTCGAACATTCATCGTCAGGCCGGTATTGTTGGTCACACCGATGATTCCTTCATTAAAAACACGCTTGGCGAAATTATGGCCGCTCGCGGCGATTTCCTTCCCGTCAGCGCGTTCGCTTCTCATCCGGACGGTACTTTCCCGGTCGGAACCACCAAGTATGAAAAACGAAGTGTCGCGATTGATATTCCGATTTGGGATCCGAACGCCTGTATTCAGTGCGGAAGTTGCTCACTGGTCTGCTCACACGCGGCTCTGCGTATGAAGATCTATGACGCCGACAAACTTGCCGGTGCGCCCGCCGGTTTCGCCAGTGCCGATGCCAAAACTCCCGAATTCGCCGGGAAGAAGATGACGCTCCAAATTGCGCCGGATGATTGTACCGAATGCAGTCTCTGCGTTTCCGTTTGCCCGGTCAAACCGAACGCCGACGGTAAAAAAGCGATCTATATGGCCGACAAAATCGAACATCTCGAAAAAGAACGTGCCAATTGGGACTTCTTCCTCACCATTCCGGATTACGACCGCAAAAAGGTCAAAGTCAATACCGTCAAGGGAAGTCAGCTTCTTCTCCCGTTGTTCGAGTTCTCCGGAGCTTGCGCAGGCTGCGGCGAAACGCCTTACATCAAGCTGGTTACCCAGCTGTTCGGCGACCGTATGATGGTCGGAAACGCGACCGGTTGTTCTTCCATTTACGGCGGAAATCTGCCGAGTACTCCTTATACAAAGAACGCTGAAGGTTGTGGTCCTGCTTGGAGTAACTCCCTGTTCGAAGACAATGCCGAATTCGGTTACGGTATGCGTCTGGGCGTTGATCAGCAGAAAGGTTTTATCGCTGAACTGCTCAATGCCAAGAAAGATGATCTCGGAGCCGCATTTATCGAACGCTGGACGAACCACCTGTTAAAAAATGGTAGACTTGGATCCATTACCTCGCGCACGAGCTACTTCTTGATCTCATACAAACAGTGGCGAGAAGACGTGCTATTGAGCGTCCCCCAGCCGATTGCCTTTATCGATCTCGGTCTCGGGGTTCTTGATACTGCAATGGTCGAAACGGCTGCGTTTGTACTCGAACGCTCACCTTCTCTGAATGAAGCGACTTTTTTTCGAGTGGTTTCCGATACAGACAAAGCGAATCGCGTATTAACAGCAATCCGAA
>CAZZEF010000246.1:0-6840 GCA_964652875.1 uncultured Planctomycetaceae bacterium
TTTTAATCCACCTTATTCGTTCTCTTTTTTCTGTCAGAAAAACGGAACCACCTTAGAGGTAAACTTGATGCGGGGCATATTATTGCCAACGTTTTAGGCGGATTTGCTGTAAAAAACAATATTACTCCAATATCACCATCAGTGAATCGAGGAATAATGTTTCGTCACAAAAGGCAATTGTCAGTTATGTTAAGTCTTCCAAATTAACAGCGAAAGTAACGGATGAGTTGGTTTATGAGGGAAATTCTACAAGACCAACAAAAATTCACCATAAGGCTGTCTTTCCCGATGGTAAAACTATTTCTGCAACATTTGATAACTAAAAAGGAAAAATTACTCAATGGATTTTAAATCGAAATATGATTGGTCCGTGTTAGTCAAAGCGTTTAACGCGTTGTCTCCGGAGAGGCAAAAAGAGCTTGTGCCGGATATTGATACGAAAACAATTGAACACGTGTGCCTTAAAAGCGAGGAATACGAGAATGATTCACCGCTGCATCTTGCCGCCTCGTATGGATTGGCCGATGTCTGTCGCTATTACCTTGACAAGGGAATAAAAGTGGACATTAAGAACAGGAACGGTTGGACTCCTCTTCATTTTGCGGCGAAATCATCATCCGGAATCTGCCGCATTTTACTTCAAAAAGGAGCAAATCCGCTTGCCCGAAACAAAAACGCCGATCAGACTCCCTTTCACAACGCGGCGGGCAATAAGGAAACGTGCCCTGTGTTTCTTGAACTCGGACTTGATCCCAACATAGCTTCGACGGCTCCCATATTCAAAGGGAATACACCGTTTCTTGCAGCGGTTTCTTTCAACGATCTTGCCACCCTGGAGATTTTTCTCAAACACGGCGGCGATGTCCATCATTTCGACGGAGATGGCGAATCCGCGCTTTTTCGAGCGGCCCGCTTTTTGGATAAAGACAAGTTTCGATCTCTCATAAAATACGGCGCCGATCCAAACGAAACCGGTCCTGAAGGAAAGACGCTTATCCATTTTATGATGACAGAATCTTTCAACTGTCTGGACAAAGAACAGAAACAAAAACATCATGATGAACATGCCGCGTTTCTCGAATGGTTGATTATTGAATACAAGCTGTCCTGCGACACCTGTGACAAGAAAGGAAATACGCCCCTTTTAGTCGCTGCGGCAAACGGTTCTCTCGAATACCTTCCTGTACTCCTGAAATACGGAGCCGGGCTTAACGTTCAAAATGCGAAAAAGGAAACCGCATTGCATCGTTCGTTCGAACCGATAAATCAACAACGACAAAAGGCGGCTGTCGAATACTTTTTAGCCGCGGGCATCGATCCGCGTATAAAGATTTCCAGAGGAAAAACCGCTCTTGATTTGGCACAGGCCAGTAAAAGAACTGAGCTTGTCGATTTGATTCAGACTTCGCTCATACAATGGAAAGATAAACCGGAAACGAAACCGGATAAAAAACCTGTTGTCAAGGAGTCACCAACCAAAAAGCCTTCTGTGAAAAAGACATCCGCAAAAAAGACGCATGAAAATACAGAGCCGATTGCATCGGAATCGAAAAAAGAAAAGTTGTCCGGTTTGTCTGCCGCTTCAGAAAAAAACAAGTCGTTGCCGGAAATCATCAACTTGAATCATTACCCGGCAACCGTTTCCAGGAAACATCTTGACGCGTTACATAAAATGCTCGGAACGACCTTGCCCGAATATGATGATTTCATTTCAAAATACGGCGAGGGAATAACATCGTATACACTGAGAGTTTATATGCCAGATCGTATTCTTGAAGAAAACGAGAGTCAGTTTCGATCACGATGGACAGAGTATTATCTTTGGGACGATGAGGGGACAAAACTTGATTCCGACGACCTGACCGTCGCGACGATTCTGGCCGATTCCATTGAAGGGGATGAATTCGTCTGGTTTCCCGGTCGGCAAGGTGTTAAAACGAAGCCGGGTATCTACATCCTTCCCCGAAATGCCTACAAGATTTCCCGGACAGGTACCGATCTGTCCGATGTCTTTCGTTATATGCGAAAGCTTTTTCGTGATTTCCCAAAAGACTTCTGCTGGCATGAAGGATTCAAAAACATATCGCTTCAGAAGTACGTTCATCCTGGCAATATTCCGATTACGTTTCCGGAATTGACGAAACGTATAGAGCAGACCGGAACATTTGAGAAGACAATCGTTGGTAAAAAGACCGCAACTTTTTTCTCATCTTCCTGGGGCGGTCTTTTTGATTTGGACTACAATGAGAAGACGGTTTTCATTCGCTGTGATAAAAAAACAAACCTGTCGATACCTCATTCGCTCCTTATCGATATCGGCTTCGTGCAAATTGAAAAAGATAAACAACTATACAACTAAGTTAATTCCCAAAAAAGGAACGTCACAATGAAAGCATTCAATTACTGTCTTTTGTTTGTTGCAACACTCATGTTTCTTTGCGGTTGTGATGGCAATCCGCAATTGACAAAGAAAATACGCAAAACCGCTTCCATGAACAAAGCTTCGGACGGTTACATGCCGGGCTGTGTCAGTAAGCTTCTGAAAGGCGAAAGTTCAGATACAATCAGAAAACCGAAAATTGCATTCTGCGCTATTGAAACAGAGCTGAATAACGAGAATCCATTTAGTCTTGTAACATTGATTTACGTAGGCTCCAAGCCGGATGCGGACGGTGTTCTTATTACTGTCGGAGAACACTCGAAAGAATATCCACTCACATCCTGGGGGGCGGGTCGTCCCGATATAGTCAGTTATGGTGCCGACGTAAAGATTGATCCTGCAAAAATGCCCAAGCTGGCAAAATATGATAGTGTGTCCATTGCGTTGACAAAGGAAGGAAAGAAAATATCGAATGATGTTGAATTGAAAGCGACGAAACATCAATGGGAAGACCGTGACACCAAACAACTTGTCTTTCCGTGGCCAGGAGAAAAATATTCGATGATGAGTAAAAAGGTACCGTTCAACAAGCCTGAAAGTAGATGGTAATACTTTATAAAAGGTAGTAAATCGATGAATAAAAAGTCTTTCTTTCGTTTTACAATCTGCTTGATATTGATAGCAGGCTTTTTTCTGACAGCCTGGCTTGTCAACTGCTGGCAGGCGAACAAAGTTAATGCTTCGCTTGAAACTCAATCGTCGGTACCCAGAGGCATCAAGATCAAAGCGATTCAAGACGTTGAAGTTGCTGAGCGAGCCATTGGCCGCAATCCACAACTGACAGACCAGGATCGTTCAGCGTTCTTTTCCGATCCCGATCCGGCATCATGGCGTAAGTTAACGCTTGAAATGATCAAGTCGAATGGTAAGCGACTTGATATAACACTCCTGCGAACGGTGTCGTAGATAGAAGATGTCAAGGCGACACAAGGGGGAACGATTTATCTTGATCTTCCTGAGATGGGAGCGCAGGGTGATGCAAAGGTTATTGCCATCGATCCCTGTCCACCAATTAAACCGGGTAAAGGGAACGTTATAACGGGCACGTTTCACCATGAAGCTGGTCAAACGATAGACATTCATGTCCAAGGACTTGATAAGCCGATAGGTTGCACTGCGAACCATCCATTCTGGTCGCAGACGCGTCAAGACTTCGTGGAAGCTGGAACATTACAGCCGCAAGAGGATTTGTTGCTCTATGACGGTCAAATAACTAAAGTCATTCAAATTCTCCCGCGCCCTGGCCCGGAACGTGTTCATAATCTTGAAGTGCTGAATGAACATGTATACTACGTTGAAAACGTTGGTGTACTTGTTCATAATGCTTATCCATCAATAAAAAAACTTACTATTGATATAGACCATATTACCTCGGGACATGTCGCAGGTGGAGCCAGAGTATCAGCAAATTCACTAAAAACTCTTTTTCCTGAAAATTGGTCCAAGTCTGACGTAGAGCATGCTATTAAGGATGTTTATTCTAATGCTAAAAAAATGCAAACACAAGGAGAAAGAATTAGGGTGAGGGGGAAAACAAAGGATGGTTTAGTAATTGAATTATGGGGCAATACAAAAACAAAGACAATTGAGACGGCTTACCCTATTAATAAAACCCTTTATGTGGAGTAGAACAATGGATAATAACGATTTGTCATATTACGACGAGGTATTGCAAGATATTTCTCTAGTGGTACAAAAGAATAGTGTTGAAGTATCTAATAATTCAGTTACAGGTATCATTTATTGGCGATTCAAAGATAGATATTTTCCTGAATTAAACTGGAATGATTTGATATGTTCTGTCCTCTCTATGTGGACAGACTCCATATGCCAGTTGATTAACAACAATCGCAAACGGGTAATCCTAAACTTTATGGAAGGTCCATTTTACATATTGACAGTTAAAAGAAATACAATGCTTGGTATCAAGCTATACGAAGACTTCGGAACGCCTGTTCTTCTTGAGTCATTGACTATCAACGAAAAACAGTTGTATATGTTGTTGCATGACGCTTCAAGTATTCTACTATCTTGTCTGGAATATGGTACCTGTATGGAAAACCATGACAGAACCCAAATTGACAGCACTTCTAATATGGATTTCATAAAAATGAATAAACCTGCTCTCTTTCAGGATTATGTAAAAATCAAAGAGAATTGCAGGAAAATATTTGAATACTGCGATTCAGATATGGAGAACTAATAGGCTTGAACACCAATGTGTCCAGCGGATTTTTACAAAAAAAAGCACGTAGAGAGAAGGAATACGATACAAAGTCAACATTATGAAAACATTCGTGGAGGATATTGCAAGACAACCCCACCCGGAAATGATTGTGATTGATCAGCCGGAAGTGAGTCTGGCGTAGCGGTGAATATGTCATTGATTTATAATAGGGCGATAAATACCTGAGGAGAACTTCAATGAATGATAAGATGAATGATCGACTACGGCGGCTTGTAATCTGTCTTATGTTGATAACATGCTTTTTTCTGACAGCCTGGCTTATCAACAGCTGGCAGTCGGACAAAGTTAACGCTTCGATTGAAACTCACTCGACGGTGCCCAAAGGTATTAAGATTAAAGCGATTCAAGACGTTGAAGTTGGTGAGCGAGCCATTGGCTGCAATCCACAACTGACGGACCAGGATCGTTCGGCGTTCTTCACCGATCCCGATCCGGCATCATGGCGTAAGTTAACGCTTGAAATGATCAAGTCGAATGGTAAGCGACTTGATATAACACTCCTGCGAACGGTGTCGTAGATAGAAGATGTCAAGGCGACACAAGGGGGAACGATTTATCTTGATCTTCCTGAGATGGGAGCGCAGGGTGATGCAAAGGTTATTGCCATCGATCCCTGTCCACCAATTAAACCGGGTAAAGGGAACGTTATAACGGGCACGTTTCACCATGAAGCTGGTCAAACGATAGACATTCATGTCCAAGGACTTGATAAGCCGATAGGTTGCACTGCGAACCATCCATTCTGGTCGCAGACGCGTCAAGACTTCGTGGAAGCTGGAACATTACAGCCGCAAGAGGATTTGTTGCTCTATGACGGTCAAATAACTAAAGTCATTCAAATTCTCCCGCGCCCTGGCCCGGAACGTGTTCATAATCTTGAAGTGCTGAATGAACATGTATACTACGTTGAAAACGTTGGTGTACTTGTTCATAATAAATGTGAGAAGTATTTTAACAGTAATGGAAAAGTAAGAAGATATGACGGACCTAAACCCCAATATGAAATCAATCCTGCACACGTATTAGGACCGAACTATAACAAGAATAAAACTCCATTACCTCCAGATGCTGAGACTGTTTTTGCTAAAGCTATACCTGATGACCCAGACAATCCAAAAGTTTGGGTTGGTAGAAACGATCAGGGACAAATTTATCGATATTCAATGGATCACAATAGAACGAATGCACATTTTAGCGGTATTGATGACCTCGGGGATGGCACAAGAAATGTAAATTGGGAGTACGTGTTCCTTAGATTCAAAGAAAGTGACAGCAAATGATAACGGTCGGCAACACTCAGATTTTTGCGATTTCCTTTATTATTAATGAAATCATGCGAACAAACACAAGTCACGCATGGGTGTATGGTCATTTTATTGTGTATATAAACGGAAAGAAGTATGGAAATGAAGAAGATCTTGTATCGTTGGAACATTGTTCCGGTTGGATACAGGGACTTATATCAGAACATTTTGTGGAGTACAATCCTCCATATGAAAAACTTCCTTTGGAGGAGTATAGAAATCTATCGATGGAGAAAATAGTGGAAATGATCAATGCTGTAAACTATCACCCTCCCAAACTCGATAATGAATATCTAGCGGAAAATTATAGTGACTATACCAACAATTGTGATCATCGACAATACATGAACAAATGTATGGCTCTATTTAGAGACATAAACATTACAAATATAGGCATGTCCTCATTTGAAAGTATCAATCTGCTTTTACTTATGATCGATTATTCTAATGACATTAAACGATTTATTGTTATAGAATATGAAAAATGTTCTCATGTTTGTAGTGAATATTTTGTATCAGCGAGCGCCGTATACGATGTTCTATGCAGTTTTTTGGAACGATATAAATGTGAAAAATCAAATTGGAGTAGGGCTCATACCTCATTGTAATGTGTGATCAAGACAAGTGAACGTAAAAAAGAACACACACTTGACATCGTTAATATCCATAGATCAAGAAGCCATAAACCGGGATCTGGAGAATAATGAGAATCTATAAGAGAGACACAAACTCATACAAAATATGTATCTCAGGAGGACACCAATAAATAACACTAAAAACATATCCTAAAAACTAGAAGTGGTTTCATAACCTCCGTAAGGTAATCATTAAGCAAGCGAGGGTAACAA
>CAZZEF010000247.1:0-872 GCA_964652875.1 uncultured Planctomycetaceae bacterium
GGCCGGTCCTTTCCGATTTTTCCTGTTCTCTTGGAAAATGATTATCCCGTTTGGACGGACTCAAACTTTCCTGACCGTATTTTTACTAATATTTTTCGTTATGAAAAAAATGGAGAACTCAATTATCATGAAGATATTCGCTCACAGATCTCTTGCGAAACAGGAGTCATTAAACTGGGCGGCTGGCCCGATTATATTCAGTCCAATTCACCTTTGCCCGACGGTTTTCATTTCGCCTTTGAAATCAATTCGGACGAAAAAGCCGATCTGAATTTTATCGATTCGGGCAGTCTCTATTTTTATAACGATTCCGCTGATCCTGACGGACACTGGATCACGCGTTTGGATTTTTATTGACCCGTTTCATAAGGTATTATACTGTCAACATTAAAAAATTTTCCCAATTTCCGCTGATTGACTTCATGCGCCTATTGACTTCATGCGCCGATTGACTTCATAAAGGAATTCTTCTTTTGACGTTAGAACGATAATTCTTTAAAGGAAACGGCATAACTAAAACAGGGCCAATCGCCCCAATCACAATAGATAAACCTCACCTTTTCCGATTATTTGACCATATAAAATACGAAATCAGGTGAACATTTTTATTTATGTTAATAAACAAAAAAGATTAACGAGTATCCCTATAAATACACACAAGAAGAGACAAATGAAAAGACGAAAATTCATAGCGGCAGTACCAGCAGGACTAATTCTTTACGCGGAGAACATAAAAATTTCGAATGCGGATGAACCTGAAAAAATATCCAAAACGGATCAATCGAAAGAGCCGCATGATTTCTGCCCAAAGAAACACGCGCAAGGAGAAAAAACATTTTCAAAATCAACCCGATCTGTTTTGGAACCTGCCC
>CAZZEF010000247.1:882-5882 GCA_964652875.1 uncultured Planctomycetaceae bacterium
GGCGGACCGGCGGGTATTGCGGCCGCTCTTGCCGCGGCCCGATCAGGAGTAAAAACAACCTTGATCGAATCTGAAAACTGTCTTGGCGGGATCTGGACAGCCGGAGCGCTTTGTCTTATTCTCGATCAACACGGAAAACAGGGAATCATGCGCGAAATTCTTCTCCAGCTTGAGAAAATGAAAGCGATTCGCGGCAATGTTTATGATGTTGAAATCATGAAATATCTGTTGGACAAACTTTGTTCGGAAGCGAAAATTGATCTTCGTCTTCATACAAGAGTTGCGGCGGCACAAACGGCCGAACGAAAAATTCAATCGGTAATCATCGAATCGAAATCGGGTCGGGAAGCAATCTCTGGCAAGATCTTTATTGACTGCACTGGTGACGGTGACTTGGCCGCAATGGCCGGCTGCGGTTACGATTTCGGCAATCCTCAAGACGGATCTTTTCAGCCAATGAGTTTAATGGCACTTTTAGCCGGAATTAACAAGGAGGCTTTACCGTTCACCGATCATCAAAAACTACTTGCGGAACTGGCGCGGGCAAATTTCGTTCCTTCCTATCGCCGGCCTTCGCTTTGGTATTTGAACGGAACGGTTTGGGGACTTATGGCGACCCATCTTCACGGATTTAAGGGAACCCGCGCCCGCGATTTAACCGATGCGACCATCAAGGCGCGATCGGAACTTCATCAGCTCGTTGATTCCTTGAGAAGCTTGGGAGGCGTTTGGAAAGATCTTTGGCTTGTTTCAACCGCGCAGCATATCGGCGTTCGGGAAGGACGTCGAATTCATGGACGTTATACTGTTTCGGAACAGGACGTTCTTGAAGGAAAAAAACAGGTGGACGCTGTTTGCAGAGTCTCTTATCCTATTGATCTTCACCGGTCAACCCCCGCCCGTAAAGGGGAAGGATCTCTGGCCCGATTCGTCAAATCGAAACCTTACGATATTCCAATGCGCGCCCTGATCGCCAAAGATCTCGACAACCTTTTGATGGCCGGACGATGTATCAGCGGCGATTTTATCGCGCACGCCAGTTATCGCGTTACGGGAAACGCCGTTCCAATGGGCGAAGCCGCGGGAAAAAAGGCGGCCGAACTTGTTCCTCGTTTTTCCTGATGTTCGAATATAACATTGTCTTTTGTTCTCAATATATATACATTTTCATACAGTCAGCCGAACCCACAAATGACCAGTATTTTTCAGACAGAACAAATTTTCCGTCCATAAAAGAGCATTTTCAACAGTGTTCCAAAATTGATCTGATTTCATATTGGTCAGTTTGTATACCGGTTCCATAATGACTTTTCCGTTATAATATCAAAAGAACAACCGATTCACGCAGTCAATCACCGGAAACGACAAAAAATTTAAAATAGGATCTGTATGTTGCCTTTAATTCTTTTTTTCGAACATTCCGCGAAAGAATTCCAAAATCGGCTTTCCGTCATGCGTATGGATCCCGATTCGATCGGGGAAACCAAATCCGGCAGATCTTTTATCATCATAAAAATCACCTGCTTTTGCATATCTCTCTTTTACGACTGTCAAATCCGCTTGCTTTCACATTGTCTCAATTTATAAAATCATCCCTCCTTTTATATTGATTCCAACATGAATTTTTAGTTATAACGTCAAAAGAACAGCCGATTCACGCAGTCAATCGGCGGAGATGACGAAAATTTAAAATAAATGCAGTATAAAAACGCATTCTTTGATTAAAGAGATCGGTCCTTTACCTTTTAAACAAACCGAAATATTGAATCAATCAAAAGGATTCTTCTGACCTTAAATATGGACCGTTACCGCGCTTTCAATCAGGATCTGAATCAAACAGGTTTTCTTATCGTTACTAATCTGTAAAATAAAAAATACTCTGTCAACTTTATCAGCGTTCTTCTTCAAATTTTCCAACTATATTGAAAATTTTCTTGAAATATTCATGATCGCGCTTTGATTTAATAATTGTATTCAGTTTTATAAATTGCTATAATAAATTATTGCCCGTTTTCGTTTGTTCATTATCAGAATATAAAAATTTTAACCCCCAAAAGAAAAAATGAAAAAACAATTAATGCTCTTGATTATGCTTGTCCTTTGTTCAGTAATACAGGCAGGCACGGTTTATGAAAATTCCCGAATTGATTTAAGAAACGGAACAGCGCGGCCCGCAGTTTTTGGCGAAATTGTTTTCTCGGATCAGTTTACCCAAAAGAACGTTTGGAATACCAAAGTTCACAATTACGAAAACCTTTTAAAATACTCTTTTGATAAAAAATACAAAGGGTCCTCCTGTTTTTACATTAGCGGTCAGGGACTTCCTAAAAAAGACACCGCCTGGTGTCTCTACTCTAACAAAATACCGTTTACCCGAAAGCATTCCGAATTCACTCTCTGCTTTACTTTCAGTACCGATCAGACCATTAACGGACAACTTGAAACAAGCAGTCTTTGGCGAAGCGCCGTTTTATGGTTCGACGCCGCCGGTTCTCCTTGCGGAGAACAACAATTTTCCTTTATCGGAGCCGCCAGCGACTTTTCTGAATCGGCTGTTTACGGCAATGTTCCCGAACAGGCAAAATCGTTCGTTCTGCAGTTCGGATTCGATCGTCCCAATCTTGATGAAGGGAAATTTTTCGCGCTTCATTCCGTTCTCCTTTCAATGAATGATTCCGCAACACAAAGCAAAAATAATTCTTTTGAAAAAGCTGATTCTTTACAAAAGAAAAATGATCAGTCCAAGACGGAAGGCTGCTTTGTTTCCGAGATCTTTCCCGGCGGTCCTGTCTCCTGGAAAGCGGACATTCCGGCGGGAACTTCCGTTCGGTTTCAAATTTCCTCCGCGCCTTCCGTAAATGACATTCCCGGAAAATGGTCCGAATTCACCGGTCCGGACGGAACCAAAAATTCTTATTATGAAAAACCGTTCACCGTCACCGAACGGTTCGTTCGTTACAAAGTTTTTCTAAAACCGAATGGCATGAACGCGCCGACTCTCTATTCTGTCCAAATCGGATCCAAAACCGACTCGCAATGGACGCTTCGCCGGGACGCGTTTCCGCCCCGGGTCAAAGTCGTCAGTCAGACGCCGACAAAAAACAAACGAAATGAACTTGTTTTGAGTATTGTCGATGACGCGCCAATTCTTTGGTCAACGCTTAAAATTACGTTGGACGGGAAAAATGCTACCGACCGTTTTCACCGCAAGAACAATCTTCTTCATTTCATTCCGGAAAGCGACTGGAATGACGGACTTCACAAGATCGATGTCGAAATTTCCGATTATTACAACAATTCCGTTCAAGCGAAAAAATGCTTTTTTATCGGAACAACGCCGACAACATCCAAAGTAACAATGCGCGAAGACGGCGCGGTTCTGATCGACGGCAAACCGTTCTTTCCCATCGGAATTTACGGCGTTATGAAACGGGAATTCAATAATTTCAATATTGACAAAGCCTTTGCCGATTTGAAAGACGCGGGTTTTAATTTCGCTCATTCTTACATCATGCCGCGCGAAGATGAATTTCTTGACACCGCACAAAAATACGGTTTCAAACTTTGGACCGTTGCGCGATTCCCTGACGAACGTTTTATTAATACCGAACGAAATCATCCGGCCATTCTCGCTTGGTATCTCGGCGACGATACGTCGGCCAATACAACACCGTCGGAACTGTTTGATCGAAACGACGCGGTTAAAGCTCTTGATCCGACCCGATTGACGACACAGGCCGATCCGATCTCCTCCCAAAGTCAAATTTCCAATTATCAGGATTACGTTCGCGGAACCGATACGTTTCTGCCGGAGATCTATCCGGTTCATACCAAAAAGAAGAATTCGGCGCGCGATTGTGTTCCGATCACCATTCTCGACATGAAGCGTTGCCAAATTGATATTAAAAAAGCCAACGATGGCCCCAAGAGTATCTGGCCGATCATTCAGTATTTTCAAGGCTGGGGCTGGGAACGTTTTCCGACAATGCAGGAATTGCGCGCGATGAGTTTTGCGTCCATCATACACGGCGCAAACGGAATTACCTGGTATACTTACGGAGGAACCGTCGAACCGGAAAAGAAGAAATTCAATTACGGTGTCACGACAACCCCCGAACGTTGGAACAACATTTCAACTGTTGCCCGACAGATCCGGGACTTGAGTCCTGTTCTGCTCGAACGGACCCCGGTTAAACAGCCCTCGTTCAAAATCCTCTCCGGACCTGCTCTCGATTCGCTCAAAAACGACTCCATTTCCCTCCTTCTTAAAACAAAGGATGGTTCCTCCTGGCTGCTTACCGTTAATTCAAGCATTCAAGACGTTCAGGCGGAATTCGATCTGCCCGGATCTACGCAAGCGGATGTCCTCTATGAAAACCGATCACTCCCCATCGTTAACGGGAAATTAACGGATAAATTTAAAGGACTTGATGTTCACCTTTACAAGATAAAATAACTCGCGATCATCATTTGTTTTCATAAACGGGTCCGCTCGCCTGTTGACCTGTTTATGATGATACGAAATCTATAATGATATTTTTAATACCTAAAAGGAAATATTTTATGAAACAAAACCGTTTAGCGTTGATTGTCATTTTGTTGTTTTTCATCTTTTCAGGAACAGCGGAAATAATTCAGGCGGCGGATCTTTATGTCGGAACATCACATGCGGATATAACGCCCGATAAATACTGCTGTCTTTGCGGTCAATGGAAACCGCGGCTGGCCAAATCCTGTCAGTATCCGCTTGAACTCAATATAACATTGATCGAAAGCAGAGAAAACGGAAAAACAGTCGATTCCGCGCTAATTATCGGAATGGATACTGCGGTTATCATCGCGGAAATGTATCGCCCAATGCAGGAAACGGTTCGCAAGGTTATACCCGGATTCGATCTTGACAAGATCATGATTTGCGCAACACATACACATTCGGCACCTTACCAATCCGATTTTGAAATTCCCAAATCCGACGACGGCAAACCGGTTATGTCCGGTCC
>CAZZEF010000247.1:5892-6838 GCA_964652875.1 uncultured Planctomycetaceae bacterium
TCGGCTTTGCGGCGGTCGCTTTTAATAGACGAGCCGTTTATTCCAACGGAACCGCGATTATGTACGGTAAGACCAACAGCCCCGACTTTCGAGCCGTTGAAGGTTTTGAAGATCATGACGTCAATTCCCTCTTTTTCTGGAACATGAACAACAAACCGATCGCAATGCTGGTCAACGTTTCCTGCCCGTCTCAAGAGGTTGAAAACAACAATCAAACTTCTTCTGATTATTGGGGACCGACCAGAATCGCCTTGCGCAAAAAATACGGCGGCGATTTGACCGTCGTCGCCTTATGCGGAGCGGCCGGCGATATGTCTCCCCATTTGCGCTATCAAGTCCAGGCGCAAACTCGAATGGACCGCCTCCGTCAGCTGTCCCGGCTTGAAGAAATCGCGCGAAGAGTCGTCTGCGCCGTTAATGAAACTTATGACACTGTTGTAAACAGTAAGGATGATAATCCCGTTCTCAAACACAAGCGAATTTATCTGGATCTGCCCGAACGAAAAGTGACCGAAGCGGATTACAAAAAATGCAAAGCGAATTATGAAGATCTGCTGAAAAATGATCCCAAAAACGGTCAACTCCGCTGGAATAAAAAAATCATCGACCGATATGAAAAACTGGCCCAGGAGCCGAATCCGGTTTTTCGTGTTCCCGTCAATGTACTCCGCTTGGGCGAACTGGCGATTTGCTCCACTCAATTTGAATTATATACCGATTTTGCAACCCGTATCAAGGCAAGATCGCCCGCGGTTGAAACAATGGTCGTCCAGCTGACCAACGCTGTTTTGGACAAAACTCCTCATATGTCCGCCGGATCTTATCTGCCATCGGAGCGCGCGGTCGGTTTCAGAGGGTACGGCGCTATTATTCAAAGCAATACGGTCGGTCCGGAAGGAGGACAAATAATGGTCGATGAAATTCTCAAAACATTTAACGAATTTTG
>CAZZEF010000248.1:0-6817 GCA_964652875.1 uncultured Planctomycetaceae bacterium
AAAAATGTTCGCAAAGGTCGTTCGGAAATCATTGCGAAAACACCAGCCGGCTATCCGGTTTACGCGGTTTTATACGGTGACTTTTCGGAAAATCCGCCGCAAAGCAACTGGTCCGCCGCCTCTTCTTCCTCTGCCTTAAAATCTTATTTTCAGCGCTCCGGTAAACCGCAAACGGTTGTTTTCTGCGCCGGAACACACGGAGCGGAAGCCGAAAGCGTTGCCGCGGCGGTCAATCTGATTCAACTGCTCGAAACCGGAAAAGATTTTCGCGGTCATACAAACGAGCCGCTCCTCCATTTGATCAATCAATATCGACTGATCGTTATTCCCTGTCTTAATATGGACGGCCGCGCGCTTTCTCCCGATCATTTGAAAGGCGTTTCCTATCCGGTCTTTCGAAAAGCGTCTCAAGGGATCTGGCCCAATGGCAAACCGATCGAATGGCGCGAAAGCAAAGAACATTTTCCGCTCCCGCTCGATCAGGTCGCCTATCCCGGCGGATACCCCAATTCGGAAGGTTTTAACATTATGCATGACGCCTGTCCCGGTAATTTAAAAACCGCGGAGGCCAAGGGAGTACTGAAACTTGTCGAACGCTGGAACGTCGATCTTTTTTTAAATGGTCATTCCTGCGAATATTACCCGGTCATGCTCTATCCGTCAGCGTTTAATTATCCGAAATATGTCGAACGGGGAAATGAACTGGCCGCCGCGGTGACGAACGCTTTTAAAGACGCCGGTCTTCGCGAATCGGGAGCGGGCAAACCGAAAAACGGCAATACTTTCAATTTGAACACGCTGGCAACTCTCGCTTCCGGCGCTCTTTCACTAACACTCGAATGCAGTGTTTCCGCCGATTATCCTCCGAAAAAACCTTGCCGTTATTCATTCGATCAAATGATGACTCCCAATTTCATTATGCTCGAAATACTGCTCAAAGAAGGTCTGCGCAAACCGTTTGTCGATCGGGAAGCTCTGTTTAAATAATTGCCGGTCCATTGACCAAATGACAAGTGATTTCATTCATTTGATCCGATCGATACTTTATACTGCATTTATTTTAAATTTTCCGTGATCGCCGCCGACTGACTGCGTTAATCGGCTGTTCTTTTGGCGTTATAACAGAAAATTCATCATGAAACCGGTATAAACATACCAACCGCTCCGCCGATTGACGTCACGAATTGGCGGTTCTTTTGGCAACGGATCGAAAAATTTACAAAGAATCGGTCATAAGGATTCCGCATTCGCTCCGGTTCGAATACCGTTTTGTCCGGCCCAAAGCGCGAGATCCTGCTTATTAATCGCCGCGGCCATTAAATCGGGAAATCTGTCCGGAGTACAGGCAAACGACGGTATTCCAAGCTGCGCCATTCGAAGAGCGTTCTGTCCGTCATAATAAGGAGCGCCTTCATCGCTGAGCGCAAGCAGACAAATGACATTAACGCCGGTTTGAACCAGCTTTTGCGCCCGGGAAAACATTTGCTCCTGATTGCCTCCTTCGCATAGATCGCTGATCAAGACGAAAATAGTGTCGTTCGGACGCGAAATGAGTGTTTGACAGTAGCCGAGCGCCTGATTGATATCGGTCCCCCCGCCTAACTGCGTTCCGAAAAGAACATCAACTGGATCAGTCAAAAGATCCGAAAGATCAACAACGGAGGTATCAAAAACAACCATCTTGGCGGAAACAGATCGAATACTTGCCAATACAGCCGCGAAAATGCTTGAATAGATTACGGAAGAAGCCATTGACCCGCTTTGATCAACACAAAGAACAATATCGCGGACCGACCGCTGTTTGCGTCCGTATCCTGCCAACCGGTCAACAATAATGCTCTTCTTCTCCGGCTGCCAGTTTTTCAAATTCAGGCGAATCGTCCGATCGAAATCGAGTTCACCCGGTTTGGGCCGATTCGTTCTTGTCGACCGATTAATGCTCCCGCGAATCGCCTGAATTGTTTTACCCGCCAATTTCTGCATCAGATCGTCCACCAGTTTTTGAACGACAATGCGCGCCGTCGCTTTCGTTTTGGAAGGAATAACATGACTAAGCGAAAGCAGCGTTGAAACGAGATGAATGTCCGGCTCCATCATCTCCAGCATTTCAGGTTCCATCAGCATTTGTTGAAGACCAAGCCGGTCAAGAGCGTCTTTTTGCATTACTTGAACAACTGATTTCGGAAAATATTTGCGAATATCCCCCAGCCAACGATGAACCATTGGAGAAGATCCCGAGAGCGACCCTTTCCGTTTGCCGTCCTGATCGGGATTGTATAACGCGGAAAGGACACTGTCGATTTCGATTCCCTCTTTGTCAAGAGTTGACGTCTCTTCTTGCGCGTCTTTTCCTAAAACAAGCCGCCAGCGTTTCAGCCGTTCCATTTCGCTTATTTCGTTCATTAGAATTATATTCCGTTTTTATCTGTTTGTTTTTTTAAACCTTTTTTACAAAGGGGGCTTCGGAGACATTCAAACCGCCGGATCCGCTTTCGTTGAAACCGAGGATCATGTTCAAAACAGGAATAATCTTTCCGACTCGTTTTTCATCCCAATCCGGCGAACTGTCTTTGGAAGAGCAGGAAAGATCCGGCATGCCATTATTCTCGACGGAAAGACGTTTGACTTTTTCACCCATCATTCGAAGTTCAGGACGCGAAAAATCGGCGAACGACCGGCGCAGAAGCGGAAGCAGTCTCATAAACACTTCCCGATCAAGTGAACAGAGCCACTGGTTTAAAATAGTCCAGATAACCTCAAAATGAATCAGAGTCTGACCGCTTCCTTTTAAAAAGCCCTGCAGCCAGTTGGCCGTCTTGTCCGGATCCTGCGCTGATGAAACGAACAGTCCGAATTTGACGGACAGATCCTCTTGAGATAATATTCCCTGTTCAAATAAAATACGGCAACAGCGTCCGTTTATAAGTCGATTGACCGAATCGCTTTCCGTTAATAACGAGATCGTTTGATACCAGTCCCGCAGCGCATCGGCCTGATTCAGGGTTTGAAGCGCTAATTGGAATTCGTCGATTTCCGCCATTCTTGTTTCGGCGGCATCGTCGTCCAGAGCCCCGCAGGAAGGAACAAGACCGACAAGTATTCGACCGAAAAGCGCGTTAAATACAGGCTCAACCCGCAGCCGATCCGTCTGACGGACGTTTCCGTACCGAAGGATCTTGACAAGAGGAGCGGCGGCAGTCATTAAGCCTCCGATATCGGAAGAAACAGCGGCGTCGTTTTGAAGACGAATAAAAATTTGATCCAGCGCGTCTTCAGAAATTTCCGCGGGCAATGCCTGTTCGAGAAGTCCGGTTAACTGCGAAAGAGTATTGATCGAATCAAGCTGATAAACCGCCGCGCCGGAACAGGCCGCCGAAAGAGTACTTCCCCAAACATTGGCTTCTATTATTCGAACGGCAAATTCGACTTGCCATTGGATCTGCCAGAATTCATGAAAAGATCCCGTTGATCGGATACTCTCATCCCGAAGCGAGCCCCATGGGATCCCCAATAAATTGAGCCGATGAAGCAACCGGCTTTTATCCCGGTCATTTTCTTTTCGAAGATCCAGATCCAGATCCAGAATTTCTTCCGTAATTTTTAATCGCAGTCTTTTCTGTTCCTTTTCAATATCGCGCTGAAGCGGAACGGCCGGTGTTTTCGGCGGAACAGATCCGATCTCCGTTCCAATTTCAAGCCGCAGACGGATCATCTCCAACGGTCGCGAATTTCCTTGACAGAGAACACTTAAAATCGCGTCGTTCATTTCGCTTAAATCAGGAGCGGGCCGGTTTCTCATCGCCGCCAGCGCTTCTGCCAGACGAACGGCTTCAATAACATTCGCCGCGGAAACATCTAATTCTTTTTCCCGAAGCAAACGGGCAGCGAGTGTCATCCAGTGCGCGGTCGGATTTTTTCTGTTACGCCATAAATGATCATACCAGCCGGGCGATTCTATTCCCGCTCCGTAACCGCTTCGATACGAAAGCCGCGAACAGGTCCAGGGACACCAGGTTGACACCGTTTTTATTTTTCCCAATCCGGTCAAAAGAGTATCGTCTTCTTTTGCTGTCGGAACAAGTTTCTTTCGGGGACCGTCCTTTGCGAGAACGTCGAGAACAGGAACATGCCAGGCGCCGCAGACAACGGCAATCCGTTCACGTCCCGAACGAATCGCTTCCCGGATAAATCGGCGCATGAAGGCTTCTCGAATTCTTTCATAACCGTTGTCGAAACGGGGATCGGCAAGAAAAGTTGCCGTTTTTTCCGCACTTTCAAAATCGGACTCTCCGTTTACTGTTCCTTCTTTTTTTGCCTTACTGTCCGCTGATTTATTTTCGTTTGCCAGTTCTTCGTCAAGAACGGCCTGACGCAATTCGGTCATCGCTTCCAAAATACCTTGAAAAATATCACTTTCGCAGGAAGACTGTTCAATGACATGTTCCCACCAGCTTTCATTTTTTTCATAGCCCGCCGATTGAGCCAGAACCGCCAGCGGATCTTCCCGAATCAGCCGCGAAAGCGGTATCGTCTCTTCCTGTTTGGAGGAAGAGGCGTTCGGGTTCGAAACAGAAACAGGTTCATCGAACAAGATATCCGGACGCGGATCCTGTTCGGAAGCATGACCGGACCGATCCAACCGCTTGTCCGAATCGGTCCTTTTCAAATATTTTTCGATTTCCTCTTGCCGTATTCGATCAAGGACAAACCTGTTTTTCCAAGGAAAATCAATCAGGCGGACCGGAACGGAATTCTGCCGAGCGTATTGAAGCGCGTTCCATTCGGGCGAAAAAACGGCATAAGGATAAAAGACGGCGTTTTGCGGCTGATCGGAAGGATAGATCAGCAGCGCAACCGGCGGTTTCATCCCGGATTCATTTATTAAATTGAGACATGCTTCCCCTTCCGGCGGTCCTTCAACGAGGATCAGATCCGGTTGAAGATCGGAAAGCGCCGCCGTAAGCGCCCGGGCACTTCCCGGCCCATGATGACGAATCCCGAATAAATGCAAGGTCATTTAACAGCCTCCTGAACAAACATGATCTCTTCAAACGCCAATTTTGATTTCCTTTTCCTTTTTTGTTCCCCAGCCGAAAAAACAGACGGTTCACAAAATCAATCGGAACAAAAGAACGCGGAAATATAAAATGCAGACCGTATAAAAATGCCGGAATATACAGTATAAAACGAATCACAGTGTCAAACAAGATCAGTCGATCTCGCGGCAGGCCCGGTAAAGATCTTTCCAGCCACTGCGTTCTTTTACGACTGTTTGCAGGTATTCGTTCCAAACAATTCGATCCTGAACAGGATCTTTGACGACGCTTCCGATAATACCGGCGGCAAGATCGCCCGCTCTTAAAACCCCGTCGCCATAATATCCGGCCATTGCCAGTCCGCTGTTAACAACGGAAATAGCTTCCGCGGTTGAAAGGGTTCCCCCCGGCGTTTTCAATTTCGTTTTACCATCGGTTGTAACACCGCCGCGAAGTTCTCGAAAAATCGTTACGACCCGCCGTATTTCTTCAATCGCCGGTTTTTCAACAGGAAAATCAAGTGCGCGTCCGGTCTGTTCGACCCGTCGTTCAACAATTTCGACTTCTTCTTCCAGTGAGCCGGGAACAGGCAGAACAACAGTATTGAATCGGCGCATAAGCGCGCTTGAAAGTTCGTTGACGCCGCGGTCCCTGTTATTGGCCGTCGCGATGACATTAAAACCCTTTTCCGCCTGAATTTCGCTATTCAGTTCAGGAATCGGAAGCGTTTTTTCTGATAAAATAGTGATCAAGGTGTCCTGAACATCGCTCCCGATTCTTGTCAGTTCTTCAACTCGGGCAAGGCGTCCTGTTCTCATTGCCCGCATCATTGGACTTTCAACAAGAGCTTTGCGCGATGGTCCTTCGGCCAAAAGCTGAGCGTAATTCCAGCCATATCGGAGCGCTGATTCGTCTGTTCCCGCTGTCCCTTGAATCAGAAGTGTCGAATCACCGCTGATCGCCGCCGAAAGATGTTCGCTGACCCAGGATTTCGCCGTTCCCGGCAGCCCGTAAAGGAGCAAGGCCCGATCTGTTGCCAACGTTGCAATCGCTATTTCCATCAGACGGGCATTACCGACGTATTTGGGCGAGATCGTTTTACCGTCAGGAAGAGTTCCCCCCAACAGGTAGATCTTGACCGCCCAAGGCGAAAGTTCCCAATGTTCCGGTTTCCGATGATCGTCGTTTTCCCGCAATGCTGTTAATTCTTCCGCGAATTCCTGTTCCGCGTGCCTCCGAAGAAGTTTTTGCGTTTCTTTTGTTATTTCGGTCATAACCTTGGCCCTTCCTGTTTTTATGCGATGACATGAATACTTGTCTCGGTTGAAATTTATTAGCTGTTCTTATTTTTAATTTTCCGTGATCCCGACGATTCATTTTTGAGATCAGCGTTTTTTTGATCTTGAAACGGATAATTCATAATGAAATCGGCATGTAAAATATTTTTTATGACTGCGTAAAATCGAAAAATCTGTCCCTGATCTTTTCTCGCTTTCTTTGATCTTGAACATTTTGACCGGCCGGGAAAAACTCAAATGATCTTCTGTTAAACAATCCGTTGGTTTTTACAATCAGATGATCATTCCCTGTTCCTCAGAAGCGAACCTTTTCTTCTCCCAATAAAATATCCTCGATCCAATGATCGAAATTTCGGCAAAGCGCGAGTTCGTTTTGTATTTTTTCAAGCTCCGCCCTGGAACATCGAAACGGATTTTTTTCCAGTCCGGCGGCCTGAACAATCCTGATTCGCAACGCGGAAGGAAACAGCGGCAAATACCGAA
>CAZZEF010000249.1:0-6788 GCA_964652875.1 uncultured Planctomycetaceae bacterium
GCAAACGTCTTTTGATCACCAGCGTTCAAGTCCTTTTCTTTGTCAGGGACCGCGGCGGTTTTTGTTTGCTTGTTCTCTTCCAATTCGGATCGGGACGGTATCGGTTCTGTACGCGCACCGAAATCTGATCCCATTTTAAAACCGGAATTGTCCGTATCGGTGATTCTCTTTTGCTCGTCCGCGTTATTTTGTTCGGAAAGCTCCTTTTCTTCCTTCATCTTTTCAAAGGAACTCTTTTTATCTGAATCCTTGCTTTGCGTTTTTATCTCATTATCCTTTTGGGGAGAGACTTTTTTATGTTCCATCTTTTCATCCGCAAGCAGATCGTCAACAGAGAATTCGGAATCGAGCAGTAATTCCGCGGTGTCGACGGACTGACTCGTTTTTTTATCGGAAGATTTTTTATCGGCTGGCTGATAAGGCATTTCAAGATCTTCAATTGTATCACCGACGCTTCCGCCCGCGTAACTGCTGATCACTCGTTTTTTAGACGCGGAAGTAATGATCTGAGCGGCCCCTCTTTTTCCCTTGACGGTTGAAACACTTTCCCGGGCAACAACATCGCCGACGGGTCGAATAACGCCGAATTCACTTTTTCGGCTTCCGCTAACTTCGTAATTCGCCGATTCTGAACCGGCAAACTTTTGCGGGTCGTTACTCCGAAAGCGTTTTTGAGCGGAGGCGCTGTTTCGATCCGCGTTCTGAACGCGTTCCGACCGGTTCGGCAGAAAAAAATTATTCTCCGTTTTCGATCGATCCGTATTGCCGAATCGATTGGCCTGTTTTGCTTGAGATTCGTCTTCTCTTGGAACAAGCATGAGTGTGTTCGGTTCTTTATTCTGCTGAAGATTTATTAAATTCCTTTTTTGGGAATAAGATATCCCGGCGTCATTGGCCCAAACACTGACCGTTTGAAACACGGATCCGCACAGAATTGCTCCGATCAGTAAAAGATTAATCCCCGTTAAAGGATTTCTTCGATTTCCGTCCGCGGCAGTCTGACTCTCAAAAAACTTTTTCATTGCTCTCGTCTTTGTTAAAAGATAATTCTGTCTCCATCGCGCTTGAAAGGCATGACAAACCCCTTCTCCGTCTGGAGACCTTTAATCTTTATATCGGTTGTACCGGCTTTTAATAATTAGTAAAAATTGTGAAAATTAACGATAAAGTAAAATTTTTCGATAATAACAGTCTTAAGTTTTTTACCGAAAACAGGATTTTTTCACTTTTTTTGGATTATTCTTGCCACAAAACGAAGATAAGGTGAAAAATTGTGAAAATTTTGACGAAATATAAAAGAATAAGCTGGAAAAACCGTTAAAATTTGATAAAATAAAAGCTTAAAGGTTTGAAAATAGGTTGTTTTCGTAAAATTAACCAATTTTTCATGAATTTGTCGTTTATTAACAATGGACCGTAACACAATAGTTGTTTGCCAGTATTCGTTTGTCTAAGTTTTGCATTGTATCTGGACACTGTATTTTATCCAGATAAAAATTGTTTGGAAAAACAGGCATACCAATGTGTTATTAATACATTTTCAGAACAAGTATAATTCTGAAAAGGGTCCGACAGTAAAAAGATAATAAGGAATAAGGAGTAACATTTTATGATGGTCACAAGACGAGATTTTCTTAAAGCGTCCGCAGTCACAAGCGCCGGTTTCATGGTCGGTGCCGGCAATACTGCCCGTATTGCTCGGGCCAGCGCTCTTCAAAGCGTTGCCGTTGCCAGTATCGGAGTCGGCGGCAAAGGAGCCAGCGACCTGAAAAACGCTTCTGTTTATGGAAAAATCGTCGCTCTTTGCGATGTCGATACCAAAACGCTCGACGGAACCGCCAATAATTATAAAGACGCGAAAAAATTCGTTGACTATCGCGATCTCTTCGCGGAGATGGGCGACAAATTCGACGCGTGTACGATCAGTACTCCGGATCATATGCACACGATCATTACGACCAAGGCGATGAAGGCCAAAAAACATTGCTATACACAAAAACCGCTGACCCGAACCATTTATGAAGCCCGTCATCTCGGCACGCTGGCCAAAGAAACCGGCGTCTGCACTCAAATGGGCAACCAGGGAAGTTCTTTTGATACGATGCGTAATATCGTCGGTCAGGTCAAGGCGGGCGTGATCGGCGGGATTAAGGAAGTTCACGTTTGGACCAACCGGCCGATTTGGCCCCAAGGACCTGACCGCGACATGACACTTAAAAAATTCGAAGCTTCACTCAAGGGAGAAGACGCTGAAGATATTAAAGAAGCCGTTGAAGAAAAGAAAAAAGCAATTGAAAAGGCAATGGCCACTTTGAAATGGGATCTCTGGCTCGGTATTGCGCCGAAACGCGAATATTGGCCCGGTCTGTATCATAGTTTCAGCTGGCGCGGCTGGTGGGATTTCGGAACCGGATCCCTGGGCGATATGGCTTGTCATACCGTTAATATGCCTTACGGCGCCTGCGACCTCAAGTTCCCGACCAGTGTTGTCGCCGAAAGCAGCGGACATGATTTCAACAGCTTCCCCGCCATGTCCAAGATCCGTTTCGAATTTCCCGCCAACGATTGGCGTCAGGCCATTCCGTTCTTCTGGTATGACAGCAAGGTTCGGCCCGATGTCGCTATTTTCGATAAGTACGGTATCGGCAAAAACGGTATTCCGAACACCAACAGCGGCTCGATCATCATCGGCGAAAAAGGTATTGTTTACTCTCCGGACGATTACGCCCGTCAGTATTTCGTCCTCGGCGAAGGCGGAACAAAAATCGACGAACTCAAAGTCGACTACCGCAAAGCGCCGACCGATGAACATTCCAATAATTTCGACACCAGAAACCAGCTCGAATGGTTCACCGCTATTTGGCAGAACAAACCGGAACTCTGCTGGTCCAATTTCCCGAATCATGCCGGTCCGCTCACTGAAACCATTCTGCTTGGAAATCTCGCCGTTTGGACCGCCGCAAAAGCCGGTGTTCAGGGCGAAAAGATCGAATGGGACGCCGTCAATCTCAAGGTCACCAATCTTGACAAGATCAAGACTCCGGGCGTTGCCGAACTCGTTCATCCGAAATACAAGAACGGTTATGAACAGATCTGATCTAATCTTCGTTTCTGTTGATTTTATACTGTTTTCATTTTAATTTTCCGTCATTTCCATCGATTCACGCAGTCAATCGGCGGAGATGACGGAAATTTTAAATAGAAGCAGTATAATTTTTCTTATTGACAGAATGTCAAAAGAGAAAGACAAAAACAAAGTATCCGCCGAACCTCATTTACGCAATTATCGATATCCAACATAACAGAATCGGTTGTTATTTGACCGAAGCTTCCAATAAAACAAATCGCAAAAAAGAAAGGGATTGATATGTCCAAAAAAACTTCACGTCGTGATTTTATTAAACAGGGAACCGTTGCCTCGGCCGGTTTTCTCGCTTTATCAGGAACATCTTTCAAACGGGCCCGGGCCTCGGCGCTTCAGGATGTCGCGGTAGCCGGCGTCGGCGTTGGCGGCAAGGGATCCGGTGATATTGATCAGGCGGGGCTTTACGGAAAAGTTGTCGCGATTTGCGATGTTGACAGTAATATTCTTGAAAGAAAACACAAGAACTTCAAAGACGCGAAAACATACGCGGACTTTCGCGAGATGTTCGCGGAGATGGGGGATAAGTTCGATGCCGTAACCGTCAGTACTCCGGACCATATGCACACCGTCGCCACTGCAATGGCGATTAAAGCCAAAAAACATGTGTACACGCAAAAACCTCTGACCCGAACCATTTATGAAGCCCGCTACCTTGGTGAATTAGCCAAAAAAATGGGGATCTGCTCGCAGATGGGTAATCAAGGCAGTACCAGTGACGGTCTTCGTCAGACGGCGGCCCAACTTCGCGCCGGTATTCTTGGTAAGGTTTCGGAAGTTCACATTTGGACAAACCGCCCGATTTGGCCTCAAGGCCCCAATCGCGACATGACGATCAAAAAATTCGCTGATTCTCTGAAAAATGAGGATCAGGAAGACGCCAAAGAAATGATTGCCGAAAAGAAAAAAGCAATTGAAAATACGCTCAAAACACTGAATTGGGATCTCTGGCTCGGTGTTGCGCCGGTCAGAGAATATTGGCCCGGCCTGTATCATAGTTTCAGCTGGCGCGGCTGGTGGGATTTCGGAACCGGCGCTCTCGGCGATATGGCCTGTCATAATGTCAATATGGCTTTTAAAGGACTTGATCTTAAAAATCCGATTAGCGTTAAAGCCTCCAGCAGCGGGCACGATTTCAACAGTTTTCCGGCCCGATCCGTTTGTGAATTCGAATTTCCCGCCAACGATTGGCGCGGTCCGATCAAATTCGTTTGGTACGACAGTAAACAGCATGTCGGCGCGGACATTATGGCCCAATACGGCTTCAATTCCTGCGATGAAAACGGCGGTTCGTTCGTCATTGGCGAAAAAGGCGCCCTTCTCGGAAATTCTTTCCGCGAAAAAGGAGGAAAAGAGATCCCGCTTCTTAAAGATGTTGAATGCGCTATCGCGCCGGTCGATCCCAAAAATAACAATCCTGATGCCCGACATAAATTCGAATGGTTCAACGCCATTTGGCAGAATAAGCCGGATCTCTGCTGGTCGAACTTCCCGTATCATGCCGGACCGCTTACCGAAACGATCTTATTGGGCAATCTTTCCGTTTGGACCGCCAACAATGCCGATATGCCCGGCGAAAAAATCGAGTGGGATCCTGTCAATCTGAAAGTAACCAATCTCGCCAAACTCAAAACGCCCGGCGTTGCCGATCTCGTTCGTCCGATCTACCGCAAAGGTTATGAGCAGATCTGACCCAGCTCAATTCATTCCGGTTCGAGTCCGAATGATTTTGATCGGACGGACTTGATCCAATAAAATGAATTTATGCTGTTCTTCGTTTAAATTTTTCGCTCTTTCCGCCGATCGACTGTCTTAATCGGCGGTTCTTTGGTTCGTTGGAACGAAAAATTCATATTTGGATCAGTATCGGTAATTCCTTTTTTTGTCTCTTTTATAATGTCAGACAAAATCCGTTTTATAAGGGCGACCGGCAAAAAATGAATTGATACCGCTCCTGATCAATCGAAAATCCCCCAACTGCCGAACTGCGTCAGGAAACGGGCAAGCGTAATCGCTGTCTTTGCTTCTCTTCGATCTTCTTCGTTCAATATTGTCAGTGCCGTTAACGGCAACGGAATGAATTTCTCCTTCGAGCTTGTTCAGAACGATACTTCAATACTTTTGCTAAATTTTTGTTTTATTGAACATCTTTTATTGTTCAGCCGTTTTATACTTGAGAAAGGAAAATTTTTTCGTTATAATGTTATTCATGTTTTTCGTCAATAAGGATCAATTTGTCCATTTCGTTGGGCAATTTGATGAGGCGACTCTTCCTTTTTGATCCGGGAACAGAAAAACAGAATCGGCGCAATACGGTCAAAAGAAAAAAACATCAAAGGACACGAACAGCATGACAAAAAAAACAGTACTGACCGCGATATTATTTTTATTTTTTTGCGGAGTTGTTTTCGCTCAAAAAACGGAAAAGGATCCAAGAGCGATTCAACGGGCTCAAACTCTTTTATTTAAGAAAGGGATCCTTGAAAAACCGGATTTCATGATGCATGATAATTTTCTTGCTCTGATCGCTGAAAAAGAGATCGAATGGAAAACGAATTATGAAAAAGTCAAAACGATCGAAGAGGTCCAAAAGTATCAGAAAGACCGAATCGATTATTTTTACCGGCAGCTCGGCCCATGTTGGACCAAATCCCCGCTCAACGCTAAAATTACGGCCCGTTTGCAGAAGAAGTACTTCCGAATTGAAAAGATCGTTTTCGAAAGCGTGCCCGGTTTTTATGTTACCGGAACGATGTTTCTTCCGTTGGAGAACAAATTCAAGGCGCCTTACCCCGCCGTTTTGATCGTCTGTGGACATACGGCGACCGGAAAAGCGGCTCCCTGGATGCAGCAGGTCTGCGCGCTCGGGGCGGCCAACGGACTGGCCATGTTCATTATGGATCCGATCGATCAGGGCGAACGCTGGCAAATGCTCAAGCCGGACGGATCTTATCAGCTGGCCAGTGTTGCGGCGCATAACGTTATTGGCGGCGGTTCGATTCTTGTCGGACGCAATACGGCCACTTTTGAAGTTTGGGATATGATCCGCGCTCTTGATTATCTTCAGACGCGCAAAGATGTCATACCGGATCAACTTGGCGCGGCGGGTATTAGCGGCGGCGGAACGCAGTCGTCTTACATTATGGCGCTTGATCCCCGGGTCAAAGCGGCCGCGCCCTGTTGTTATATCTGTAACATGTTCGATAAACTAATGTCCGTCAACGGTCCGCAAGATGCCGAACAGAACATTTTCGGTCAGATCGGGTTCGGAATGGATCATGCCGATTATCTTATCATGCGCGCTCCCCGTCCGACTCTTTTATGCACTGCCACTGATGACTTTTTCGATATTGAAAACGGATGGAGTTCGTTCCGTTACGCGTCTCGAATTTATACAAGATTCGGCGATTCTGAAAAAGCCGCAATTATGGAAGTCGACAGCAATCATCATTATACCAAAGAACATCATGAAGCGACGATTCGCTGGATGCTCCGCTGGCTGGCCGGACGCGATGAGAAAATCTGCTGGAACGACGAGCTTGAAATTCTCGGGGAAAATGAGATCCGATCTCTTGCCAAGCCGGGCGTTTACGGACTCCCTCATTCGCGGACCACATACGATCTGAACCGGGATCTTGGGAAAGCC
>CAZZEF010000250.1:0-1395 GCA_964652875.1 uncultured Planctomycetaceae bacterium
CGCTGTCGCGCTGAAGGCGAATTCCCGCTCCTGTTGGTCGCTTGTCGAACTTATCGCTGCCGCGCTGAAGGTGAATTCCCGCTCCCGTTGGTCGCTTGCTGAACTTATCGCTGCCGCGCTGAACCGAATATCCGCTTCCGTTGGTCGCTTGTCGTTTCAATCTCGTTTTCCTTGAACAGAGTTACAGAATACGGCATACTTCAACGGGAGATGTAATGCCTTTTTGAACAAGTTCCCAAGCGTTTTGAGCGATTGTTTTCATTCCGGCGTCAAGCGCGGTTTTCTGAAGTGTATTGCTGTCCGCGCGCTGGAGAACCGCTTGCGCGATTCGAGAATCCTTCCAAGGGATCAGTTCAGCGGCAACAGTTCGTCCTTCGTATCCGGTTTGAGAGCATTGTTCGCATCCGACAGGGATCCAATATTCGTCCGCGTGAAAGATCTGTCCGTTCAGATCCAGATCAATTTCTTTTGTTTTATTATCGGTTAACAAGTTCTTTTCGAGGGAAACAGGATCCGTTGCTTTTTGAGTGCAGGAACAGAGTTTTCGCAGAAGGCGCTGGGAGAGGACCGCGTTAATACTGCTCCGGAGAACGAACGGTTCGATCCCCATTTCCAAAAGACGGGCAACGGCTCCGACGGCGCTTCCCGCATGAAAAGTTGTGATGAGAAGATGACCGGTCAAGGCGGCCTGAAATGCCGCTTGTGCGCTGGCCCGATCGCGAATTTCGCCGACGAAGAGAATTTCGGGGTCCTGACGCATCGCGTATTTGATCATTGCAGGAAGAATGGTCCCGCCTGATCCAAGATCGGATTCGCCGACGGTCAAGGCAGCGGATCTTGCGGTTACTTCAACTTGTGCCGTTCCTGGAATTGGATGTTCGACGGGATCTTCGAGCGTCAGAATCGAGCGCAGGCTATTGCTTCGGGCAGCCAGATGACGTAAAAGAGAATAGGCGGTTGTCGTTTTACCGCTTCCGGCGGGTCCGCAAATAATAACGGCGCCCCCTTTTTGACTGACGGCCCGGATTAGCCCCTGTTCCAGATCGGGAGAAAATCCGAGCTGCTCAGGATAACGGAATCGGTCCTCTTCCGCGAAAAAACGAATCGCTGTCCGTTCTCCGAACAGTGTCGGCATTGTACTGATCCGCATCTCTTTGGAAACACCGGGAACCCGATCCGCTTGAACCCGTCCTTCCTGCGGAACAGAGGTTCGATAGGTTAAAAGATCGGCTAAAACTTTGAGCCGGGCCGCTGTTTGACTAATGTATTCCGGCGCGATTCGTCCAAGATCATGAAGTACCCCGTCGTATCGAAACCAGATCGCGAGTCCGTCTTTGTCCGGCTGAAAATGAAGGTCGCTCACTCCGTCTGCCGATGCCTGCTGAATGATCTTTT
>CAZZEF010000250.1:1405-6635 GCA_964652875.1 uncultured Planctomycetaceae bacterium
CATTCCTGAAACTGCTGCCGATTCATTTTGTGATAACGTCCGATCCCTACCGGTCCCGATTGATTTTTCGTTTTTGCCGATCCGGACTTGATCCCCGATCTTCAGGACTTCAACGGGCGGCAAGCCGAAAAACTTCTGTTTTCGGTATAAAAGTTTTTTATTAATAAAACAAATGTAAAAAGAAATCAAAGAAAACAAAAAAATTTCCCCATTTTCTATTGCAATATTATAATTCATCCGTTATATTAATACAAGAGTGTACACGCGCCGGATATATTTTATTTTTGGGGAATTTTTATATCGAACGGAATTCGGTTTATGAAGCCGCGAAAATTTTAAAATGACGGCGGTATAAAAGCAGCTTGTTTTTGGGTTTTGTTGAATTTTCAGAATGGTATCAAAGCGCGGACCAAAGGTTTTTTCTTCTTATCATCCGTTGTCTTTGTGAGCAGGGATATTTTCTAACGATACAAGTAATTTCTGACCTGTTGAAAACAGGGGAAATCGGCTTCATGAAGAATTTTCCGTTCGAATGTCAAAAGATCATCCGATTCATAAAGTTGATCGCCGGATAGATCGGAAATTATAGAATACCTGAATAAAAGAGTTTTTGCGTTAATACGGTTAAAGAGATTTTCTTTATTTGAAATAATTGTCAAATATAAATTACTGATATAAATCGGAGGTTCGTTTTGGCGTTATCAATTCAATTGGACGAGCTTGCGGGATTATGCGAGGAGATCGCGGCGCTGTCGAGGGCGGACATGCCGCTGGAGAAGGCGTTTGCCATTAAGGAAAACGAACGTCTTGGCGAGTGTTTTAAAGAACTGGGGCGCAAAATGGAGTCAGGGGCTTCTCTGGCGGAAGCGGTTCAAGAGTGCGGTATGTTTCCGGCTTATTATTCAAGGGTGATCAAGACCGGGCTGATTTCGAACAATCTTTCCGGTGTTTTGGATAATTTGGCTTCTTTGGCGCGTCAGATCGGTACCGTTCGCCTTTTTGTGATGCGCGCCTTTCTTTATCCAATGATCCTTTTTACATTTTCCTGGCTCCTTTTGTCGGGGATCTTCTTTTTTTTGCTCCCGATTTATCCGCGATTTTATGACGCATTTGATTTTAGTTGTCTGTCGATTTTGGTGATGAACTGGTTCGACGCGCATGAGTGTTTTAAGATCCCGCTGGCCATTGGACCGCCGATACTGATTTGGACAGTTTATTTCAGCTGGTGCCGTCTGGCGCAAAGGAGTAATGCGGCGGCGTTGACTTCGGGGGTGTCGATCTTCTGTTGCGTTCCTTTTATCGGAACAGTGGTTTCGGAATTTCGCAAGGAGCTTTTCATTCGGGATCTGATTTTGCTTCTTGAATCGTCGGTTCCCCTTCCGCAGGCGCTTGATCTCATTGGTCCGAAAAATATCCGGGATAAAAAATATTATGAACGTGTTATTCGCTGGGTTCAAGGAGTCGAAGGGCAATCGCTTTTGCGCGGTCTTCACGCGCTGGCGGATGACGCCGCGTTTCGAGCCGAAATCGCAATGAACCGATGCGAAAATCTCCTGCCCGCAATCGTGATTGTCGCAGTCGCCGTTATTTTGGGATTCTGCTATTGCTTTGTCGTTGAATGGCCGTATTTTCATCTGATCAATCTGCTCAGCGGACCGATGATTCAGTAAGTTTGTTTTTACTTTGCTTGGAAGAAGGAATGACTTCCCCATCATTACGAAGGGAAAGTATTTTTAAAAAGAGGAGGAAAACGTCTGTAAAGATTAACGTCTTAAATATAATTGATATTGCGAGATCGGGCGTTTGATTCCGTAATGTCAGCGGATATTTTTTCTCTTTCGTAAATATATTGTTGCGTCCTCTCACTGTGTTGGAATATTAAGGATAAAGAGTTATGTTTGGAATATTCGGCGGACACGGGCGTTCGGATCAGAACGAACAGCTTCTTCTTGTTTCGGAGGCGGTCAAGTCGGGACTTTCGCTTGCGGAGGCGATACGACTGACGGCGGACAACGGACCGGTCGGACGGTCGTTTCTCCGATTTGCGGATCTTTTGGATCAGGGATTTCTTCCGGGGGAAGCGGTCCGTCAATCGGGCTTCGCATCGGAAATAAGGAACGTTCTGTCCGATTCGCTGGAGAATCCCTGTTTCGCCGATTCGTTTGCGCTTCAGACCCGACTGTATCAGTTTCGGCGTCAGATGCGTATTCGATTGATCAACGCGCTGGCGTATCCCGCTTTTTTGTTCATATCGGTTCTGGTTGTCTTTTATTTTTTATTTTTCTTCATTGTTCCGCAATTAACGACGGTTTATGACGATTTTGGGACAGAACTTCCCGCGAATACGCAGATGCTGATCCTGTTCGGAAAACTGATGGTTCATGGCGGTTTTTATATCGCGCTGCTTCTTTTCATTCTAATCATGATCCTGTTCAGCAAGACGATTTTTCTTCGGCTTTTTTATCGTATTCCTTTTTTTGGAACATTGCGGTTAAAGATCTTTCAATGCGGTCTGCTGAGAATGATCGCGTTTTCACTTCGCCGGGAGATTCCGCTGCCGGTCATTTTGAAATCACTGGCGGATCGGACGGGCTGCCGGGCATTTAAAAACGATCTTCGCCGGGCAGGTGAACGGGCGGAACAGGGCGAACGGGTCGGCGATCTTGTTTTGGATTTCCCCTGGCTCTTTCCTGTTTGGCTGGCTCCGCTTCTGAACTCAAATAACGGTCGGGAAGCGCAGGCGGATTCTTTTGAAGACGCGTCGAAAACGATCGAAAAACAGTCTGAATGTATAATGTCTTTTGCGCAGACATTTTCTTTGGTCTTCGCGTTGGTCTTTATTTTCATTGCGGCGATCTTGACTCTTTTGGGGCTTATTATGCCGATGATCCGTCTTTGCGGCTGTTTGAGTTTGTGATTTATGTTTATATACCGATTCCAACATGAATTTTTCGTTATAACGTCAAAAGAACAACCGAGTCACGCAGTCAATCGGCGATGATGACGGAAAATTTAAAATAAAAGAAGTATAAATAGGCCGGAAATGGAAAGTAATAAAATGAGTACTTGCGAGATAATTCCGTTGTCGGAATCCAATTGCGTTATGAAACGGCCGACACGTCATGTTCGGCTTGGAATATTATGGTCATTGGTTCAGTTTCTACTCGTTACGCTTCTGGCGCTTCTGACGGCCTGTCTGTTGACCGAACTTTTTTATCAGATCTTTTGGAATGAATCCTTATGGAGGAGCTGTTTCCGTGATCCGCTTCCTTGGGAGACAATACTTCTTGTCCTGTTTCCCTGCGCAATCGTTTTAATGATATTCATTTGGCCTTTGCTGATCTTTTTGGCCATTTGGAACAGGAGTTTTCGGCGCGAAACATTAACTTCTCTTCTTCTCAACGGACAGAAATCACAAACCCCGCTTCCGGAGATCATTCGATCCTATGCGGAAACGATTCCGTCTTTTTTTTACTGCCGTAAACTTCGGAAATTCGCGGCGGCGCTGGATTCGGGACTTTCGTTCCCGGAATCGGTTGCCCGATTTCCCCGTCTTTTAACACCGGAAGCCGTTCTGATGATTCAACTGACCGGCGATTATCCGCATACAGAGGAAAAGATCGATCCGATCAGTGAAAAAATGAAGACGGAAACAGAAATGTTTTCCGTTTCCCGATATGCTTATTTGATCCTCCTGTTATGGATCTATGATCTTGCCATTATTTTTCATGTTCACTTGCTGGCCGAAAATTTTCAAATGATCGCTAGCGATTACAATGCGAAATACTCTTCTGTTGTCAATTTCACCATCTTTTTTTTACAAAGGTATTTTTGGATGATTCAGACGGTATTCGTTGTCCTGTCCATTTTGGGCTTTTGGGGACTCTTTTTAAAATTGAATATCTTTCATACGCGTCCCTGGATCCTGCGTCGGGCCTTTCATTGGGGAGACGCCGGACATCTGCTTCACTTTATCGGAATCGGTATGAAAAACAGCGAGTCTCTTTCCCGGATATTGGACGTTTACGCGCGGATGCAGGTCAGCCGCTTTCGATGCAGACAGACAATAAAAATTCAACAGGCGGTCGAGTCCGGATCCTCTTGGCTCAATGAACTAAAACGACAAAAGATCATTGACGCAAAGGAAAAAAAACTTTTGGAATCGGCGCAAAAGACAGGAAATCTTCCTTTTATGATTAATGAAATCGCACTGGTCAAAAAAGCGCGGCAGGTCCGAAATGACGATCTTTACAGTAAGCTTCTTTTTGCTTTCTGTACGATGTCGATCGGATTTTTCGTCGGTATTTTCGCCTTGTCGATCTTTCTCCCTTTGACCGAACTGACAAAATCACTTCTTTAACGGCACACACAAAATAAGGGACTCGTTTTATTGAAAATCGATATTCAACCGATCTTGAAATCGGATCGGCAAGTAAACTCCAAAATGGAAAACAAAGACAATCGAAAAATTTTTTTAAGTAAAAAATATAAATAACAATGAAAACAGATCAATCAATAATGCTTATTTCAAATGGATCGAAAAGATCCGACCGAATGAATCGGTTTTGTTTTGAAAACCGGGAATATTTATCGGGACAGAGATCCGCTTGGTCCGCAGATCCGGATCGGTTAAAACGGATCAAGCCGCTTGGGCCATTTTCCGGTCGAACCGCTTTTACTCTGATTGAGACCGGGATTGCTCTGTTTCTCCTGACCGCCTGTCTGGCCGCGTTGGCGCAGCTTCATACAATTCTGATCTCGCAGCAGAATCGGATCGATACCGCGGAAACGGCCCGGCTCCAGCTCCAAAATATTTTGGAAATTATATCGAATACTCCCGCGGATTCGATTGCGTCAGGAAATTTTTCAAAAGAAAAATATCAAAACATTGTCGCTAATACATTGCCGGACGGTGAGATCCGGTTTGAAACGGTTCCGCTTGTCTTTAAAAATGAAAACAAGATCGCGGATCCGGCGGACGATGATCAAAAGTCAGACGTAAAAAAAACGGGATCCGAAACGTCCGCAAAACCATCGGAGAAATCGGAAACGATAACGGCTCATCTTTTTCAGGTGACCGTTTCCTGGAGCGATGGCATCGGACGTCCGAGAAGATCTCTTTCACTCACTCGATTGCTCCCCTGATAAAATGATCAAGTATTGGTGAATTTCCCTGGCCCGTTTTTTCAATGTTGTATCGATTTCATGATAATGAATTTTCCATTACAAT
>CAZZEF010000251.1:0-1734 GCA_964652875.1 uncultured Planctomycetaceae bacterium
CTATATTGATGGTGATCGGGAGCGGATCCCTTACGGAGGCGATTCGCTTTTTCAGCAGCTTATTCATTACGGTATCGATCGCGAATATTCTTTGGCCCGATTCACCCAGGAGTATATCATTTTTCATCCGACCTGGCCGAGCGAATGTCCGATGCGGGCTGTTCAAATGGCTTGGTACGATTATCTTTATACCGGTGATCTCCGAAATATTCGAAAATTTTATGACGAACTTAAAACGCAGTCGCTTTTGGTTCTGGCTGAAGATAATGGTCTGATCAGTACGCGAAAAGGAAAAGTTACCCGTAAATTTTTGGATTCAATTCATTTCAAAGGAGAGATGATTCGAGATTTGGTCGACTGGCCCTGGCCCGGATTTTCAAAAGGCGTTAAAGGCGAAACGGACGGATTCGTTTTCTGTGATTTCAATCCGGTTGTCAACGCGTATCATTATTTTGCCGTTGTTTCATTGGAAAATTTCGCCCGGGCCTTGGGTCGATCCGAAGATGCCAAATTTTTCAAAAAACGTGCCGAACTGATCTTCGACAGTTATCAAAAAGTGTTTTATGATGAAAAGCAGGGAGCTTACCGCGATGGTGAAACAACAGATCACGCGTCGCTTCATTCCAATATCTTTGCGATGTCGCTCGGACTTGTCCCCCCGAAACATCGAACCAGTGTTTTGCGGTTCATTAAATCACGCGGAATGGCTTGCAGTATTTTCGGCGCAAAGTTCATGCTCGATTCTGTTTATGATTTGGAAGACGGCGATTACGGACTGGCCCTGATGACGGAAAACGGACTCCGCGGCTGGCTCAATATGATCCGAATTGGAACAACAATCATTCCGGAAGCTTGGGACGACAGCCTTAAACCGAATCTTGACTGGAATCATGCTTCCGGCGGAACTCCCGGCAATATCATTCCGCATAAACTTGTTGGTGTCGAACCGTTGACTCCTGCCGCCGCATTATTGAGAATCAAACCGCAGCTTGGATCTCTCAAACAGGTTAATGCGACTGTTCCGACTGTTCGAGGGCCGGTAATTTTATCCTTGAGTCAAACTCCCAATAAGCTTTTTGTTCTGAACGTTGATATTCCGGCAAACACAACAGCGGAGATCTGGCTTCCCAAAATCGGAAAAGAAGTTTTGCTCGACGGACTTCCGCTTAAAAGTGTTTTAGCAAAGAATCCTGATGATGACACGTTTAAAATGAATTCAAAAAATTTACAAAATAAAAACGTTTCGAAAGACTCATATCAAGTAAAAGAGGACTATCGGAACCTCACTCCGCCGGAAGATGCCGGAAAGTTTTGGATGTTCCGGCAAGTAGGGTCCGGACAATGGATTTTTGAAAGCAGGTAATTCAAATATACCGATTTCATTATGATTTTTTCGTTATAACGTCAAAAGATCAGCCGATTCACGCGGTCAATCGGCGGAAATAACGAAAATTTTAAAATAAGAGCCGAGTATAAATACCGCAAAATGTTATCGATAAATTTTTTGAAAAAAGAACAAAGATTGTTTTGATCTTTTTGAAATAATCGGATTATTTAAGGTTTGTTTCATCGGCAGATTTTTTGCGATCTTATCGTTGGCAGATTATTTCGCTTTGAAGCAGACATACTTGATTTTTCGAAAATATTTTGTGAACAATAAAAAACATTTCGCTCACAGGAAAAGGACCAATAATAAAGATCTGATCGGGAAAAAGGTTTCGTTCATAATTCCGA
>CAZZEF010000251.1:1744-6625 GCA_964652875.1 uncultured Planctomycetaceae bacterium
CAGGTAGCTGAGCAAGTTGTTGAAATTCTCAACAGAAAAGCCGGGACAAAAAGAGCGCCCCGACAGTATTGCCAAGAACGACCAAAAGAATAAAAACGATCAATCGGCCGTAACCGAAATTAACAAGAAGTATCTTGTAATCAGCGGCGTTCAAATAAAACATGTCGGCAATGCAGTGTTCGAATTTACAAATAATAAAAAGTCCAACCGCCAGAAAAATCATAACGACCCTTGCCGGAGTGGGTAAATGTTCCGTTTTATAGGCATCAACCCCAAGAAACATGAGAAAACCGCAAAAAATTCCTAAAATAACAGGAGGGGTCGGATTGGAATAAACTTGATCAATCAAGGAACCTTTTTTAAGAATAAGCGCTGTCGCGTTTTCCGTAATCGGGATCTGTGTTAATTTCGGCAGATTTCCGGCAATCCAGGTGCCGATAAAGTTGCCCGCGATAATAACGGCCAGCTGAATAAAATTGAAGCCCCGGCGCCAATAACCAATCGCGCCTGTATACAGCTTTAATTTATAAAGGACGATCGTTAAAAGACCGAACGCGAACAGAAAAGCCCCCAATGTTTTATTTTCAACGGATAAAAATATACAACCGCCCAATCCAATGCAAATTCCGGCGGCGATGGCCTCTCTAAAAATCGAAAGCATCTTTTCTCCAATAGCGCGAATTAATATTTCTGTTCAAATTAAAGAATCGGGACACGCCGAATATACGTTGCCGTTGTTCACCGTTGCTTTTTATTCGGCTGTTTCGTCTTGTTTTTAGCGGATGAATCGACATTCACTTTTCGGCGGATGACTCTGATTTCTCGTTCTCTTTCGATGAATCGGCTTCTTTTTCGACGGTCGGACCGGACTTTTTCTTGCTTCGAAATTTGCGGACACGTTCGGCATTTTGGGGGGTAAGTTCACCTTCAAAGAATAATTCAAGTACCCGTATTTGTTGACGAAGTGAATAATGAGGGACATCGTCGATCGTAACCCAGCCGGAATAACCGGTTTCATCAAGCGCCGTTCGAACTGCGGGCCAATCGACATCTCCCTGCCCGACCGGAAAGAAAAGACCGCCGTTTTTATTGGCTTTACTGACAACAAAATCCCGCATTCGAAAACCGGAAATTCTCGACGCGGTCAAAACTTTAATCGCATCTTCCGCCGGTCGGTAACGCAGCATGCTTCCGGGGTCGAAATCAATCCCGATAAAATGAGAAGAGAACGAATCAACAAAAGCCCCCAATACTTCGGGCAGAACATTGAGATTGCTCCAGGTATTTTGCAGGGAGACCGTTATTCCGTTCATCGCGGCTTCCGGAAGGATCTGATTCAACGCAGAAGAAATATTATCGCAAGCGGCATTATGCGCTTGAATATAATGTTTGTATTGAGCGGAATTTTTTTCATCCGCCGATTTTATATAACCTGTTTTCGCGTTATACGAAGTACAAAATTCCCAAGGATTGGGCATCGCCATTCCTTCGATCTTGCCCGGGTCAAGCAGAAGACGGTCGCACCCGAGCGCGGAGGCAATTATTAGCGCTTTTTTAATTTTATCGCAGGAAGACTGAAGAGCTGAACCGTCACAAAGATCGGCTTCCAGTTTCAGTGAATGTATTCTAAGCTTTATTTTCTCCGTTTCATCCCGAAGTTCATGAGCTTTTTCAACGGAAAGATCCGCAAGAGCGGCAGAATGCAGTTCAATACCCTCAACGCCAAGATCTGTAAGTTTTTGAAATACTGTTGAATTGGGGGTGTCACAAATGACGGATTTATATAATTGTGTTTTATAACTCATTGTTCTCTCTAAATATTTTCTGTTTATCAGAATCGCTCAACAAGACATTGCCTGACATTAAAATATTATATCAAAAAGGACAAAATTAGAAAGTCCTTTTTGAATAAATTTATTGATGATTTCATTTTTATGATCGAATATTGTTATACTGCTTTTCTTTTAAATTTTCCGTCATCTGCGCAGATTGACTGCGTGAAGCGACTGTTCTTTTGACGTTATAACGGAAATTTTATTATGGAATCGGTATATTTATTCTTTACAAGCGGAACGATAATTTCGGATCCGTTTCGATTATCGGTTTTGTCGAGCGTTTGAAGAGTAAAGATGATCTTGTTTTCTTTAACGGTCATAACGAAATATCCAATGACATCACTGTCAGAAGGCCGGTTATCTGCCAATGACGGGAAAGAAACAGAATCAATTCCGTCAACGACTTTCGAATAACATTGATGAGAGTGGCCGTGAACATAAACGCGGGCTTGCGGATAGTCTTTCATGATTTCCGTCAGTTTTGTCTCTTGAGCGCTGTGATGCGCGCCGACAATAACCGGTTTATCGGATTGATCAAGTTCCGATTTGAGCCATTTTTTACTCTTTTCGTCCATTGTACCGTCCCAAGGCCGACGTTTCGGATACTTGGTCTTTTCCGCCATCCAGCTTCGGGAATCATCCATTCGCGAGTCAAAAAGAAGAATACGCACCTTCTCTGTTTCCAATTTCAGGATCTGTTTGCCAGGTATTTCGGGTATTGTCGATTTCTTTTCGGGAAACGCCTTGAAAATGAGTTCGCGGCGGTCATGATTGCCAATAACAATATTCCAAGGGATCTTTTCATTATCGAGTTTTTGGACGATCTTTTGAAATTCTTTGTATTCTTCCAATTTGCCATTGGTAATCAAATCGCCCATAATAATGACAAAAGCGGGCCGCGGGGTCATTGCGGCAACTTCATCGCAAACCTGAATAAAACGGCGCAAATGTTCCGGACTCTTTGGCGTTATGTGTGTATCTGAAATAAAAACAATTTTATTCGGATCAATCGAAATTTCTTTCGCTTCAAGATGAAACGGAAGAAAAACAACGAATATCAGTATTATTGAAAGAGAAAGTGAATTTTTCATTGGTCCCTCATTTTTCCGGTTTTTTGAAAGAAAATCGACCAGAAGTATTTTATATTGCCGTCATTTTTAATGTTTTGTATTAAAACGATTTCGATATATAAATTTTCCGTTCCAACGTTAAAAGAACTGCCGATTCACGCGGTCTGTCAGCGGAAAGGACGGAAAATTTTAAAAGGTGAATTTTATAAGTACTTCGCAAGATCCGCCGGATAATATTTCGAAACGGCGGATCCTTAAGCATTCAAGTCGAAAAACATATTTTAACAGATCTGTAAAGTGAAGTTGTTTATGTTCACATTCATAATCAGAAAACAGTACTGTCAAATAAAATGACTCACTTTTTTTCGAAACGGCTTTTCATCGGCGCAAGTACAAAACCATCGGAACAGGTGAACGGTTTATTACCGAAATTGGCGGTAACCCGTACTCCGTTGGCAAAAAATGTCTGTTGAACAAGCCTGTCTTCCGTAAGAATACGGTGATCGATCATTTCGGTCCATCCGGTTTCCCGGGCTGTTTGACAGGCGACTTTATAACTGGCGGCGAACAGATCTTTCTGCTTGTCCCAAATGGCCCGGGTTAAACGATACATCGGCGGTACTCCGTAAAGCGCGCTGATCAGATCCCGTTTCGGCCAAAGATCGGCATGACGATTCGAAAAATCGTACCAGTAATAATAGGAAACAGTGCAGTCATGATAAACCAGTTCCCAAAGCGGAAGACGATAATCAATACCGACTTGATATTTAATGACCGCCTCCGGTGATGGATCATTAAATTCTTCGGCGGTCCAGCCGCCATGCGGCAGCCGGTAAGGGCCGAGACTTGTCATTCCTTCATAAAAGTCGCAGTAAGGAACAGAAGCTTCATGGCCAGTTTCACTTCCGCAGACAAGATTGAATCGTTCGCCCATCAGCGCCAGAAGTTTCATTTTCCAATTCTTGCTGTCGGTTCGCGTCATTGGATGATCCGGATGATAGCATTCGTACCAAGGGGCCGCGACTGTTGTATCGATAAAACGTCCTTGATACGGTCGGGTTTTCAATTCTTCTGCGATTCGTTTTTCTGCGTACGGAAGAGCTTTTGAATCACAAAGAACCGCGCAGCGAATCCGTTGCGCTCCGGGATCGGTCGCCTTGACGCCTTTCGGATAAACCCCCCAACCGCGTCGGTACGTCCCGTCCGAATCGGTCCAATTAATGTCGTTCGGCCAAGCGTCCTGGGTCCAGTCGGGATGACGTCCGACCTTTTCAAGATTGGCCGGATCCATTAAGTCCTGATAAATATCGTACCGACTCGTCAGAATACCGCCCATTGCATTAAGTGTTTTGAGATCTTGAGGACTTCCGCCGGCGCTCCAAAGAAGTTTATCCATTCCGACCGCTTTCATCTCTTGGGCCGCTTTGACATGATCACTGCTGAAATACCAGATATTGGCCGATCCGATCAAAAGATCAAATCCTTTTTTTAAATTGGGATTCTTTTTGATTTTTTCAGTGAATGGACAATAAAGACCGATTGTTTTGGAATATTCGCGATATCTTTTACAAGCGGCAACATGACCTCCTTTATCGAAAAAGACATAACGCAGCTGTCGTTTGTATCCGAATTTTTTCTGCTGACTTTCCCAGCCGGGCATCGCGTGAATCAGCGGAGTTCCGTCCTTCTCCGGTGAAAAGCATTCCAACTGGAGTCTCATATCGTCCGGTGTTTCGACAATGCAAAGACAACCGGCGCCGCCTGAACCGATTCGATCTTCAACGTTTGCCCAAAAGCCCATACATAAACCATGACCGCCATAAGTATAAAGTGAGCTTAGCCTGTAAGGTTTTTCCGTAACAGGAAAAGAGATCCCTTCATTAAGCGGAAGAATGATTCGATCCTTGTTATCAGGAACGAAAGGTGCCGGCCAGTAGAGAACCGACGACTGTTCGGAAGTCCGATCTTTTTTGTCA
>CAZZEF010000252.1:0-2223 GCA_964652875.1 uncultured Planctomycetaceae bacterium
AATGTCTTTCTTTTCTCGCGGACTAATTTTTTCGATCCCCCGGCGTCCTAAAACAAACGTTATAAGCGCGGAATCGATAAAAGTTCCTTTTCTGCTCTGTCATTTGCATCGGTCCATTATGAATTTTCCGTTCATTTGACGTCAGAACAGAAAAACAATACGTGACCGGCAAGACTCGTGTTTTTGACAAAAATATATATTTCCAATATATATTTTCTTCCTTTTATCGCTCCAATTTCTGGAAAAATAATATTTATATTGTATAATCATAACACAATCAGGTCAAGGGAGCAGAAAAACTTTCGCACTGTTTACCCGATTGCCGATTTGATCCGCCCATCGGACTGCGGGTCTTGACTTCACTTGAAAAAACAGGTAAACTTTTTATATATACTGCTTTAATTTTAAATTTTCCGTCATTACCGCCGATTGACTGCGTGAATCGGCTGTTCTTTTGACGTTATAACGGAAAATTCATGATGAAATCGGTATACTTGCGTGCATTGGTCATGGATCTGTACCGCGGATCAAACTGGGGAAAACAATGAAAAACATCATTCGGACAATCGGACTGTCGTTTTTTCTTGCTGTCGGCCTCTTGTTTTTCGGTAAGACAGAATTTGTTGCGGCCGTTGAATCGGTCGGCGATCAGGTACGGACAAGAGAGAAGCCGGTATGCCGCGATCAAGTCGGGCAGCCCCCAAAAAATGGATCTTCCCCATCGTTTGCATGTCAAGAGGGCTTTCCGGGCGATCGTCTGACATTCGTTCACCGATCTGTTGAATACGCCTTTCGATGGTGTCCTCCGGGAAGCTTTATGATGGGGAGTCCTCTTGATGAAAAAGGTCGTTACGAAAACGAAGTCCGACATAAGACAATACTTACCAAAGGCTTTTGGATTCTTGAAACAGAGGTCACGCAAGAGATGTATCAAAGCATTACCGGTAAAAATCCGTCCGAATTCAAGGGAGCTAAAAAACCGGTTGATACCGTCAACTGGTCCGATAGCATGGAATTTTGCCGACTGCTGAACGAACGGCTTTTTGCGGATTCGAACGAAAGGGCAATAATAACTTCAACCGGGTCGAACGGCGCGGTTTCCGTGTTAAAAGACCGGTCGAACACCGATCAAACGCCGATGGTTAAACGAACATTGACGGTCAATAATCTTTCCGCCTTCCGGGTAAAATTACCGACCGAGGCGCAATGGGAATACGCCTGTCGAGCCGGGACATCCGATCCCTTTGCCGGTCCGCTTGAAAAAATCGCTTGGTTCGGCGAACCGAACGAAAGTGGATCAACGCATGTTTCAGGCACGAAGTCCCCGAATAATTGGGGAATTTACGATATGCACGGAAATCTTTGGGAATGGTGCGCCGACTGGTATCATGACGTTTCAGCCGAGCCGGTTGTTGATCCCGAAGGACCGGCGGATCCGGATAATGGCGTCCGGATCGATCGCGGAGGATGCTGGGACAGTTCTCCTGACTATTGTCGCTGTGCCCATCGAGGATGTTACGAACCCGATCGGGCAAGCCGTTATGTCGGTTTTCGTGTTGTCCTGGCCTTTTAACGTAAACGATCCTGTCCGTATTATTTTGTCCTCTTTTAAATTTTCCAACAGTTCCGACGATTCAGAAAATCAATCGCCGGGCGAACCGGAAAATTAAAAGAGAGCAGTATAAATAACTGTCGGGTTACGAAGTCGATCGTCGGATCAGCGGAAAATTATAATGTTGGTTGTGTATATTATAAGTCATATCAAACAATAATTGGAATCGGTTTTAAAGGAGTCGGAATGAAAAATACTTTTAACTCTTTGGCAATTTCAATATTAATAGTGCAAGGTTTTATTATGAACGGTTACGCGCAGGACAAACCGGCGGCGATCTCGTCGAATAGTTCGGAGGTATCCGCAGGATCGGCGGCAGGATCGCCCCTTTTCCCTTACGGCCCGCTTACTCCGATGGAAAAACGGGTTATAGAACAAAAGGGAACCGAACCCGCCTGGAGCGGGGGATATGTTAAAAATTTTCAGTCGGGAACATACGCCTGCCGGAAGTGCGGATCGCCTCTTTATGTGTCCGATGATAAATTCGCCTCCTCCTGCGGTTGGCCCGCTTTTGAAGACGAAATACCGGGCGCGATTAAAAGAACAGTTGACGCGGACGGGATACGAACGGAGATCACCTGCGCTAAATGCGGAGGACATCTCGGACATGT
>CAZZEF010000252.1:2233-3838 GCA_964652875.1 uncultured Planctomycetaceae bacterium
AGAAATGGCGACTCCGAAGGATACCCGGCATTGCGTTAATTCGATCTCGATTGTCTTCGAATCGCAGGAGACCGGTCGGATCCGTCGGGCAGTCTTTGCCGGCGGCTGCTTTTGGGGGGTTGAAGAAATGATGGCCAAACAGAAAGGCGTACTCGCCGCCGTGAGCGGATATACCGGCGGTAAGACTTCGTATCCGACTTATAAGGCCGTCTGTACCGATAAGACCGGACATGCCGAAGCCGTCGAGATCTTTTATGACAGTCAAGTTACCGATTTCGATACGCTCTGTCGATATTTTCTTGAAATACATGATCCGACCCAAAAGAATCGACAAGGACCTGATATCGGTACTCAATACAGATCGGCCATCTTTTATCTTGATAAGGACCAGAAAAAAACTGCCGAGAAGCTTTTAAAAATCCTCCGTCAGAAAGGTTACGATGTTGAGACCCGTATCGTTCCGTTCAAACGCTTTTGGGCCGCGGAAGATTATCATCAGGATTACTATCAGAAAAAAGGAAAACAGCCTTACTGTCATACCTGGCAAAAAAAATTCTAATCAATGAAAAAACGCTGAAAACGAGTTTATGCACTCGTTGCGCAACTGCCGGATCCGATGCTTCCGTGTTGAAAATGAATTGTGCATATTGTGATTGCTGATCTGTTGCAGTGTTCTTTGATCTTTCAAAGGCGATTAACAGACGTGAACCGAAAAGAGGGCTTAACACATTAACATCATTAACCTTTAATATTTTATACCGCTTTTATTTTAAATTTTCCGTCATCACCGCCGATTGATTGCGTGAATCAGCTGTTCTTTTGACGTTATAACGGAAAATTCATGATGGAATCGATATAACGGAGGGGAGTGCAACACACTGTTGCTTGAGGAAAGAGATTTTATGAAGAAAGATTTGGACGTATTGTATTTAGCGGTTTTGGCGGTATTGTTTTGTTTCGGGAGTGTATCGGCAGAGGACCGGGTCAAGACGGATCCGCTTTCGCCGTATGGTGTCTGTTCACATCTTGGAGGAGGTGAGGAACATGATCTCATGCCGAAAAATCTTCAGATTATGTATCAAGGCGGTATGCGCTGGGTACGATCCGATTACACTTGGAGTGGAGTAGAGCGGCCGCAGGGACAATGGGATTTTAAAAGATTCGATCGACTGCTTGCGGAAGCGGAAAAAAATGGAATGACGATTCTTCCGATTCTTGATTACGGAACCGCTTGGGCTACTCCGGCTTATAAACATTTGGATCATTGGACCGAATACGTTCGACGAATTGTTACCCGATACAAGGACAAGATTCGATATTGGGAAGTTTGGAACGAAGAGAACCTGCGGGGATTTTGGGCCGACGATCCGGATCCCGTTAATTACGCTTTGCTCTTAAAGGAAACTTACAAAACGATCAAGGCGATTGATCCGGATCTGAAGGTTGTATACGGCGGACTGGCCGGGGTGCCGGCAGACTTCTTTGAAGGCTCGCTCAAGGCGGACGCGGGAAAATATTTTGATGTTATGAACATTCATCCGTACCGCGGCGGTCTGCTTTCAATGCCGTTGAACCAGCGGTTTATTGACGATATTGACAAGTTCA
>CAZZEF010000252.1:3848-6600 GCA_964652875.1 uncultured Planctomycetaceae bacterium
CTAATGGACAAATACGGAATTGCCCGCAAACCGATCTGGATCACGGAAATGGGCTGGGCCACACCTCCCAACTTTGAAATGCCGGAGCGAATGCTGATCAATGGCGCAATAAAAAAGATCTTTCCGAACGGAGTCCCGGGTAAAGCCGCGGTTCTTTTCGATAAAACATATGAACCGTCTCTGTCAATTAACGATGCCTCCATTGAAGGTATGTTTCCCGCCGGACTTGAATATGAATACATTCAGATCAAACAGATCAAGGATTTGGACATCAAGCGTTTTCCGATCCTGTATTTACCCCCAACGGAAGCGGCGCCTTCTCCATTTTTCGATGATCTTGTCAAGTACGTTAAACGGGGCGGAACCCTAATCGTCTTCGGCGGCGTTCCGTTTTATTATGAATCGGAAATGATCAATGGAGTTATTTCAAAAACGGAAAAAACGATCGGTGAGAAATATCGGAGCGCACTGCGGATCGGATGGCGCGCCTGGTGGACAGTCAAAGATACGCCGAAAGAAGCGCCGGTTCAAATTGCCAAAGAATCAATAGAGGTCTTCAAAGGATATTATCCGGTTTTTAAAGGTACCCGATTCTTTACGGACAAACTGCTCAAACCGGGCGATCGAATGATTCCTTTATTTAATGGCAAGCTGGGCAATTTTGAAGAACCAGTCGCCGCAATCTATCAGTTCAACAGCGATTTCAAAGGAAATGTCGTTGCCAGCATGCTGATGGAATCCGGAAACGGAACGAATATTTCGACTGTTGAAAATCAGGGCGTCTTTCTGCCTCAAGCTCTTTTACTTGCTTTTTCCGCAGGAATAGAACGTTACTTCTGGTATGAATTTCAAGCGCCGGAACAAGATGATTCCGATAAAGAACATCATTTCGGAATAGTGCATCGCGATTTGACACCAAAGCCCGGATATGTCGCTTATCAGGCGCTGGTGAAGGCCCGACCGTCCGGATCCGTTCAGAAAAAAAACTGGCGGTCCGGTGACTGCTGTCTTGTTGAATGGAAACGACCCGATGGTAAAAATGGTTTTGCGATCTGGTCTCCGGATATGCCAAAAACAAAATCGATCAAGATCACCGGATCCGTTGTTGATGCTTTCGATTATCTCGGTAAACCGATTTCATTTGACTCTGAAAGTAAAACGATCGAACTGAACAATAAGATTATTTACCTGATCGGTCCCGGCACAATCGAACTCCAATAGCGCAGCCGCACTGAAAAGAAGTTTTCGTTCCCGTTGGTCCCGTTGTCCGATCAGTTCATATCGATCAACGGGAGCGGTACTCAAAAGAGTGTTAACGCGTCAACAGCATTAATCTTACCTGTTTGGCAGAGGGGTTAAGGAGGCCAATATGACTAAATTTTATTTCTTTCCGTTATTTCTGTTTTTTATAATCATGGCATTCGGGTCGAACGGCTGTTTCGTGGCCGGTCAAGATCTCGTTCGTCAAGACGCGTCATTGAAAAATGAACAAACGAAAGTTTCAGACACGAAACAAATCAGATCAAGGGAAAAAGCAATGACGACCGCAGTAATTAAAAATTCGGATAAAGATCGAACGGATCAGAAAAAACTTTTATCCTGCGGTGAACGAAAAACACTGAACATTGTTCGATGCGCCATCCGGCCTGTTTTGGATGGAAAGGGATCCGATCCCTGCTGGAGCAAGATCGTTCCTGTTACTGATTTTATTTATCCCTGGCTGAATGAAAAGCCCGAAAAGACGTCACTAAAGATCTGTTATGACGATGAAAATCTTTATCTTTTGTATGAAGTGGACGATCATACGCCGGTTTTTTTAAAGCAGCAGAACAAAAAAATGGATCTCATCTATGAAGATCGGGTCGAGATCTTTTTATCCGCGGACGAACAAATGTCTTTGTATTACGGCATTGAAATGTCGCCGACCGGAATGGTGCTTGATTACCTTGGTCATTATTACCGGCAGTTTGTTTACGACTGGTCAATGCCGGAACTGATCGTTAAGGGGAATATTAATAAAGACGGTTATTCCGTTGAAGCGTCATTCTCGCTGAACGTTTTGAAAAAGTTAGGCGTACTCAAAGACGACAATACGATGTTAGCCGGATTTTACCGCGCTGATTTCAAATATGGATCGGACGGCGGGATCATTAAACGATGGATCAGTTGGATCGATCCGAAAATCGAAAAAGAAGATTTTCATGTCCCCCAGTCACTCGGCCGCCTGTTTCTTAAGTAATTGCCGACAGGAGGTATATCGGTTACAATGATGAATTTTCCGTAATCATGTCCAAAGAACGGCCAATTCACGCAAACAATCGGCGGAAATGACGGAAATTAAAAATAAAAGCAGTATAACGCATACAGATCTGTCGACGCAAGGATGTTAAACAAATTTTGCTCAAGGCTTTTGCGGATCTGCTTCAATATTCCTTTGGGAGCTTTCAAGAGTAACTAACGGGAACAAATCGCCGAACTAAAGAGCGGTTTTTCCCCTGCCGATGGATCCCTTTCAAGAGTAACTAACGGGAACAAATCGCCGAACTGAAGAGCGGTTCCTTCCCGGCCGACGGATCCCTTTCAAGAGTAACAAACGGGAACAAATCGTCCAACTGAAGAGCGGTTTTTTCCCGGCCGTCGGATCCCTTTCAAGAGTAACTAACGGGAACAAATCGCCGAACTAAAGAGCGGTTTTTTCCCGGCCGACGGATCCCTTTCAAGAGTAACTAACGGGAACAAATCGCCGAACTAA
>CAZZEF010000253.1:0-6532 GCA_964652875.1 uncultured Planctomycetaceae bacterium
AAGCGGCGTTCGGCGATTCGATAACCTTCAAATTTCACCATAATGGAATGTAAATGTGCTTTGAGAGTACCCATAGCTTTTGCTAACCGTTCCTTCAAATTTCACCATAATGGAATGTAAATCAATCAAGCAACTTCAAGCCAACAAGCAGGCGTATTCTTCAAATTTCACCATAATGGAATGTAAATATGAATCTCTGAAGCGGCGTTCGGCGATTCGATAACCTTCAAATTTCACCATAATGGAATGTAAATAAAGTACTGACTGCCTCTATAGCATACTGTAATGATCTTCAAATTTCACCATAATGGAATGTAAATGAAGATTCTGGCAGGCTTATCTTGCTGAAGATTCTGGCTTCAAATTTCACCATAATGGAATGTAAATGCAATTAAGCAACTTCAAGCCAGCAAGCAACCGCCCTTCAAATTTCACCATAATGGAATGTAAATACTTTTAAAAGTTTGTCAAGATCAACTCCTTGCTTGTCTTCAAATTTCACCATAATGGAATGTAAATTTTCGTGCGGGCGCCGCCTTCGCCGGCTAAAAACCCTTCAAATTTCACCATAATGGAATGTAAATATACTTCGTTTAAGATCGTCAAGATTATTGGCGAGTCTTCAAATTTCACCATAATGGAATGTAAATCTGTTTGCTAATAATATAGTGGTATCACTTGGAGCCTTCAAATTTCACCATAATGGAATGTAAATCTGTGATAATAATAAATATGCCCTTGATCTTTTTTGCTTCAAATTTCACCATAATGGAATGTAAATATCAATATCGTCACCGGCGACAGCTCCAGACACAATCTTCAAATTTCACCATAATGGAATGTAAATCCTTATTGTTTATATGTTCGTATCTACTATGTCAACATCTTCAAATTTCACCATAATGGAATGTAAATGTTTTCCGAAGATTATTTTTAATGTCATTTTTTTACTTCAAATTTCACCATAATGGAATGTAAATGCTTTTGAGCTTACCGTTTGCGAACGGAATCAAACCCTTCAAATTTCACCATAATGGAATGTAAATGATTATCTGGATCATCTGGATCGGGATCAGTTGGATCCTTCAAATTTCACCATAATGGAATGTAAATTTTAAAATTGTTCCGGCTCGCAACGCTTCAGTATTCGCTTCAAATTTCACCATAATGGAATGTAAATATGAAAACCGTCACAAAGAAAGGTTTTCTGCTGGTTCTTCAAATTTCACCATAATGGAATGTAAATTGTAAAATCCAATTCAGGATCCGATGCGAATTTTCCCTTCAAATTTCACCATAATGGAATGTAAATCTTACCGCTGATCTTGTAAGATATAATTTCGTTTCCGCTTCAAATTTCACCATAATGGAATGTAAATTGACATAACATCCACTTGCTAGCACATCCCCGGATCTTCAAATTTCACCATAATGGAATGTAAATTTATATATCCTAATAATTTTTAACAAAGGTCTGGAACTTCAAATTTCACCATAATGGAATGTAAATCGTATTTACGATTGGCGACTTGCAGGTTATTTAACCTTCAAATTTCACCATAATGGAATGTAAATAAGGACTTACAAATTATGCAGTATCCTGACTCTGTACTTCAAATTTCACCATAATGGAATGTAAATGTGTTGTAGAATCAAAGTCAATAAGTTCATAATCAATCTTCAAATTTCACCATAATGGAATGTAAATATGAACCATCATCGTAATAGGAATGGCAACCGCCGCCTTCAAATTTCACCATAATGGAATGTAAATTATTGTCTATTTTAACATCTTGACTAGCCCTAGTATTCTTCAAATTTCACCATAATGGAATGTAAATAGGCCCGAGCGGCTAAAAACTAGGACGGCTCAAGCCTTCAAATTTCACCATAATGGAATGTAAATCCGAACGCAGTCGCGACAGAGCGTGGCGAGGATCGGACTTCAAATTTCACCATAATGGAATGTAAATACCCATCAGTCCACGATCCGCAAAACCTTTTCCCCGCTTCAAATTTCACCATAATGGAATGTAAATGATTTCCTTATTGAGATAGCCCCGCGCGTTTCGAGCTTCAAATTTCACCATAATGGAATGTAAATAATAATCCTGTATTGTACCGACCCAGCAGGACGCCCCTTCAAATTTCACCATAATGGAATGTAAATTCGTCCAATTAACCGCATCGATGTACATGGAATAAGCCTTCAAATTTCACCATAATGGAATGTAAATGAGCGATCGGTAAATACACCTTGTTCGCGTGATCTTCTTCAAATTTCACCATAATGGAATGTAAATTGATCCGAAGCAGCCTTTTGCGCAGTTCAAGGAAGTCTTCAAATTTCACCATAATGGAATGTAAATAAAATTGAAAATCCAAACGCTGTTTCTGAATATTCACTTCAAATTTCACCATAATGGAATGTAAATATGTATCGTCGTTGAGAATGATTTCGTAAGGAAGACTTCAAATTTCACCATAATGGAATGTAAATATCTTTATAAACGCTTTTTTTCACTCTTTCTTTCAGTCTTCAAATTTCACCATAATGGAATGTAAATGTGTGTGCTATCTTGTGTATTTTATCTGATTTAACCTTCAAATTTCACCATAATGGAATGTAAATTCTGTTGAGATCTCGATCTTGTCGCAGGGGCCTACTTCGCTTCAAATTTCACCATAATGGAATGTAAATCAAAAAATCCAACCCTTACAAGCCGATCGTCGCTCCTTCAAATTTCACCATAATGGAATGTAAACTGAAGGTAAATAATCATTGGCGGCGGATTGGCTTTCCTCTTCATATTTCACCATAATGGAATGTATATCGGTTCCATTATAGATATTCCATAATAGAGTCGATATAAAGTATGAGTAGTATTTAATCGTCATTCAAGAGATCCAAACAAAGTAACAGATGGACTAACAACTGACAACGGAACAAATTCAGAACTTCAACAGATACACCGGAAAACCCAGGTCAGGTATCTGGCGGACCAGATTAAGGCTGTTGTACTGTTAGGATCCGGCTGGAAACCGGAAAAGGTTGCCGAGGCTCTTCTCATGGATGAACGGACTGTTCGAAATTATTTTCATCAATATAAAAATGACGGAATGGAAGCCTTAATAACCGTCCGATGGAAAGGCAGTGTCGCCTTTTTGACTTCCGAGCAGGAAAAAGAATTAGGTCGATATCTCGACGAACATCTTTTTTACAAAAGCAAAGAAATCGCCAATTATAACTTACTCAATTGTTTATTCAATTAGCGAAGTCAATGTTCTTTTAGACCGGATTGGTTTTGTCTACAAAAACTCCAAGCACGTTCCAGGAAAGGCGAACCGCCAATCGCAAGAAGAATTCCTGAATGAATATAAAATACTCCGTGAAAACATGGATAAAAACACTGCTGTTCTTTTTAGAAACGGTTGTCATCCGATTCATAACAGCATTCCAGATTATGGTTGGATGCGCAAAGGTGAAGAACGTGAACTTAAGGTGAATACCACTGCACTAGTGTACTTCGTAAGATCGAACTGTTTTGGTAACGCGACCGTCAAGAGTGGCCGTGATTTCGATTTTCCCAGTCGCTCTTGCCCGGTCGATTGCCCTAAAGGTGCCGTTGGAGTCGACGGCAACGTCTTTTCCACCTATTGTTACCTTGGCTCCCGGCGTTGTGAGCCCGTTAATCTCAATGAGATTCGGGCCGCTGTAAATAACGGCATTGTCGCCCGGAAACGTCTGGACAATCAAGCGCGGACCGTTGGTGAAGGCTTCCAGTTCACGGACCAATTCGGCGCGTGTCTCAGCATACGTTGCAGGGTCCATGGATGTGGTCACAAGAGTGGGTACAATGCGGCGTGCAAGTTCTTTACTGCGACTCTTTGGGTCAAGCCACCAAAGATCGGCTTTGGATTCCTTTTTGATCTTCGCGGTCAGGTTTTCGAGCAAGACAAGATACTCATAGTCCTCAATACTCTCGCGTTCGATTTCCCATCGAATGGAATCCAAGGGGCCGGGATAGATGGTGTGACTATCGCCGGGGCAATAATTTGTTGTCGGCGAGCCGAACGGCGAAACGGGCCAGAAGTTGAGTCCCCAATGCAGATAACCGCAAAGGTCTTCGGAATAGTTGACCCAGTGAAGTGCGTGAACTCGCGTGGCGGGCAAATCCATGAGACGATTCGGATAGTGAATTCCTGTCGGATGGCAGCAGATATAGTACCAGAATTCGCCATGGGCGCGGCGTGCTTCATAGGCGTCACGCCATCGGTCGAAATGGGACAGTTTGGGAACCCAGACTTCAAGAGCGTCGGTAAAATGAACGCCTTCAATGGCGTCAATACGCTTGATTTTCGGTGCGGCTTCATGGAGACGGGCAGAGGCTTCCCGCCAGCTGGGAACATCGCTTGGCTGCGGCTCGTCGGCGATGTGTATCATAGCCTTGTCAATACGCTTTGTCTTGATGAGCCATTTTTCCAATGCGGCCAGAGTCGGCTCGAACCACTGATCCAGAGGAACAGTAATAGACTTGCCTGAAGCTTCATCGAAACAGTATCCGGCCACATAGGTAACCTTCTGATTGCGAATGCTGGCACCGTACCAAAACTCAATACGTTCACAAACGCCACATTTTTCCGCAAGAGACAAGTATCGCTCCAGACGCGAGAAATCGACGTGCCAGCTCCCATCTTTTTTACGTGTGGCTCTGACAAGACCGCCATTGGGAACCCATTCTGCGAGAATGACGTTTTGTCTGTGTGCGGCCATATTCCTAAAGTACTTTTCGAGTACGGGCCAGAAGTCTTCACTCCAAATTTCGACCTTGTGATATTTGGCAAAATTTGATACTAAGAACCAGTTGGTTACCCAAAGGTGCCGTTCTTCGGGGAGAGTAAAAGTAAAGACCTTGAGCTTCAGAGGCAAGGTCGCTTTTACATCACCGCCGGTAACGGTAATGGTCGCGTTATAGAGACCTGGTTTGGCTGTTTTTGGCACAAAGACGGTAACCCAAACACCTTTTGCGGTTCCTTTTTGAAGTGGGAAGGTACTTGTTTCACGCAGAATATCGGGCATATCGCAGGGCGCCTTGCGCGTGATAATCGATTCGGCATCGGGGGTGTTCCCCTTGATCGGAACCGCGTCGACAGGTCGTAAACGCAGTGTATCGGCGGGAAGACGAGTCTTGCCGTCTTCATGAGTTAGTGGAGACGCCGCAAGAGTTATTTCTCCTGTCATCTCCGCGTAAACAGCGAACTGACCGGATTCATACTCATTGCGGGCGGCACTGAGAGTAACCGGTCCCGACTGACCCGGAACGGCATCCGCAAAGACTTTCGTGTGAATGTCTGCGGGCCACACACGAAGAGGTTCCGTACCGCTTGCAATGTTTGCCATTACATACATCGCTGTCAGTACGGTTCCCAACCAACAAGAAAGAAGACATAAAAGCGTCTTTTTCATGAGAACACTCCTTAAGGCTGATAAGACTACTGGTAACCGTTCACGGCGATTTTACTCTTTCACTCGAAAGGTTCGCCTTTTAACACGGTCTTGAATTTAGCAGAATCAACCGGCAATGTCAACCAAGACAATTGCAAAGTCCTTTTCCCCGATTTTTTCTTTCTTATCTTACGACTTGTAAAATCGTCACACTTGTCTCTTTTTCCCCCTCCATCACTGAATATATTCGACGAATAATACTTTGTCAAGTTAAAATGGAGGGGGGGTATTTTGAGAAATTTCCCCAATAAAATCACGATTTTTGATAAATCTTAGCCTGTTTTACACCTGAGATACAAGAAATAGTAGTCTATTTTCATGTCCGTGTCACTCAAGCCGTTTCAGGGAGGGCTCCATAGAAAAGACCAGATCTCTCAAATAACAGCCATGTTTCGAATACTGACTGATCCGAGGAAAAAAAGAGGAGTGAGACATCCATCACACTCTTTGCGCATTGGTCTTTATAGGTTTTTGGCTCGGAACGTCGGGATGCCCATCTTTATTCGATGGGCGAAAGTGCATTGGGATAGACTCCGCGAACCACCTGTTTTGAGTGACAAGAGTCGCCCAGCGCGACATGTATTTCGTGTCCCCCGATCCAGTTTTCTCTTAAAAAATTTCGGAAAGTACTCGCCAAATGGATCAAATCTCAAATCATCAAAGCACCGACATGTCCTCTCTGTTTCGATCTTGATTGTACACATTTGGCGTTTCAGGCCGTGAACGCTTACGAATCTTTAATAGTCAATTGTTCTAAAATAAGAGTTGAAGGGCAGCCTATGACCTCCAACCTATAACAAGGTTTTTTCCAAAACGGAGACCTTTTGCTTGCACTTGCTCAATAAGTCCTTATATTTTTATTTAAAGTCTGTTGATTTTTTCAATCACCTCCTCTTGAATCAATAAGTCCACTTTGGAGATATCTAATAAAAACATGATGATCATGTTTAATAAATCAGAAGACAAAAACTTCGCATTGATCTAAAAGATCGGGAAGTTTACGCCAAACAGAACTAAAGAAGATTC
>CAZZEF010000254.1:0-6516 GCA_964652875.1 uncultured Planctomycetaceae bacterium
CCGCCGCCTGAATCAACGGAGACGGACTGTTCTTTTTGCCGAAACAAAGCTCCGGTTTCTCTGATTTACCCATCAGAATAACCGGCATAATTCCGCCCTTGAAATGATTTTCCGTCATTGCGACCGTCAGTGCCCGTTCGTAATCCCCAATTTCAGCCTTGGGAAATTCCGCGGTCAGCGGCGTTGTGTTCAACGGTTTATCCAATCCGGCTTGATACAACAGTTTTTCCGAAACAACAGCAATCGCCAGAGAAAGAATTTTCGACCGGAGAGAATTGTCTTTCAAATTTTGAGCGATTCGCCAGCAGGCCCGGGCCCAAATCGCCGCTTCGTCCAGATAATACTCGTCAACGGTCAGATCTTTTAAAACCGCCTTTTGAGTTTCATTATTCCAAGTCCAAATGGAAACCCGGTCATTGATCAGTTTCGGAAGCGCTGTTTCCCGGCGGTACCATTGCCAGGTCTTCTTATCAAGTCGAGCCGTCACTTCTTCCAACGTTGGAATCGATCCGAAATATCGGACCAGTTCCCGTTTGACAAGACCGTTTCGAAAACTTGCGGAAAAAGCGGTATCATAATAAAGGATTAAACAGACATCGGGGATCTGCGCGGAGATCTTATGATGAACGGTTCCAAGGATCCGATCGGCCAGCTTTTCGTCTTTGGTGTTCAGCAGTGTAACGATCAGGGCGTCAAATGAATTTTCTCCCAAAAGAGCCAAAAGTCGCTGAACCGGTTCAACATCGGTGTCGGCGGCTGTCTTGAGTTGATCAATCAGGAGCGTTACCGACTGGTCGCCGCCTTTACGAAGCGCGATCAGAGCGGCCGTCTTTTCAGGAACAGAAGCTTTTGAAAAACGTTTGACGGCCTCGTTGAGATTTTTGGGATCTTCGTAAACGGTCCGCGCGGCATCCATCGCTTTTTGCGCGGCTTGGGTTCCTTCCGGACCGACCGCTGTATTGGTGATCAGATAAAGGATTTTGGCAAATCCGACTTCATCGATCACTTGGGCGTATTCCTGCGGAGTAATGGTCAATTTTTCGTCTTTGGCCAACATTTCCTTGATCTTGCGAAAACAAAGCCGGGCAAACTGCGGACGTCCGGCGGACGCGATCAGAACACCAGCGCGAAAAAACTCAACCGGTTTTTTCGGGGTCGGGGTCAAGATAACCGTTTCCGCCGGTGTTATCGTCTTAAAAAAATCGTCTTCCGTCATCTCTTCCGGATCTTTGTCTTCCGGTCGTTTGAATTTAAGATTCGAAAAACTGTCCATTTGCGGAATATCGCCGGAAACGCGAAGACGGTCCCGTTCTTTCGGATCAATGAATTCCGTCAGCTGTCCGCCCGCTCCCTGTTTCGTTTTCGTCTTGGAAAACGGATTCGCCTTCTCCTTAAGACTTCCAACTATCGGCTGCTGGCCATATGAAAACGATGAAACGATCATACCTGACAGTAAGATACCGGTTACGATCAGTAAAAAAAACTTTCCAAAAGAGGATTTCATTTCCAGTTCCAGTTTTTATTTCAAAATATTATGTTCTTGGGATCTCAAGGGAGCGGACCAGCCGGGTAAGAAGCTGATCGGCGTTCTCTCCTTCAATTTCCGCTTCCGGAGTCAAAATAACCCGATGCCGCAGTGTCGGCAAGACCAGCTGCAGGATCTCATCAGGCAAAACAAAAGGACGCCCATGAAAAGCGGCCAGTGTACGGGCCCCTTGCATCAGCGCAATTCCGGCGCGAGGCGACGCCCCTATACTGACTCGGGGATAACGGCGCGTTAACCGGACAATTTTATTTATATAATCGACCAATTCAGGCGCAATATATACTCTATTGATCAAATTTGACAATTCCTGGATCTCTTCCGGTGTTGTAACCGGTTGCAATTTCTCCAATCGAACATTAACATCTTCCGTTTTTCCATGTTTTAACAGTATTTCCGATTCTTCCGATTCCGAAGGATAGTCAAGAACAAGTTTAAACATGAACCGATCGATCTGCGCTTCCGGGAGATGATAAGTTCCTTCAGACTCGATCGGATTTTGTGTCGCCAGAACGAAAAACGGACGGTCAAGCAAATAAGTTTTTCCGTCAACAGTTACACTTTTTTCCTGCATTGTCTCAAGCAGCGCCGCATGCGTTTTAGCCGGAGACCGATTGATTTCATCGGCCAATAGGAGCTGGGTAAAAACCGGACCGGGCCGAAAAACAAACGTCTGACTCTTCATATCGAAAACGGGAGATCCGGTAATATCGGCCGGCATCAGATCCGGAGTAAACTGAATTCGGCCGAATCGGCATCCGAGTACTTTGCCAAGAGTTCGGACAAAAAGTGTTTTACCGAGTCCCGGAACGCTCTCGATCAGAACATGTCCGGAAGAAAAAAGCGCAATCAGCGTTCCCAAAACAAGATCTTTCTGCCCAACGAAGATCTGACCGATCTGACCGGTGACTTGATCATAAAAATCAGAAAAACGCCGAAGACGATCTGTCAGTTCGCTCTGTTCCGCCCCCCGCTGAAAGCAGTTCATGTCCGCGCCGGACGAGTTCTTCCCGCTCAACGTATTCCGTTCTGTTGCTTGACCCGGTCCGGCCTGCTGGCTTGACCCGTTCGACAAACCGGGTTCGCTGAATTGTGCCGGTTCGTTCGATCGGTCAAACGGATCCGGTTGATCCAATCCGTTCGATCGGTCTGATAAAGGAAGGTTTCCGCCGTCCTTGTTTTCCATTATTTTTTTCTCCGTTTTTTATGTCCGAATTATTAATTCGTTTTTCTGTCCGCCGATCCGTTTTTCGACAGAGATCCGGCCGTTTTATAATCCGACGCCGATCCGTTTTATCCTGTCCTCTTTTTAAATTTCCGTGAATCCGCCGATTGATTTTGTGAATCGGCGATTCTTTTTCGTTGGATCGGAAAACTGATCTTGGACCCGTTTTTGGATCCGTTTACAGTGTTCGCTCGGATCATTTTCCGCTGACGCGATGAGACGGAACCGCCTTTTCGCCAAGCGGAGTTCCGCCGGAGACGGGTACAGTACTTTTTATCGTCCGTTTGGAAAGATCAAACATGCAGTAGCCGCCTGTTTTTTTCTGTCTGGTGATTTCGATCTGTTCGGCCGTTTTATCCGGTGATAACAGAACAGGTACGGTAACACCGATTCCCGGATAGATCGGACAGCTTCCCTTGACCGCCTCCAGTTGACGGTCGACAAGACCCGCAAAATAGGAAGGCTGATCGGTATAATTCATTGGACAGACGAAATCAAGATAACCTTTCCGACACCATTCCCCCCAATCCTGTCCGACACTTTTTCTCGTGCCCGGATATCCACTGAAAACGGCGGCCGAAATTAATACGTTACGAGTCATTTTATCAACCGCTTCCCGGGTCCGTCGAACGATACTGGTGATCTGGTCGCAACGCCATTGAATAAACAGCGGACTGATCTGCGGATCGTTCAAAACGATCTTTCCCCAATCGAAACCGATCTTGCCGGTATTATCTTTCGCGTTGTCTTTCTTTTGTTCCTGATCCTTGAAATCAAGTTTCTTTCCGGTCTTTTCGAAATAATACGCGGAAAAACGGTCCCGGCATCCGTCGCAAAAACAATGACTTTGATCCGGGTAGCGAATGTAATCAAAATGGATCCCGTCAATTTCGTATTTTTGAGCAATTTCCAACATAACGGCTACCTCAAGATCCTGGTTTTTCGGATGTGACGGACAGAGCCAGTTTTTGTCGCCCCCGTTTCCCTGACGGTCTTTTTGAAGGCGGTTTTCTTTTTTCATCTGATCTATAAAGGATTTAGGAGCGTTGGAGCAATTGAAATTGACTTTCCAAACATGGGTTTCGACCCCATATTTTTTACCGGCGGCGGCAAACTGGGCGATCTGATCTCCATATTGAATCGTTTTTTCATGTCTTGGCAGTAAATCGCTGTTATAATAAGCGGTTCCCCCCCAAGCCATATTGGAGATCACGCCGTTATATCCGTTTTGCGCCAGTTCCTTCATTGTCCGGTCCCAATCGCCGGGATAAGGTCCTGTTCCGGAATGTTCCCACCAGAAACGGGTTTCCGTTTTGACCAGATCCATTTTCTTTAAATAATCTTTGACCAGAATAGTTCGGATCTCCGCAAACGTGTCCAGCAAAGCGGCAAAACGAACGTCGTTCGGGGATCCGCTTTCGGACTTCTGATTTTTCTGATCAAGGGAATCCAAAAGCCGGACGATCTCATTTTCCTGCCAGCCTTTGGCCGCGAGCAGATCCAGAATTTTTTGCCCCTGCCGCGTATAATACTCATTTATATTCGAAACGGGCACCGCTCCAATATCGAACAGGGCGCGCCATTTTTCGCAAAACATGATCCGAATTCCTTCGGGATCGAAACGGTTCAAAAGGGCCAATAAAAATTTTTCTTTCCTGGGTGCATCATCATTCAGAAGAACATGAGAAAAATAGATTCCCCGTCCACTTCGAAGAACGGCCGGATAGTTCGTTTTTTGCCCTTTGTTGTCATACCACCAGCCGGCGATCCGCGGAACATTTCCGCGCTGCTTTAAAAAAGCATCATCCGTTTCCTTCAGCGGCTCGGCCCAGATAATATTATAAGAGGCCTGATCCATTTCTTTCGGCATTTGAGGCGAATACCGGCGGACAAAATCAGGAGTAAAAACAATTTTGGCCAGTTCAACGGTCTTTTGGGAACACCGGACATATTCCCCGGCGCCAAATCCCATTTTTTTCATCAGACGCGGTTGCGCGCCGTAAAACATCATCAGAAATCCGCCCTTGTCAAGATAATCGCAAAGAAGATCAACCGACTTCTCCGTCAGACCGCCGCCGATCGGAATAACGATCGCTTTATACTGATCAAGAAGTTTCGAGGTGAGCTGATCCTGCATAATTCGGGCGCCGCTTATTCCCGCCTGCTGAAGCTGTTTCCCCATTAACCCGGAAAAGGTGTTCGATTCCTTGTCCGTTCGCGCCTGCAAAACTCCAACGGTTGAAGGGCGGCCATGATAAAAACCTTTGACCTCGAATTTAAAATCAACATTGGACGAGCGCCAGCAGCCTATTCGAATGATATCGACCTGATCCAAACCGGCGGGAGTTCCTTCCGTATGAGCTTCCGCGGAATTGTATTCGCAGCGAACCGTTTTGCCGTCAAGTTTTTTGACCGGCTTGCCGCTCATGCTGAACCAGCCGTTGCCGGAATGAAAATAAAGACTCGGCGCTTGAATTTCATTCTCCTTGTCAAACGTCAAGACCAAATAATACATCGGCGAGCCCGAAAGATCGAGATCGACTTTTTCATCGAAATAAAATCGTTCCGCCTGGCGGTCCGTTTGAAAAGGAAGAGAAAAGACACCGTTTTTGACATTCCTGGCTTTCAGATCCGCACCGGTAAAAATTGGTTTCCCATAATAGGAATCAGGCACGTCTAAAAATTCTGCTGAAAACAGCCTGCTCCGCCCCGCCTCCTCTGATCTGAACGACTCTTCCGCCGCGCCCGCCTTTAGTGCGGTTGTCATCTCGTCTGATCCAAAATTCATTCCCCCCAAAACTAAAAATAATAACGTCCAAAGAATAAAATACTTTTTCATGTTTTTCCCGTTTTATACTTTTCTCTTTATTCTGTCATCGTTTTAAAATTACCGAAATGCCCGCCGATCAATTTTGTGAATCGATTGTTCATTTAGCGTTAGCGCGGAATGTCCCGTTAATCGACTTGATACAACTTTTCAAAAATAAAAATTATGAGCGGCCGACCGCTTTTTCCAAATCGTCAAAGAAGGTGGGCCATGTTTTTTTAGAACATTCGGGATTTTGAATGACGATCCCGGGAACGGCCAAGCCGGTCAGTGCCAGACTCATGGCCATTCGATGATCGTCGTAAGTTTCGATTTCGGCGGCATGAAGACCGCGTCCGCCCGATCCCCAAACGCGCAGACCATCATCAAATTCATCGACTTTGGCCCCCAGTTTCCGCAGTTCCGCGGTTATGGCGGCGATTCGATCTGTTTCTTTATACCGCATGTGACGAACGTTACTGATAGTGGTCGGTCCTTCGGCAAAAACGGCGACCGCGGCAAGGGTCTGAACCGTATCGCTGATCGTGTTCATGTCAATATCGATCCCGTAAAGAGGAGCAAGCGAACCGTCTTCCAAAACCGGGCGCGAGACGGTGATTCGATCCTCTTCATAAACGACTTCGCAGCCCATCTCCGCAAGCGCATCGACAAAGTGAACATCTCCCTGCAAAGAATGGTCATTCAGGCCGGGCACCGTTTTCGATCCTCCGCAAACAGCGGGAAGCGCGAACAGGTAACTGGCCGCGGAAGCGTCCGGCTCAATTTGATACTCAATCCCCTTATATCCGTTTCCTGCCGGAAGAACAAACGAACGAAACGCCTCATCGGTTTGAACCTGCACTCCAAACGACCGCATAACCGCCAGTGTCATTTCAAGATAAGTGACCGAAACAGGCGTTCCGCTCAAACGAAGATCAACCT
>CAZZEF010000255.1:0-6507 GCA_964652875.1 uncultured Planctomycetaceae bacterium
GATCGGCTCAAGAAGGATCGGATGCTTAAGGTCACAAAGGGTATCCCCGGTTACGGAGAAATGGAGTCCGATAATACCGCAGATATCGCCGGCGGAAACCGATTGGATCTGTTCGCGGTCATCGGCCTGAATTCTCCAAAGTTGGGGAATATTTTCCTTTTTGGATTCGCGCGGATTGAGAACCCGGGAATTGGTTTTGAGCGTACCGGAATAGACGCGCATATAGTAAAGTCCGCCATGCTGATTGGCCTGAACTTTAAAGATCAACCCGCAGAAAGGAGCGTTTGGGTCGGACTCACGGGTTAGTTCAGGATCGTCCGGACGGGTAGGATCCTGACCGGAAACAGGCGGTATGTCCATTGGAGAGGGAAGATAATAACAAACGGCGTCCATAACAGGCTGGACTCCGATTCCGTCGAGCGCGGATCCGCAAAGAACCGGAACGATCATGTCGGAAAGGGTCGCTTCCCGAATAACACCCCGAATCATCTCTTCCGGAATTTGTTCTTCCGATAAAAGAAGTTCTGTCAGTTCGTCGCTGTATTTCGAAAGATCGTCAAGCAGTTTTTCGTGATACAGTTCCGCTTCCGCTTTGAATTCTTCTTCGATTTCGTTGACGAAGATCTTTTGTCCTTTGGATTCCTTGTCGAAAGTTAACTGTTTCATAGCGATCAGATCAATTGTTCCGCGAAACGCCTCCGGAACATGCGGGGGACCGGCACCGACCGGAATGGAAATGATCACCGGATTGGCTCCGAGACGTTTTTGGATCTGTTCGACGGTATCGAAGAAATCGGCGCCTTCCCGATCCATTTTATTAATGAACGCGATTCGGGGAACATGATATTTATCCGCCTGCCGCCAAACGGTTTCGCTCTGAGCTTCGACTCCTTCGCGGGCACTGAAAATAACGACCCCTCCGTCAAGAACGCGAAGTGAACGTTCGACTTCCGCCGTAAAATCGACATGACCAGGTGTATCGATCAAGTTGAACGAATAGCCATTCCAGTCAAAGGTAACACAGGCGGCCCGAATCGTTATGCCCCGTTCCCGTTCTTCGGGATCAAAGTCGGTTACCGTTGTTCCGCTGTCCACCATTCCGACTTTGTGAACAAAATTGGAATAATAAAGCATTTGTTCGGTTACGGTTGTTTTACCGGCGTCGATGTGAGCGATTACGCCGAAGTTTCGTATTGATTTCAGTTCTCGTGCCATGATTGGATCTGTTCTTTTATCAGTTTATACAGAGGATCGGATCTATTAAATTGGGGATCTTTTTGTCGCGGTCTTCCGATCTTTTGTCAGATCGATTCGGAAAATGCGCAAAATGCTTTTCTTATTTTATTCCAATTTGATGTTTTTTTCAAGACGGTAAGCAGTTTTACCGCCCACTTTTTTATAATTTAACGTTTTTATGATTATTTTTTGGCAATAATTGAAAAATATATAGTCCGCGGATCGGTTTTCGAGATGTTTTAAAGAATACGGAACGAGGTCAAAAGTAATTTTTATAAGTAAACAATACGATTAATTAGGAAGGGAATAAGTATAGTTAAATCAGTGTAAACAGAAAAATTAAAAGGAATAGACAAGACAAAAAGAATAACGTAATACAAAATCAAAGATCAGGCTTTGCTGTTGGAGAGGTCTTGGGGCGAAAAATAGAAATTTTTTCAAAAATAAGAACTAATGTAAAAACTGGCATTTCCCTAAAGGGGGATCTTCCGTTATAATAAATAAAATACCGGTAATAATGGATCAGGGAATACAGAAACGTCGGGAACAGAATTTGTCAAGCGAATTTCAACAGGAGAATTTATACAGGCCTCATTTTGTATAATTTCGCTGTTTCTGTTGGTTGATTTAATGAAAGATGGATCTTTTGACATAAGAACGCAAGAGCCGCGATAAAACCGATATAACGATTAAGATATTGAATTATAATAGAATATATAAAATTTAAAGAGTAAAAGATCGATGGGACGTGTTTTTTGTGTTGCGAATCAGAAGGGGGGGGTCGGCAAGACGACGACGGCGGTTTCGCTGTCGGCAGGGATTGCCCGATCGGGTTCGCGAACGCTTTTGGTCGATCTTGATCCGCAATGCAACGGGACCAGCGCGCTTGGTTTTTCTCCGTCGGACCGCCATCCGCTGGTGACGGGCGATCCGGTTGCCGAATCAATACAGAAGACGGAAGTTGAAAATCTGGATATTTTAACGGGCTGTCGAAGTTTTTATGATGTTGAAGTCATGACGCAAGCGGATTCCCAGAAACTTAAGCGCATGACGGAGCAGTTGAGTTTGGAATTGCAGGGATACGAGCATGTTTTTATCGATTGTCCGCCTTCGATGGGGCAGTTGACAAGAACGGCGTTGCTTTGGTCAACGGAAGTTCTTATGCCGATACAGTGCGAGTATTTTGCGATGGAAGGACTTGTCCGCATGATAGAGATCATTCGGGACGTGATCAACGAACGGGAAGGACGTCTTCAGTTCGGCGGTATTGTTCTGACGATGTATGATCCGACGCTTGAATTGACGCTGGAGGTCGATCGGGAAGTTCGGGATTTTTTTGGTGAAATTGTTTATCGAACGGTCATTCCAAGAGATGTCGCTTTAAGTGAAGCGCCCAGTCACGGAAAGACAATTTATGAATACGCGCCCCGATCGAGAGGGGCAAGAGCCTATACGGAATTGTGCATGGAGGTTTTGGAACGTGTCTAAAGAAAAACGGTTGGGACGAGGTTTGGAGGCGCTTTTGAGTAAAGTTCCTTCGGGAATGCCCGCGGAAACGAAGTCGGGATCGAAAAAGGAGAGCGCGTTTAGCGTTTCCTCTGATGACGGGCAGACCGATCAGATCTTGCAGGAATACATGAAAGGGGAGCCTGTTCAAAAAATATCAGTCGATCTGATAGACGAAAACCCTTATCAGCCGCGTTTGGATTTCGATCAGAAAGAGATCGACGAACTGACCGAAAGTCTTAAGCTTCATGGACTGATTCAGCCGGTTGTTGTTCGCAAGCTGGGGGCAAGATATCAGTTGATCGTCGGGGAACGACGGTTGCGCGCCGCGCTTCAGGCCGGCTGGAAAGAAATCGCTTCCTGGCTGCTTGAAGCGAACGATCAGGAAATGGCGGAACTGGCGCTCACCGAAAACATGCAGCGTAAAGATCTGAATCCGATCGAAAAAGCCAATGCCTGCCGAAATTATCTTGAGGTGATCGGAGGACGGCAGGAGGATCTGGCCAAAAGAATAGGACTTGATCGGTCAACGCTGACCAATTTGCTCCGTCTTCTTGAATTGCCGGACGAAGTTCAGCTGATGGTTCGCAACGGCAAACTTTCTCATTCGCATGCGAGAACACTGCTTCCGCTGTCTTATGATGAAAATCTTTTAATCGACTGCGCGGGCCGGGTCGTCGGCGAAGGCTGGAATGTTAGGCAAACGGAAGATTTTGTTGATCAGCTTAAAAAAGGCGGAGCCATTCCCAATGACGCCCCCAAAAATCCGGGAAAACTTCGCCGAAGTGAAAATGATGTTCAGATCCGTGATCTGGAACAGCAGTTCCGGCAATCACTCGGTGTCAAAGTTTTGCTTAGCGCCAATGATAAAGGAAAAGGAAAACTTGTGATCCAGTTTACTTCCAATCAGGAATTTGAACAGGTTTATCAGCTGATTTGTCATAATAAATAATTATTAGGGAGGACGTTTATATAAAAATTTTTAAACGTCGGCAGACTATAAACGGAAAGAAAACAGAATGAGCGAGGAACGAAAATTAAGTTGGACGGATGTTCATGTACATTTACAGGACAAACGGTTCGGCGATAATTTGGACTTGGTTTTTGACCGTGCCCGAAAGAATAATGTTGACCGGTTTGTCTGTTCGGCAACAGGGCCCGCCGATTGGACTTCGGTTCAAAAAATTGGCGCGGACAATGAGAATGTTTTGGTGACTTACGGTATTCATCCCTGGTTCGTTAACGGAATTTCCGGTGATTGGGAAAACTGGTTGCGTCTGCTTCTGCAAGAAGCGTTTCCATTTAAAATACGATCGGAGTCACAGGAGAAATCTCTGCTGCCGGTAAACCCAAAGACCGATTCTGACGAAAAGATTTTTAGGTATTTGCCGGGAGTCGGCGAGATCGGACTTGATTTTGCGATTCGTGAAAAAAATGCAGACGTTCAGGAAGATTATTTTCGGCGTCAGTTGGCGCTGGCCAATGAAAAGAAAGTCCCGGTTGTTCTTCATTCCGTTCACGCGGTTGATCGTGTTCTTGAAATATTGGCTGATTACCGGGATATTCCGCTTTACCTGTTTCATGGATTTGTCGGAACGGAAGAGCAAATCCGTCAAACGGTTGATCTTGGCGCTTTCTTTTCGTTTTCAAGAAGAAACACCTTGCCCCAAAATGTCAAAAGTTTGGAAACGATCGAAAAAGTTCCGCGCGATCGGATCCTTTTGGAAAGTGACGGGCCGACCTTGGTGTCCGGAAATACGATGTCAAAACATTCGGCGCCTCCTGTTTTAATTCAACAGCGGAGTTCGGACGGTTTTCTTTTGGATGAACCAGCGCGCATTAGAGAAACTCTTGACGAACTGGCCGGAATTAGAAATATGGCTCCTGAAAAATTGGCGCTTCAGCTGATGATTAATGAAAAAAGGTTTTTTATGAACTGGCCTCGTGCGTAAATTTTTAACAGGAAACTATCCGTTAAAAAAGGGAATCGAACGATTGAAAATGAACGATTGGAAACGAACAGTCGGAAATAAACGGTCGGAAACGAACGGTCGGAAATAAACAGTCGGAAACGAACAGTCGGAAACGAACAGTCGGAAACGAACGATCGGAAATAAACGGTCGGAAATAAACGGTCGGAAACGTTCAGTTGGGATCGGGGGACAGTTGTGTTGGGGGTAAATTTTTTCTTGATAAAACAGAGAAATTTTGGTAATCCGAATAAAATATAATCAGAACAAACAAGATAAACAGTATTTGCGGTCGGATTTAAGAAAGATGACAAAAGATTGACTTGTGACCATTAAATTTTAAGGATCCCGTCAATGATTAACGATAATATATATTGAGTGATTTGTTTTTTTGTTGACAGGAGAAAATTTTAGTAAAAACAGCTTGTTGATTGGCGGGCTGTTTTCTTTTGTTATACCGATTCTGTTATGAATTTTCCGTTCCAGCGTTGGAAGAACAGTCGATTTACGCAGTTGATCGGCGGAAACAGTGGAAAAATTAAAACGAGAGCGGTATAAAAAGGCCGGACAGGGAAGCCGGGTTATTTTTACGGAGCGAAAAGAATGTCCGATAATGAAAATCTTCGGGAAGAGAATGAAGCGTTGAAAGAGCGAATTCGTCAATTGGAAATTCAGTTGGCCAAAACGCAGCAGCTAACCGCGATTGGCGAATTGGCCAGTACGACGACGCATGAGTTTAATAATATTTTGACAATGATTTTGAATTACGCGACAATGGGAATTCGCCATAAAGACATGGAAACCCGGGACAAATCGTTCAATAAAATTTATGAGAGCGCGACTCGCGCCGCCCGAATAACAAAAACAGTTTTGGGACTGGCCAGAAATCGAAAGCCGGGGCGCGAACCGACGGACGTTGTTTCTCTGATGGACGATGTTCTTTTACTCTTGGAAAAAGAGATGAACAAATATAAGATCCAGGTGGAGAAAGATTTTAGGTCGGTTCCCGAGATCATGGTCAACGGCAATCAGATTCAGCAAGTTTTTGTCAATCTGCTTATCAATGCCCGTCAGGCAATGCCCGAGGGGGGCCGCCTTGTTTTAAAAATCACTCTTGACGAATCCGCAGGTTTTGTTGACATCTTTATTCGTGATCACGGGACCGGAATTCCGCAGGATAAGCTTCCGCATATTTTTGATTCCTTTTATACGACTAAAAATGGTCCTGACGAAAGCGGTAAAGGAGGGACCGGATTAGGATTGTCGCTTTGTAAAAACATTATTGAAGCGCATGAAGGACGTATTCGCGTTGAAAGTTCCGTTGGCGTTGGTACTGCTTTTACCCTTCGTCTGCCTGTCGCGAAAGAGAAATAGTTTTTTAAACAATATTAAAACGAGTATATTTTGGTTTTAAAGTAATAATAAAAGATACAAAAAATAATATAGAAACAATAAAATAGAGATCGCTTATAAAAAATTAAGCGATCTCTGTTTTTTGAAAACATAAAAATAGGCATTGTGCAATAAATAGACAAAATACAAAAGGCGGAAGGTTTTGTAAGCAAGAAAAAACAGTATTGCGACGGAAGAATTTTTCTTTTTAAATAAATTTACTGTATAAACAATACCCAATTTTGTAAAAGGGATTATAATTTTAAGTATTCAATATTAATTACAAACCAAGAAAAATTTTTTGTGAAGAGATTTTATACTGTTTCTATTTTAAATTTTCTGTCATCTCCGCCGATTGACTGCGTGAATCAGCTGTTCTTTTGACGTTATAACGGAAAATTCA
>CAZZEF010000256.1:0-2117 GCA_964652875.1 uncultured Planctomycetaceae bacterium
AGCACAAGGTTCATCCGAACCAGATTTCCAAGTGGAAAAAACTGGCGGAGGACAACATGGAATCACTCTTCGCCGATGGTCGGGCAAAAGCGAAGAAGGATGAATCCGCCGAGACAATTGAGCGACTTTATCGCGAAGTCGGTCAGCTTCAGTGCGACCTGTCCTGGCTTAAAAAAAAACATCAAATTGACGACTGAGGAGAAGCGAAAACTGATTGATAATCCATCGTCGGAAATGACGCTGGAACATCAATGCGAGTTGATCGACCTTGCCCGGAGTTCGTTTTACTATGTGCCGTGGGAATGGGACGAAACAGCACTTGAAATTATGAGGGACATCGACGAAGAATACACGCGACGTCCGTTTCGTGGCAAGCGAACGATGTGCGATTACCTTCGTGATCGAGGTTACAATATAGGCGTAAAACGAACGCGAACGTTGATGAAGTGGATGGGACTTGAAGCAACGGTACCGGGACCGTTGACATCGAAGCCGCATCCGCAACATCGAAAGTATCCATACTTACTTCGAAACCTTGAAATTACGGGGCCAAATCACGTATGGACAAGCGATATCACCTATATTCGTCTGTCGCGAGGATTCGTTTATTTGACCGCCGTGATGGATTGGTATAGTCGCTATGTGATCGCATGGGAACTATCGACGACGCTGGATAACGACTTTTGTGTACGCTGTGTGGAGGAAGCGTTACGCGAAAACAGTCCAATGATATTTAACACAGATCAAGGCGTTCAATACACGAGCGAGAATTTTGTAAAGACGTTGGAGAATCATTCGATTCAAATCAGCATGGATGGACGTGGTCGGGCGTTTGACAACATTATGATTGAGCGGCTCTGGCGGACGGTAAAATATGAGGAGGTATACCTGAAGGATTATGAGAGCGTATCGGAATGCCGCCGGAGTCTCGGTGAGTATTTCGACTTTTACAACAACGCGCGGAAACATTCGAAATGGGACTGCGTTCCGAGCCGGAAGTATCAAGAGACATGAAAGCGAAAAAGAAAAAAAGGATTCCCGAATCAAAAATTCGCTTGACAAGATATTCCGAATGAATTAGACTATAAGAAGTGGTTGTATGCGGTCAACAGACAAGTCGAAACAGTAGAATCTCGCACTTGATTCATTCCCCCCCATGGGGGGGAATGCTACTGCCCAATTCCAACCGTAAACTGAAAGTAACAATCCACCTTAATCATCCCCGTTTTTCTGTCGGAAAAAGGGAACCACCTAACTGTGTATAATTTTGATTCTGTTGTTAGTTGTTATAATTTATTAATGAGGTAATTATGAGAAATTTTTTATCACGCAAAAGGGCTTTTACCTTGGTAGAGCTTTTGGTCGTCATCGCGATCATTGGAATTTTAATCGGACTGCTTTTACCGGCGGTCCAAGCGGCACGGGAAGCGGCCCGGCGTATGCAATGCACCAATAATCTGAAACAGCTCGGGTTGGCTATGCATAATTTTCATGATACGCGTAAAGGGGTTGTTCCTCTTTGCGTACCGATCAATCAATGGACCAACGACGCGAGTGTTTCGTTTTTTGCCCTGACTCTTCCTTACATGGAACAGCAGAATATTTATGATTTAATGTATAAACTGTCTGACAGTTTTAAAAGCGGTTTAAAAAACGCGGCGTTTTGGAATACATTGACGGAAGAACAGCGTCGGGCTCTTGTTGTTCCCGGCTATTTTTGCCCGTCCCGGCGCGGAGTTTCTTATATGGAGGGAGACGGTCCGACTGATTCGGACTCGACCAGTAACGGGGGACGTTTTGGACCGCAAGGCGATTACGCGGTGGTGATTGGCTGTTCAACCAAAGGGGGAACGGATCAAGGATTTTGGGTTACACGTGTATGGGCCGACGATCAAATGGTTGTCAACGGTCCGATCCGCAAAGCGGTTGCGATGGGAAAATGGCAGAGCGGCAATTATGACAAGAGCTGCTGGGAACCGCGGGACGATATGTCCTTTTGGACCGATGGATCAAGTAATCAAATCGTTGTCGGCGAAAAACATATTCCGCAAACGCGGCTCTTTAAATGTCAAGTGGCCAAAACTTCGACCAGTCCTCCAGAGTCCAGTTGGGATTGT
>CAZZEF010000256.1:2151-6496 GCA_964652875.1 uncultured Planctomycetaceae bacterium
ACGGCGTTAATGACGAGACGGGAAGTGTTGCCCCTTATGATGACCGAAGCGGTGTTTTATGGGGAAGTTATCATCTGGGAATTGTCAACTTCCTGATTGGCGACGGATCAGTTCGGGCCTTTTCGGTAACAGTTCCGACTGGATCGCCTTTTTCCAATCCTCAAACAGAGGACGCTCTTTCCAACAGTATTATCGGAAAACTGGGGTGTGTCAACGATGGGGCTCCCATTCCGCAATTGTAAAATCGGTTCATCAGCAGAATTGGGGGATTTCTCATTATTTGGGTGATTGTTTGATATTAAGAAATTTTTTGAAAGAAAAAGAATGAAAATAAGAATAATAATTTTTTATATCTGTTTACTGTTGTTGATTGCTGGTTGCAATAAATTGAAGCCGCTGGGGGGCAAAGTAACATTTTCGGATGGTAAACCGCTGACGACCGGAATGGTCGTTTTTCAAACGTCGACTTTTGAAGCGCGCGGCGCATTGGATAAGGAAGGAAAATATCAGGTCGGATCGTATAACAACGGGGACGGTATTCCTCCGGGAACCTATCAGGTGTTTATTTCCGGGGCCTCTCAGCTTGAAATGGGAGAAAAGGGAATGAAAGATGTCCCCCTGATTGATTCCAAATTTACCTTGCCGGACGAAAGCGGTCTGACTTTTACTGTTGACGGAAAAAACAGAACGTTTGATATTGTTGTTGATCCGTATAAAAACAAAAAAGGGAAATAAAAAATTTTCTCAAAGCGGACGGCCGGTTTGATGTCAAAAAAATAATCAAGTAGTATGAAAAAAAAAGCCCAAGTTTCAATATTGAAATTTGGGCTTTTTCTTTTTCTTACAGCAAACAGTTGAATTTTTTAGGATCGACCAGCATTGGAATCGATCATTTTTTCGATATCAGAACGATAAATTCATTATAAAATCGACCTGCTTTTCCGCGGTCTTTCTGTTATTGGGCCGAAAGAAGCGGACTGTTGGGATCAAAATCATTCGTCAAGCAGTTCGACGGCCGCGAATTTTTGGCCTTCGAGCATAGCAAGACTGGCGCCGCCGCCGGTACTGACATGAGAGACCTTGTCGGCGAAACCGAGTTTCTGAATAGCCGCCGCGCTGTCGCCGCCGCCGATAATACTGATCGAATCACTGTCGGCAATCGCTTGGGCAACCGCTTTAGTTCCTTCGTCGAACGGAGGCATTTCGCAAACGCCCATCGGGCCGTTCCAAACAACGGTTTTGGCATTCTTGACGATATCGGCATAAAGTTTGGCCGTTTCCGGTCCGATGTCAAGGCCTTCGAATCCGTCCGCGATTTCACCGCTCTTGACGATCATCTTATTGCAGTCGGATTTAAACGCGTCACCGCAATGTGTATCGACAGGAAGGACGAGCTTGTCTTTACCGGATTCGAGAAGTTCTTTGGCCAGATCGATTTTGTCGGTTTCGACAAGGCTTCCGCCAACTTTTCCGCCCTGGGCCAGTGAGAATGTGTAAGCCATGGCGCCGCCGATGAGAACTTTATCGCAAATTCCAAGCAGGTTTTTAATGACCATGATCTTGTCGGAGACTTTGGCACCGCCGAGAATAGCGACGAACGGACGCTGCGGATTACTGATCGCGTCGGTCAGGTATTTGATTTCTTTTTCAACAAGGAAACCGCAAACGCGCGGTTTGCCGGCCATTGCCTGCGGAACGGCGACCATGGAAGCGTCAGTTCGGTGACAGGTTCCAAACGCGTCATTAACGTAAACATCGCCGAACGAAGCAAGTTCAGCGGCGAATTCGGCATTACCCTTCTTTTCGCCCGGCTGGAAACGAAGATTTTCCAGAACAAGGACCTCTCCGGCGTTGAGCGCGGCGACTTTGGCTTTGGCGTCGGCACCAACGGTATCGGCGGCGAAAACAACTTTGTTCGCAATAAGTTCGCCCAAACGGTCCGCGGCCGGTTTAAGAGAGAATTTGGCGTCCGGAGCATCTTTCGGACGGCCCAGATGACTCATCAAAATAACCTTTCCGCCCCGTTCCAAAACGGATTTAATCGTCGGAAGGGCCATCTGAATACGGCGGTCGTCCGTGATCTTCTGATTCTCATCCAGCGGAACATTGAAATCAACGCGGATCAAAACCGCTTTTCCGGCAACGTCAACATTTGCAATCGTTTTCTTCGCCATTGAAACTATAAACTCCTGACTCAAAAGGTTTGAAAGGTGGTTCCGGTTTCGGGCCGAGTTCATCTCAGCTTCCGGAACCGAGCTGTTTTTCTTGCTGCTTTTCTGTTAAAAATGACAGTGAAACTTCATCTTATACTGATTCTGTTATAAATTTTCTGCTCTAATGTCATTTTATGTCAAAAGAGCAACCGATTGACTTTGTTAATCGGCGGAATAATTGGAAAATTTAAAATGTTGACCGTATAAAAGCTTGCCGATCCACTGTAAAACAGAAAAAACGAACTCGCTTTATTTATCCCTTATTTTACTTTATTGACCCTTGTTTGGGAAGGGGTATTCCCTTTCTCTTTCTTTTTCAGTAAAATTTATTTCATACTGTAAACAAAAAGAAGTTTACGTTTCCGGGCGGTTTTCGGCAAGCAAAAATTTTTCGGCAGTAAAAAAGAAAAATGAGATGTCGATTCCATTATATATTTTCCGTGTCAACATTATAAGGACAGCTGAATCTCGATGTCAGTCTGCGGAAAATTTAAAAGGAGAAGAGCATAAAATTTTCTGTCCGCCAGTATTATCAAATTCATGATCTGTAAATTTTAAAATCACCAACCGCAAAAAAGAAAGGTTTTTTATTAATGAAAAAGATGTCAGAGAAATTTTTATTTTCAGTGATCTTGTTTCTTGTCGGGATATCGCAAATAGAGGCGCAATCGTATGAACTCAACGAGGGCGAGACGATGCTTCCGCCGGGAGTCATGTCGAAAGAATTTGCCGCGCGAACCGTTCCCGATCAAAGAGTACGTCGGCTGATTACCCCCAAAAGAATTCTTTGGCAATCAGAAAAAGGGATCAGTAAGCCGGAACGTCTGCTTCAGGTTCCTCTCGGTCAGGTGGCCTACACCGATATGGACAAAAACTGTTCGATGGAGAAAAAGGGAAAAGAGGCATGCGGCGTTCTTCTTGATTTCGGCGCTCAGATCCAGGGCGGAATCGAGCTTGCGGCCAAAACGGTAAAGACAACCCCTCAAAGTGTTGGTAAAACAGTTCGGGTTCGGGTTCGATTCGGCGAATCGGCGGACGAGGCAATGTCGGAGATCGGTGACAAGGGATCAATGAGCGATCATTCTGCCCGGGACATGATCATTAATGTTCCATTTTTAGGAACGACCGAATTTGGCGAATCATCGTTTCGATTTGCGCGAATAGATCTGATTGACGAAGGTTCGGCGATTGTTTTTGATTCGATTCGCGCTGTTTTTACTTACCGCGATCTTCCCTGGCAAGGATCTTTTTCCTGTTCTGATCAGAAATTAAACGAGATCTGGCGAGTTGGAGCGCACACGCTTCATTTAACGATGCATCATTATATTTTTGAAGGAGCGAAACGGGACCGGCTTGTTTGGTACGGGGACTTTAATCCGCAGGGCATGACAACACTGTATGTATTCGGCGCTCCCAAAATTCTTCGCGATACATTGGGATATCTCGCCCGGGAACAATGGGCTCATCCGAAATGGATGAATGGTTTTCCGAATTATTCGCTTTGGTGGATCGTTTCGGTCAGTGATGTGTATCGATATTCCGGTGATCTGAATTATTTAAAAGAACAGCAGTCTTTTTTAAAACAGTATCTTGACCGTTTTGAAACATTGATCGGATCGGACGGCAAAGTGAAATTTCATCAGATCTTTCTCGACTGGCCGACCGAGTCGAATGAGCCGGCTAAAAAGGCGGGAACACAGGCCCTTATGATTATCGCGTTGACACGGGCGGAAGAAATGGCTCGGGCACTCAACGATCAAAAAATGGCGGAACAGGCGCGAACGCTTTGTGAACGAACGAAAAAACTTATACCGGATCATGTCGGCAACAAACAGGCGGCATCGCTCATGGCTCTTGCCGGAATAGAAAAGAAAGATTCTCCCAATGTTGCTGTTGTCGCTAAAAATGGCGCGGAAGGTTTTTCAACGTTTTACGGCTATTATATGCTCGAAGCTCTTGGTCAGGGCGGCCAAAAACAAGTCGCTCTGGATGTGATCCGAAAGTATTGGGGAGCGATGATCAATGTCGGCGCGACGACTTTTTGGGAAGACTTCGATTTAAAATGGCTGGAAGGTTCCGGCCGTATTGATGAATTGACGCCTCCCGGCAAAAAAAGTCTTCATGGCGATCAC
>CAZZEF010000257.1:0-5161 GCA_964652875.1 uncultured Planctomycetaceae bacterium
AGGACGGATTGGCGGCCAAGGGGGGATATTGTCCCTGTGTCCTTAAAAAAAGCGAGGAAACAAAGTGTATGTGCCGTCAGTTCAGAGAGCAGATCAAGGATCCTGATTTCGAAGGATATTGTCATTGTCTCCTTTATTATAAAGAGAAATAATACCTGCTCTCCTTAAAATTTCCGCGCTTTCCGCCGATCGACTCTTGCATCGGCGGTTCTTTTGATACTGGAGCGGAAAATTCATAATGAAATTGAGATGATCAAAGGGAATCGGCTTACAATTCAAGTTTCCAAGGAGCGCGATATTGGCAGAAGAGCATATTATTGGCCTCTTCGCAGTCGGTAAAGCGTTCATTTTCGGCATCCCAATGCAGTTTTCGATCCAATGCCAGCGAGATATTGGCCAGATGCGGAAGAATAGTACTCAAATGACCTTCTTCAACATCGGTATTCGGTTTCTGACGGGATCTTATGCAATCGAGGAAATTACCGGCATGAAGAGCCGTTTCGTTGACATTTCCCTGTTTTCCGTCCTCGGGTAAAAACTCCTCTTCGGCGGCGCGAGGACCTTTTGCTTGAAATTGTCCCGGTTTTTCCGATTTGATCAGGCAGTGTCGATCATTAATATAAAGCGTACCTTGAGTTCCCCGAAATTCGATGTATCCCAGCGGCCGGTAATTGGCGTCTGTAGCCATAATCGGATTGCCGTTGGCTTCATAATGACTGAAATTAAGAAGTTTTCCGCTGGCGAACTGGAAGCAGACATGCAGTGTGTCCGGAATGGTCCGGTCGTCATCGACCGCGAATTTTCCGCCCATCGCGCAAACGGAAACGGGAGCTTTTTCCTTAAGAAACCAGCGGAATAAATCGATGAAATGAACGCCCTGATTGGCGATCTGCGAACAATAGCTGATCCACCAGCGGAATTTGTAAGGAGCAATATTTTCCTGATATTTCTGCTGACGGGGACCAAGCCAAAGGTCCCAGTCGAGATAAGGCGGGGGAGTCGTTGTTTGAGCCTTTCCAATGCCGTTGGGATACATGTTGCTGACATGACCGGTTGACGCGACGGTAACCTGACCGATCTTGCCGATGATATTTTCGTCAACAACCCGTCGATAAAGAGGGGCGCTTCGCCGGTGTATGCCGCACTGAACAACACGATTGTATTTGCGGGCAGCCTGAACCATCATGCGTCCCTCTTTAACAGTAGTCGCAAGCGGCTTTTCAACGTAAACATCTTTTCCCGCCTTGCAGGATTCGATCGTTTGAAATGCGTGCCAGTGGTCCGGCGTTGCAATGACAATCGCGTCTATGTCTTTATTGTCCAGAAATTTTCGAAAATCTTTTTCCCGCAGTGCTTTTGGCGCGAAACGTTCAGCGGAAGCGTTAAGGGTATTGGCGTCGACATCGGCCAGACCGGCGATTTCCATCTTGTCGTTTTTCAAAAAGGCGTCGATTACCTGACGTCCCCGATTGGCGACTCCGGCAAACGCGCATCGGATCGTGTCGTTGGCTCCGATGATTTTTGCTTGTGACGTCTCGGTCTGAAGTGCCGCCAAACCAAAGGCCGCGGCCGCCTTGTTGAAGTCACGACGATATACTTTTTTGGTCATGAACGATCTTCCTTTCCGCGAACGAAATGATCCGTTTCGCTGCTTTTTATAGTGTTTTCCGTTAGAGTAAATAAATTTTCTTTTACAGATATTGAAAATTTTTGTAACTGGAGGACGTTAAAAATGATTAAACGGCAAAGCGATTCTGTTTCCGGATTGACTTTAAAACAGAATCTGTATGCAATGAAACAATTTTATCCGAATATAAATGTAATTTCAATATAACAGCAGAAAAAAGAGCTTTTCTGAAGATTTATGCAGAATTGAAAATTTATTTGAACGCGGAAAATGATCTTGAAAGCGAACAAAACATTACATCGGGCAAAAAAAGGATTCGCAAGCAAAAGAAAAGGTTGAGAGCAAAGGAAATGAGAAAAAAAGTCTTCCCCGATTGTAAAAGATGGTCATTTTGGTAAAATACTGACAAATATATATAATACTGAGCATTCAAAGGGAATGTATTATTATAATTTATTGAACGGCTTAAAATGGACAAAAGGACAGCTTAGATGATTATTGGAATTCCAAAAGAGATCAAAAATAACGAGTATCGTGTTGGTTTGACTCCTTCCGGCGCGTTTGAACTGGTAAAAAAAGGTCATAAAATACTTATTGAGCAAGGAGCGGGTATCGGAAGTGGTTTCGATGACGAAGCCTACAAAGCAGAAGGGGCGGAAATTATTGCCGATCCGGCGGAAGTTTATGCCCGGTCCGAAATGATCATTAAAGTCAAAGAGCCGATCGAAAGTGAATATAAAATGATCCAAAAAGGTCAGCTTGTTTTCACTTATTTTCATTTTGCCTCCAATAAAGAACTGACCTTGGCCATGATAGCCAGTGGCGCGGTCTGTCTTGCCTACGAAACAGTTGAAAAGTCAGATCGGTCACTTCCGCTGCTGATCCCGATGTCGGAAGTTGCCGGTCGTTCATCGGTTCCGATTGGAATGAATTTTCTTCTGAAGTCTCATGGTGGAAAAGGTCTTCTTCTTTCCGGAGTACCGGGCGTCAAGTCGGGCAAAGTTTTAATTCTCGGCGGCGGTGTTGTCGGTTACAATGCGGCTCTTTCGGCGGCGGGAGTTGGCGCAGAAGTCGTTCTTTGCGATATTTCCCTTCAGCGTCTGCGTTATCTCGACTCGATTCTTCCGGCGAACGTTCGAACGCAATACGCGTCGGAATTCAATATCCGCAAGGAACTTCCGAATACGGATCTTGTTATCGGCGCCGTTTTAATCCCCGGCGGTCGAACTCCGCATCTGATAACAAGAGACATGCTTCCTCTGATGGAAGAAGGTTCGGTCATTGTCGATGTCGCGATTGATCAGGGAGGCTGCATTGAAAGTTCGCGTCCGACCTCTCATGACGATCCGACCTTTGTCGAGCAAGGAATCGTTCATTGTTGCGTTGCGAATATCCCGGGCGCGTTTGCGCAGACGTCGACTCTGGCTCTTACCAACGCGACTCTTCCTTACGCGATTGATCTGGCCGGTAAAGGCTGGAAAAAAGCCTGCGAAGATGATTCCTCGCTTCAAAAAGGTCTTAATATTGTTGAAGGTAAAATTGTTTATCCGGCGGTTGCTGAAGCTTGGGGATTGTAATTTTTAATGACCGGAGTCTTTCAGAAAGTTCTGTTATTGGGGAATGCCCGGCGAAATGGGGTCTTGGAAGAAGTTGAAAAGCTTCGTCCGAAGATCGCGTCGTTATTTCAAATCGTTGCAGAAGATTTTACCGGATCAACGGATCTTTCCGGCGTTCCCGCCGATTTTGCGATTGTCTTCGGAGGAGACGGCGCGCTGCTTCGGGCGGTTCATCAGCTGGGCGGTCATCAAGTTCCTTTTTTGGCCGTTCATCTTGGGACACTTGGCTTCTTGTCCAGCGTTTCGGCGGAAGAATTGATTCCTCTTTTGGAAAGTCCGGAATTTTTTAATTTATCGATAAGAAATCAGATCCTTTTGGAGTGTACGGTAGTCAAACGGGGACAAGATCACCGGACAGAATCGCCGATGGAAAAAGCCTGCTGTTTATCTCCGGAAAAAAATGGAAATTCCGAATTGATGAAACGGCTGGTGGTCAATGAAGTCGCATTGCGCGGTGGACCTCCGTTTGAAATTCTTAAAATAGAATTGTTTGTCGATCATGAATCGGCGACCGTCTCTCATGGGGACGGCTTGATTATTTCAACGCCAATCGGATCGACCGCTCATTCCCTTTCCGCGGGCGGTCCGATTTTGCGGAAAGATCTTGACGATGTCGTAATCACTCCTTTGAATCCGCATACATTGAGTAATCGGCCGGTGATCGACAGCGCGTCAAAAGTTTATGAACTGCATGTACTCAGTCGGGAAGCCTGCGTCGTCATCGACGGAGAAGCCTGCGCTGTTGTCCGCCCCGGTGACCGGGTTATTATTGAAAAAGCTCCCTTTACCTTTGATATGTTCCGAACGCCGGGACGAAGTTTTTATCGGACACTCCGGGAAAAACTCGGCTGGAGCGGACATAACGAAGGATTTGGACACAACCGCTGAAATTAAATTCAGTTTGAGACCGGCTGTATTGGAAATTTTTCGTCTTTTCCGACAACAGACTTCGTGTACTGAATGATCTTTGGATGTTGGTTTTGAAAAAATAAAAATCGGTCTAAAAAATTTTATTGAGTGCCGTCATTTTAATGTTCCGCGATTTTCATCGATCGACTTCATGAATCGGCTGCTCTTTAAACTTTATACTGCTTTTATTTTAAATTTTCCGTCATCTCCGCCGATTGACAGCGTGAAGCGGCTGTTCTTTTGACGTTATAACGGAAAATTCATGATGAATCGGTATAGAACGGAAAATTTATAATGGAACCGGTCTATCGGCGGACAGAAAACGTATTTTCTGTCTTTTCCCCCGCTTTCTGTTTTTCGACGGTTTTTGTCCTCGAAAAAATTTTGAAGATCCCGGCGGAAAACTCAATCGAAACCGATACAAAAGTTGAGATAAAAAACGGATTGAAAATTAAATTTATCAGTATTAGAAAGAGAAAGAAATAATTATTATGAAAAAAGCGACGATTCTTACCGAAGCAGGAACGATCAAACTGGATCTTTATGACGACAAAGCGCCGAAGACGGTCGAAAATTTTGTCAAACTGGCGAAATCCGGTTTTTATGACGGATTGAACTTTCATCGGGTTATTGCCGATTTCATGATTCAGGGCGGCTGCCCGCTCGGAACCGGAACCGGCGGACCCGGCTATTCTTTTGAAGACGAGTTTCATCCGTCGCTCCGTTTTGACGGGCCCGGCGTTTTGGCAATGGCTAATGCCGGACCGAACACCAACGGTTCGCAATTCTTCATTACTCATGTTCCTTGTCCCTGGCTGGACAATCATCATACGATTTTTGGTCATGTTACCGAAGGTCAGGATGTTGTCGATATCCTGAAACAGGGCACTAAAATGATCAAGGTCACTATCGAAGAGTAAAAATAAATTTCTTTGAAGAACGATAAAGCGGGAAACGATTTTTGGTCATGTTACCGAAGGTCAGGATGTTGTCGATATCCTGAAACAGG
>CAZZEF010000257.1:5261-6429 GCA_964652875.1 uncultured Planctomycetaceae bacterium
CACTAAAATGATCAAGGTCACTATCGAAGAGTAAAAATAAATTTCTTTGAAGAACAATAAAGCGGGAAACGTTTTTGGGTCTGCCGGTTTAACGGCTGACCAATGGGCGGAAGCCGTTGACGATAAACTATGAGTCAATAAAAAGCCGGATGCGTTAATGATTCCGGCTTTTTTATTTGATATATTAACAGTGTTGGAGTTGTCGAAATTTTAACGTTTGTATTTTTTAATAAAACGGTTTCATAATGAATTTTCCGATATAACGTTAAAAGAACAGCCGATACAGATCATCAATCGGCGGAAATGACGGAAATTTTAAAATAAGAACAGTATAAAAACAGTTAAATAAGATATTTTTGATCACCAGCTTCTTTGATCATCAGTATTTTGAATGTCAACTTCTTTATCCGCCGCCGAAACTGACTATTGCTGTTCCCGCGGCGGATAACTTTTCCGTTAAAAGAAAAAGAGTCGGGGAAAGAAAGAGGAGATCAGGATCAGAACCGGGAGAGCGGAGCAGATCAATAGCCCGGTCGATTCGATCAAACGGTTTTTCTTATGATGAAAAATGAACTGAACGGCTCCGATTGAACAATACAAGATCATCAAAGCGGCCATTGGAAGAAACGGGATCAGTAACGCGAATAAAAAGATCCGTTCTCCTGTTGATTTCAAAAGGACGAGCGGCGGCCCGAAAGAAATGACGGTCAAAAATATCAGCATATACCCGATTTTTTTGATGATTTCGGCGGCGGTCAAACCGTTGAAATGAGTTATTCCTCCGATAAAAATCAGTGACAGCAGAAAATAGACCGAGAGAAAAACGAACAGTGATTTTGGAATTTTATGTCCGTCATAACGGATCAGACCGCAGGCGAGTTCGAGCATGAACATTCCCGACCAAAGAGCGGCAAGTGTTGAACCTTTTTTGAGTAAAAGAGCAAAAAGTCCGTTCGGAAAAGTCAGATAATCCTGACCAAGCCAGGTCTTATTCACTTGTTTGAAAAATTCTTCAAATTCATTCCAGTAAATCAGGGAATGATCTGGTCCGGTCCAGCCGAGTAAAAGGATCAGACCGGCGAACGATCCGGCAGCCAGACAGCAGACAGTTTCAACGGTTGGGTAACGGAAACTGATCGGATCTTTACAGTAACGGCATTTTCCGCCG
>CAZZEF010000258.1:0-6427 GCA_964652875.1 uncultured Planctomycetaceae bacterium
CGAAACAACGGGCAACAAGAACATTCGTTCCCGTTGTCAGTCCGGCAAGAACACAGACAAGCAGCGTTACCAGCGCATGATTCGAACCGACCGCCGCCAGCGCGTTCTTCCCCAGATAACGACCGACAACGACCAAGTCCGCCGTGTTGAACGCTATTTGAAGAACATTCGACAGCATCAGGGGAATGATAAAAAGCGTCAGCTTCGGAAGCAGCGCTCCTTCACTCATGTCTATTTCATTTTGTTTTTTCATAAAGACCGCTTGGGACGCAACTCCGTTTGTCCAAAATTTCCCGGATCTGTTCTATCCCCGCAGATCCGGTTATCCGGTCTGACGATAAAACAAGTTCATTGTATCATTACCGGCCAATGCGCCTAGTCCCCGCAAAATCATCGGTCGGTTTTGTTTTAACATCTTTGCGATATAATGTAATTGATATCGTCTGCCTGTTTATTTTTCGCCGACTGAATCGCGAAAAATCTGTTTTTCTGACTTTTGGATCTGAAAAACAAGATCAACTCCGGCATGTCCCTGCTCCAATGACAAATCAAGATCAACTCAACTGAATCAAACAAATGAACGACATTATCGATCAAGCCATTGAATTCGCCAAAGAACGATTCAAGAACGATTCAAGCGGACACGATTTTTATCATACGATGAGGGTCCGTCAAACGGCATTGCGAATCGCAGCCTCGGAACCGGCCGATTTGGAACTTCTTCAACTGACCGCTCTTCTTCATGATGTTGATGATGTTAAACTGTTCGGCGGATCCGTTGGTCAATCAGAAGCCGCCCGTCAATTTTTAACCGGTCATAATTATCCTTCCGAAAAGATCGACCGGATCTGCCATGACATTTTGCGAATATCATTCAAGGGAAGCGGCTCCGAAATTCCGGATACTCCGGAAGGAAGGATCGTTCAGGACGCCGATCGGCTGGACGCGATGGGCGCAATTGGAATCGCCCGGGCCTTTGCGTTTGGAGGAAGTCGGCACCGACCGATTTATATTCCGGTTTCCGCGCCGCAAAAATACTCGATTGATTTTTCGATCCCATTTTCACAAACGGCAAGTGACCAGCGAAAACAAGATCCTGCTTTGAGTGCGGAAGCGCTTACCGGGGGCCAGGTCCCTTGCGCCGGATCGATTGATCATTTTTATGAAAAACTTCTTCTTTTGAAAGATTTGATGAATACAGAAACCGGGCGTCATTTGGCGCAGGAGCGGCACCGTTTTATGCAAGAATTTTTAAAAGAATTTTTCGCGGAATGGAACGGCAGGATCTGACATGCCCCGCTCAATTCAATCTGATCGATCCCTGCACCTTTCTTTCGCGTCCTTCAATACCAAGAGTCCGTTCTAAAAACAAAAAATTGGCCGATAAAACTTCAAAAAAATATTGGAATTATGGACCTTTCATTCAGGAAAAAACAAGAATCCCTAGAAGGTCTCGGAGGAATAACGGGTAATGATAAAGCCGTATATTCGATAACAATCATTGTCTTAAAGCGGGCCGTGAAGCAAAAAATAAACAATTGAAGCCCGTAAACAGGGCTATCCTCCTGTTTCGTGTTTTTCGCGGTTATCTCTTTTTATCTTCTCCGCGCCGGGTATAACTCCCGCTCTCTCACGAGATCCAAAATACTCCTCTTGCGACAACGCGGAGAAAAATAATAAATTATCACTCCCGGCTTAGGGGGCTGCTTAAAATTTTATCTCTTGCGGCGACACGAAGGAAAATATACCGATTCCTTGATGAATTTTCCGTTATAAAGTCAAAAGAACAGCCGATACACGCAGTCAATCGGCGGAGAGGACGAAAAATTTAAAATAAAAGCAGTATAATAAATTTATTGGGGATCGCGAACCAATCCGGCGGAAATATCGAGATCAAGCGATTCGAACAGACCTGCCTTATAGCGTTCAAGAGCGATTCCGCCCATAACGGCGTTATCAGTGCAAAGCTTTAGCGGCGCAATAAAAAGTTTGAAATGATAACGTTTGGAAGCGTCTTCAATTTTTTCGCGAAAACGGGCATTTGCGCCGACGCCGCCGCCGATACAGATCCTTTTCATTCCGGTTAAGCGGAGTGCCTGAACCGCTTTTCCAACCAGACAATCGACAACCGCTTCCTGAAAAGACGCGGCCAGATCGGAGATCTGTTTTTGCGTTAACTTAACGGCGGAGCAGTCGACTTTTCCGGTTCCCGCGATTGTGTACCGAAGAGCCGTTTTAAGTCCGCTAAAGCTGAACTGCATACGATCCGATTCGTTCAGCAGCGGACGGGGAAAAGCATAAGCTTTCGGATCACCGTCTGCCGCCGCTTTTTGAATGGCCGGTCCGCCCGGATAAGGAAGACCGAGCATCGCGGCCGCTTTATCGAACGCTTCGCCCGCCGCGTCATCGATCGTTGTTCCCATCGGGGTAAAATCGATCGGACCGGAGCATCGGTATAAATTGGTATGTCCGCCACTGACGATCAAACCGACACAGGGAAAAGGATCCTCTTTGAAGGCGACCTTACAGGCGTAAACATGCGCTTGAAGATGATTGACGGCAATCAGCGGTTTTTTCGCGGCCAGACAAAGCGCTTTCGCGGCGGAAAGACCAACAAGCAGAGATCCCGCCAGTCCCGGCGCGTTGGCAACCGAAACCGCGTCGATCTCGTTGAGCGAACAGTCGGCCTGCTCCAATGTTTCCGCAATCACCGGAAGGATCCGTTCCAAATGCGCCCGGGAAGCAATTTCTGGAACAACCCCTCCGTATTTCTCATGTATTTTTATTTGAGAAGCGACAACAGCCCCTAAAACATTCAGATCTTCATCAATAACCGCCGCCGCGGTTTCGTCGCAAGTCGATTCAATAGTCAATATCTTTGTCATAATTTTATCCGTTTAACGCAATTCCGGCGTTTACCGCCAATCGCGAATCCCAAAGATCCGCCGGTTATCTCCCGCAATACATTTTTCTTATTGCCGCAACAAGTTGATCTTTTTTGTTACAAGCAATCGTTTTGTTTTTTCAACTTCGACTCGTTTTTCGGCGCTCTCAAATTTATCGTTTTATTAAGTCCGCATTTTCTTGGCGACAATTCGAATACCCTGTTGCGGCAATAAAAATTATTTGTCAATTTCGATTGCCGTCAAGCATTCTCCCGATTCAAAGCCAGAAATCGTTCGAGAATTTCAGGCGAAAATTTGGAAGCGGAATTCGTCTGCCAGTCGACGGCCAGCAGAATAACATTGATGCCGGATCCGATTCCGAACAGTCCGATTTTTTCGCCCGGCCGAACATAACCGGCGGCGGTTCCCAACGCGGCGGCGGTCGGCAGCGCAACGCTTCCGGTATTACCCAAATAAGGGAGGGTTACGAAATTTCTTTTATTCTGTAAACCGAGCTGTTCCTGCAAAAGAAGTTTATGCGCTTTGCCGACCTGATGGCAAAAAAGGACGTCCAATTCGTCCGTTGAAATTCCGAGTTCGTTTTGAAAACGGACGAACGCTTTTTTAGCGGCGGCAACGCCTTCATGCAGCAAGGTTTCGGAATCGGTTCTCATGAACTGGCCTTCGCCCCGCCCGCCGGCGGAAACGTCAAGTTCACTCCGGCATAAATGACATTGGGCCGTATTCGCCTGAACAACGCCGCCGAGAAGACGATTACCCGTCCTGCTCAATTTTCTGCTGGTCAAAAGAACGGCCGCGCTGCCGGACCCGATCGTCAGCGACGCAAACACTTCTTTGACGCTCTTGCGGTCCAGTGACCGGTCCGCGTTCAGCTGCGCAATAGTCGTTTCCATTAGTGGCCTGCTGTTTTCGGTTCCGGCGACAATTCCAGCCTCGATCTGTCCAAGTTCGATCATATTGGCGATTTGGGTAATGCCCGTCAGTAATCCGAGACAGGCGTTGGAAACATCGAAAACACTTGCCTCCTGACATAATCCGAGCCGATGATGAACGGAACAGGAAGTAGCCGGCTCCTGATAATCCCGGCAGACGGACGCGTGAATCAGCGCGCCGATTTTATCCCGCGCAATACCCGTCATTTCGATCAGATCATCCGCCGTTCGAACACTTTGGTCCCCCGGCAACGTTCCTGCCCCCCAAATCCGGCGTTCTTTGATCCCGGTCATCAGCTCAAGCCGTCCGTAAGGAAGACGAAGACGTTCATACAAAGGGGAAAGGCGGTTTTCCAAATCCTCCGTCGTTACCACTTCTTCCGGCAAAGTGCAGGCAAACGCCTCCAGACAAACATTTTCGTATTTCACAACAGCTCCTTTACAAGACTTTCGATCCGATCGGCGATCACGCGGCGATCCTCCGCAGCGTCAAGAACAATACCCTGACCGGAAAAATAACGGTTCGCCTCCTGAACGGCCTTTAAAAAACCTTCCCGGACTTTCTCATGAAAAGCCCGTCCCTTCTTCTCCATCCGGTCGAGCGGACGCTTGATCCGATCCGCCGCCTGTTCCGGATCCAGATCCAAAACTATTGTCAGATCCGGATAACAGGCTCCGACCGCGATCTGCCCGACCCGCCAGATCTCTTCGACCGGAACATCGCCCGCGTATCCCTGATACACAATAGTCGAAAGAAGAAAACGGTCCGCAAGAACGATCTCGCCCCGTTCGAGCGCCGGTCGAATATGCTCTGTTAAAAGTTCCGTCCGCGCCGCCATAAACAGAAACAGTTCGCTTCGGGGACAAATCGCGATGTCCTCGCTGTTCAAAAGAAGCCCCCGAATCGATTCCCCCAATCGGGTACTTCCCGGCTCCCGAAACAGACGAACGGTTTCTCCGGCCTGTTCCAAACGGTCTTTCAGCAAGCCGATTTGGGTCGTCTTGCCGCAGCCGTCTCCTCCGTCAATCACGATAAACATGTCGTTCAGGTACTCCTTCCAAATCAATTCCGATCTGTCATTGACCGATTCAACCGTCTGATTCAAGCCTGTGTTTGTCTTACATCAGCGATAAATCAAAATTTTTCCTGAACGGCAAATCAAGCGGATTCTTTGACAATTTCTTCAAATACATCACCGGCGGCGTCAATCGTTTGATCCAACAGTTCATCAGTATGCGCGGAGGACATGAACGCCGATTCAAACTGACTGCAAGGGAAATAGATCCCCCGATCAAGCATTTTCCAAAAATATCGGGCGAACAATTTCGTGTCGCAACGGGCCGAGCTGTTCCAATCGACGATTTTTTCGTCCTCTTTTCCGGGAAAGAAAAAGGTGAACATCCCCCCGCAAGACTGCGCTCGAAATTTAATACCCGATCTTTGAGCGGCCTTGGTAAAACCGTCAACAATTTTTTTCGTTTTCCGCTGGATCTGAACATAAAATTCAGGGCCTTCGGCACGAATTTTCGCAAGCGTCGCAATTCCGGCGGCAGTAGCCAGCGGATTGCCGCTGAGCGTTCCCGCCTGAAAGACTTTTCCAACCGGAATAACCGCGTTCATGATCTCGCTCCGTCCGCCGTAAGCGCCGACCGGAAGTCCGCCCCCAATGATCTTTCCAAGGGTCGTTACATCGGGAATAATACCGAATTTTTCCTGCGCTCCCCCCGCGGCGACACGAAAACCGCTCATTACTTCGTCAAAGATCAAAACTGATCCGCATTTTTCCGTCCAGTACCGAAGCGCGCTCAAAAACTCCCTGGTCCCGGGTACGCAGCCCATATTACCCGCAACCGGCTCAACAATAACGCCGCCGATTTCAGATCCGTAATTTTTAAAGGCCGTCTCAACCGCGTTCGGATCGTTATAAGGAAGCAGAATTGTATCGGCCGCTGTTGCGCACGTAACACCGGGCGAATTCGGAATGCCGAACGTTGCTGCCGCGCTGCCCGCCGCTACCAAAAGACTGTCAACATGACCATGATAGTTGCCGATGAATTTTATGATCTTGTCCCTGCCTGTATAGCCGCGCGCCAGACGAACCGCGCTCATCGTCGCTTCCGTTCCCGAATTGACCAGTCGGACTTTCTCGATCGAAGGAACAAGATCGATCACCAGCTCGGCAAGAGTATTTTCCGCTTCCGTCGGAGCTCCGAAACTCGTTCCCCGAAGTACCGCTTTTTGCAAGGCCGCATTGACTTCCGGATGAGCATGTCCCAAAATCATCGGTCCCCAGGAAAGAACATAATCAATGTACCGGTTGCCATCGACATCATAAAGAAACGGCCCCTGCGCGCGGTCGATCACAATTGGAGATCCGCCGACCCCGCCAAACGCCCGGGCTGGACTGTTCACTCCCCCCGGCATCAGTTCACAGGCTCTCGAAAACAGTTCCGCGCTTCGATTTCTAATCATCCATCCGCCTCTTTTTTCTTCCTTTTTGATCTCTTATTACTGCAAATATTACCTATTATAATTTTTGATGTCTTTACCGATTGACTTTTTATACTGTTTTTATTTTAAATTTTCCG
>CAZZEF010000259.1:0-2008 GCA_964652875.1 uncultured Planctomycetaceae bacterium
TTATAATATTTATATTGTAAACTGAAAGATCTTTCCGTCTTTTTGCCCGATGATCGTTGGAAATCTGAAAGTGTTCAGCAGAGAAACGGAAAAACTGGAAGGAATCAGTATTTGGACGGATTTGTTTTTTGCGGCATGACGTGTTTATTGGTTATTGACATGAAAATCGGTAAAGGAGATTAAGATCGATGGTTGAGAAAAAAGCCCCGGAAGTCATTCATGACCCATTGGAACTTCAGCGCAGAATGGCTGAACTGAAACGGGAAGGAAAGAATGGGAGCGCTCCATTTCGGCCATTTGAGTCTCGTTCTGGCTTCAAAGGAAGAGAATGACGTAACGGTTGTCTCAATTTTTGTGAACCCGAAGCAGTTTGGACCGAATGAAGATTTTGAAAAATACCCGCGTATGCTGGAACGGGATCTTGACTCGCTGACTCAAGTGGGGGCGGATATTGCTTTCGTTCCGTCGGCTTCGGATATGTATCCCGCGGGATACGAGGCCGGTGTTCATGTCGGGCAGGTGACCGAAATGCTGGAAGGGGCTTTTCGACCGACGCATTTTGACGGCGTGACGACTGTTGTTTTGAAACTCTTTATGGCCGCTCTGCCGGATCGCGCCTATTTCGGTCAGAAAGATTATCAGCAAGTGGCGGTGATCAGTAAAATGGTTCGTGACCTCAATATTCCTGTCGAGATCGTTCCCTGTCCAATTGTCCGGGAAAAAGACGGACTGGCGTTGAGTAGCCGGAATCAATATCTTTCTCCGGAAGAACGTCGAAACGCTCTTGTTCTTCATAAAGCGCTGCTGCGGGCGGAAGATCTCATTCATGCGGGAACCCGGGACGCGGATGACTTGAAAAAAGAATTGACGGAAATGATCGAAGCCGTTCCTGATTCGCATATTGATTATATCGCCGTTGCCAATCCGCTCTCCCTGATCGAATTGGATCGAATTGCCGGAAATGTCGTTATTCTTTTGGCTGTCCGTATCGGTAAAACCCGACTGATCGACAACATGATCATCCGTCCGCTGGATCATTGATCCGATTATTGACCGGATCTGTTTTATGGCCGGGATCCGTTTTTTGGCCGGATCTGTTTTTGGCCGGGATCTGTTTTTGGCCGGGATCTGTTTTTGGCCGGGATCTGTTTTTGGCCGGGATCCGTTTTTGGCCGGGATCCGTTTTTTGGCCGGATCCATTGCGGGGTCAGACGATCAGACAAAACGGATCCGCGGAAAAGATCCAAAGACGCGAAAATGATCTATTGAATAGAATAATTGACATTTCGCTTTCAGACTGATAAAATAAAAATAAAGAGCTTGTTTTCCGGGAGAGAGACAAAAGAAAAAGTTCAAGTATACCGATTCCCTCATGAATTTTCCGTTATAACGTCAAAAGGACAGCCGATTCACGCCGTCAATCGGCGGAGATGACAGAAATTTAAAATAATGGCAGTATAATAGGATAACCTGTTCGGGACGGTCCCGGCAATGAATCGGAAATAACCGGCGCGAAGAGACAAACTGCGAGCCGGACAAAGAAGAAGCGGGAATCCGCTTGTCAGAATATATTTAGAAAGATGTGTCAATGGAGATCGAGTACACCAATCGTTTAAAGACCCGTCTTCGATCAGGCGAGACTCTTTTCGGGATCTTTTTGGAAGAGTTTCGAACGAATTATTTTTCCGTTTTTCTGGATAATGCCGGGTATGATTTCTGCATTTTCGACATGGAGCATTGCACTTACACAATGTCGGAACTGTCGAACATGATCCCGTGTTTTATGAAATCACGTTGCGCTCCGATCGTTCGAGTGCCGTCGATTCGAAAAGAATATTTTCAGATCCCGATGGATTTGGGGGCCGCCGGTATTATGGTCCCCAATGTCGAAACAGCGCGGCAGGCTCAAGAGTGCGTTCAATGGATGTCTTACGCGCCGCGCGGAAAAAGAGGAATAGCGACCTGTCGTCCTCATACCGATTTTATTAATGTCGATTTCATGGAACTT
>CAZZEF010000259.1:2018-6421 GCA_964652875.1 uncultured Planctomycetaceae bacterium
TTTGTCCGCAGGCCAATAATGAAAAACTTTTGGCCGTTCAGATCGAAAGCCGGACCGGAATGGAGAATTTGGATGAAATTCTTGCTGTTGACGGAATCGATGTCGTCTTTATTGGAAATGCAGATCTTTCGATCTCGCTGAATGTTCCGAATACACTGGTTCAAGGAAGCGAACTTCGAACCGCGCAGGAACGAATACTCAAAACGGCGGCCGCCCGCGGAATAACCGGCGGAGGAAATCTTACCGATCCGAAGATCATTGCCGAATTGGCCCCGTTCGGAATGCGCTTTATAACGCTTTGTTCCGATGTCGAAATGTTCGCCGCCGTTTTGTCCGGTTCAATTAATGCGGTTAAAAATAAACTTGCCGAGTCGTAATTGTTTCGTGTTCACTGCAATGATGGAATTAGCGGTGCCGTTGAGGTCAGCCATTGGCCGGACAGGCGGTCGCGTCGTGTTCGTCAGAAAATTTCCGACGGATCGGTGAAGTGGATCTCGTTTTTTGAGAATCAACAGAAACAACGCGGAAAATTTTTGGCCTCTGTATACAAAGATGTTTCGAAAGGAGTGTTATGTCAGAATTCAATGAAAAAAGAGATCCTGCCGCTGATTCGAAACCGGTTGTTTTGACTGAAAAAATCTTGAAAGAAACGGATCTGATTGATTCGACCTCTGAAAATACATCCGCGAACGATTCTCCCTTAAACGATTTACCCGCGAAAAAATCGGGATCAAGAATTTTCAGACTGATTAAAAAGACATTTCTGATTACGGTGGCGATTTTGTCTGTTGTGACGGCGGTTTTTCTTTGGATCTTTACAAGAAGTGTCCCGGTGACTGTTTCGAAAGAGACGACCGTCTTGACGGAACCGTTAACGGAAAGCGGATCGGTCGATTATTTTAACTGGCTTCGCCGTCAGTATCCGCGGGAAATGCAAACGGATCAAAACGGCGCGCGGGACATTTTGCGCGCGATTGGACCCGGATCCGATTATCAAACCGCACCGTCGGAGGAAGCAACTCAAAAAAGGATCAGTTTTCTCTGTTCGGAACTGAACGTTGAACAACCTGTCAAGCCACTGTTTGCTTTTGAACCGTTTCAGGAAGCGCATGCGCGGCTGTTCAAGGAAAAGAATCCCAATTTTTCAAAAGAAGTTGTCGATGATCTCGCGGCGAAGAACCGGCCCCGTTTCGGGACCGGCGGTTTCGGTAAATTTATTCAGCATGAAGAAAAGTTTACGGATCACTGGGTCGAAAAAAACAGTCCTGCTCTTGATCATATCGCCAAGATGATTGATCGAAAAATAATTCGTTATCCTTATAATAAAATGTTCGAAGGGGATCAGGAAAACGATCAGCCGCTCATAACGATGCTTCTTCCGGATCTTCCCCGAATGCGGTCATTATGCCGGGCCTATTCTCTCCGCGCCAATTGGCTGATCCGCCGCGGCGATTTCAAGAAAGCCGCGTCCGATTTCAAAACAATTCGAAAGATGGCCGCCGCGCTTGAAAAACAGGACAAGGCCTGTTTGGTCGAATTCCTGGTTGGCGCCGCGGAAGAACAGATCGCGTTCAGTATTCCGTTCGGCAGCAACCCGAATATTCAGCCCGATCGGGATCTCCTTTTGACACTTAAAACGGATCTCTTCGAAAACCGTCCCCGACTCGACTGGCGAAGAAGTCTTGAAATGGAACGGATCATTTGTCTGGATTTCATCTGCCGTCTTGCCCGGGGAGATACCCGTTATTTGGATAAAAAATTCGGCAGTACTCTTTTTTTGTTTCCCGGTTACGATTGGAATATCGTCTTGAAAGAATACAATACTCAGTTTGACCAATACGCGAAAAATCCCTCTTCCTTTCCTTTGGAACATCTCGTTTATGATTCCCCGGGTTTGGATTTTTTGACTCGCTCCGGCCGATCGAAATGGCTGGCCCGATATTTTATCGGGCTTCTTTCCCCGAATCAAAAGATCATCTGCGAACGACTCGAACACATCTCTGATCTTCGGTCAATGATGGAAATTTGGATCGCGCTGGAACTTTACCGTATGGATCATGGATCCTGGCCTCCCGCTTTTTCCGTCGATGCGAATGGTGTTCCTCTTCATAATTGGCGTGTTCTGCTCCTTCCTTACCTCGGTCAGGAAGATCTTTATCGAAAAATTCGTCTGAATGAACCTTGGGACAGTCCGCATAACTGTCAGTTTCATCATGAAGGAATTTTGGCCCAATTTGCGGTTATTCTTTCCGAAAACGGCTTGTTCAACCGATCCGGAAAAGGTTCCGTTCCCGATCCGAAAAACACAAAATACGTTTTGACGATGCGGGAAGATACTTCCGTCTGTTGGATGAAACCGGACGCGGAATATCTGGTCAAAGAGACCGTTCAATGGCAGAAAGAAGCGGGAATTTACAACGGTATTTATGTTCTTCGATCCGATGGAGCCGCCGGTGAACTGCGTAAAAATTCCGATTGGAAAATGGTCGAATCACTGCTGGACCAATAAGAAACGAATCAAAAGTATTTGGTGATTAAGATTCGGAGGGTTGGCAATGTCTTGCCATTTTGAATTATGAATGTTTTTTGTAATAAAATTTATTGTAGTGTAAAATATATAATATTGTAATTTAAATAAAATAAAAACTATTTTGCTTTTTTATTGTTAGTTAAGCTTTTTATGATTGTAATTTAATGACGCCTATGATATTATTAAAGTTTAGATACTGATTTGATAAAAAACGTCCTTTGTTTTTAAATAAATTTTTATTCAACGTATTCTTCAAGAGGTGTATTATGAAAAAGTCACTTTTAAAGAAGTTAATGGAAAAATACTTCAAAAAGAAAGCGTTTACCTTGGTAGAGCTTTTGGTCGTTATTGCGATCATTGGAATTTTAATCGGACTGCTCTTGCCGGCGGTTCAGGCGGCCCGGGAAGCGGCCCGGCGTATGCAATGCACTAACAATTTAAAACAAATGGGAATCGCGTTTCATGATTTTCATGACGCGAAACATGAAATTGTTTCTTCCGGCTGGAGTACAATTATTGTTCAGGCCATGATTAAATGTAAAAAAGCCGAAAACGCGGATGGCTGGGGGAATCGTTGGGGATCCTTTCCGACCGATCTTCTTCCGTTCCTTGAACAAGTTCAGCTTTACGAAACGATTTCTCAAAAGGCTCTTGAAGGAAACAACTCTTACAGTTGCGGTGGAGTGGGGGCGGGAGTCATGACGCCGTTCTATTGGTGTCCGTCTGATCCTCGGGTATGGTCGGAACGGGGCGATACCAACAGCTGTCCGCGATTGAGTTATCATATCTCTCTAGGCGATAGAAATTCAAGTGCCAATCAATGGGATGCCGAAAGTACCCGGGGAATAGGAAAAAGCAGACGAAACAGTGGTAGCACCTCTCAGATTCTGACGGAAGATCCCTGCGTTAAAGGTAATTTCGATCTTGCCGCCATTATTGACGGAACGTCCAATACAATCGCGTTCGGTGAATGCGTTACCGCCTCCGGCAATAAAAATGTGAAAGGCGGAGTGGCCATTACCGCTAATTCCAATATATCAACTTGTTTGGCGACTGTTGTTAACGGTGAATTAACTGGCGAACTCAATACGGATCGGCATGTTACGGCCGGTCAGGTTTACGGCGGCGTTGCGCATTCGGTTGGGGTGCGTTTTATCGATAATGTTGCCAATAATATGACTTTTACTACCTGTGCCCCGCCGAATTCTCCGTATTGTTCTGGTGCCAACGATTGGGGCGCGGCCGGTATGCATACCGTATCCGCAACGAGCTTTCATTCCGGTGGTGCTAATGTCGTTTTATGCGATGGAAGCGTTCGGTTCGTTTCCGAAACAATCAACGCGCTTTCTTCCGGTAAATCCTATTCGAGTTTGACAACGTCCTCTCAACCTTTTAATGGGGCTTCCTATTTTGGTGTTTGGGGCGCCATGGGGTCCCGGGCCGGCGGCGAAACGGAATCGCTCTAATGTAAATAATGACTAATACCGGCGAACTTATTAATAAAAGAGTTCGCCAGTTTTTTGACAGGCAAGACTGGCAACGCAAGGGCGTCGCATCCCGGTAAGCGGCAACGCAAGGGCGTTGCATCCCGGTAAGCGCTGCCGCGCTGAACCGAATTCCCGCTCCCGTTGGTCGCTTGTCGAACATATCGCTGCCGCGCTGAACCGAATATCCGCTTCCGTTGGTCGCTTGTCGAACATATCGCTGCCGCGCTGAACCGAATTCCCGCTTCCGTTAGTCGCTTGTCGAACTTATCGTTGCCGCGCTGAACCGAATTCCCGCTCCCGTTGGTCGCTTGTCGAACTTATCTTTGCCGCACTGAACCGAATATCCGCTTCCGTTGGTCGCTTGTCGAACATATCGCTGCCGCGCT
>CAZZEF010000260.1:0-6418 GCA_964652875.1 uncultured Planctomycetaceae bacterium
AAGCCAAAACACCCGCATGAGAAACCGGGTTCGTACTTTTGGCATCGTAAGCTTCACTCACGGTCGCATCGCTTGGACAAACCAAACTGGGAATGATCTGCGTTGTTGCCGGATAGTCGGCGTAAGCGCCAACTGAAGTGACCGGCAGATCAATGATCTGCTGCGCCGCGGAAGCGTTTTCCATATAAAAACAGACCGCCGCGATTGAATGAATTCGCGGATATTTATAATAGACTGTTTTAGAAGCGTTCTTACCGGAACTTTGCGTTCCCCAAATCGGAAGACTGCGGTTTGAATCGACATAATTATGAATACCGATTCCGATCTGCTTTAAATTGTTCGTACACTGCATACGCCGGGCCGCCTCCCGCGCCGCCTGAACCCGCCGGCAGCAGCAGTCCGATTAAAATTCCAATGATCGCAATCACGACCAGCAGCTCAACCAAGGTAAAGCCAAACTTTCCTTTCCGAAATGATAAGACTCTCCTTAAATTTACTTTCATGCTCGTCCTCTTTTTTAAATAATCAACACTTCTAAATACAAACAGCCCTGCGGTGATCAAACAATTTTGCAATTAAAACAATCAGTGACGAAAAATAATTTTTATAAAAATCGTCGCCACAATTTTGTTTTCACTTCTGTAATTGTAACATATATTCCTTGAATTTATTATAGACTTTTTCAAAATTTTGCCAAAATTATAGAAAATTTTATCATTTTTTTAAATATCCGGGTGAATAATCCATCTTAACGTTGAAAAAACGGGTATTTTATTATGTTTTGATAGTTTGGACCTGTAAAAAACAAAAAAGAAGGACGTTATAAAAAACATTTTCGTTCCTTACAACGTCCTTTAAAGGCGGTTGGATACTGCTTTTATTTTAAATTTTCCGTCATCTCCACCGATTGACTGCTTGAACCGGCGGTTCTTTTGATATTATAACGGAAAATTCATGATAGAATCGGTATAACTGAAAATCCCTATCTCTTTTCATTGTTCAAGAGATCCTGTCAAATTTTTATCAATCGAACATTATTAAATTATAACGACTTGGTTTCGCCGCCGTTAACAGACCCCATCGCCCCCCAAATACCGTAAGGAGAAGGTCCGGAACTGACCGGCGCGGCACCGGTCGTTCCGCAATCAATCGTTTCGGAAACAAACCGGACAGATCCATCGTAATTAACAACATTGGCCCCGCCGCTATGATAACTGGAAGCCGCAAAAATACCTCTGTTTTCCACACTGGAGGAACAGCTTGGTGAATTCGGGGGCGACATCGTTTGAAAAACCGCGTAAGTCGCATTGGCGTCCCAGCATCGGGTTCCCCCTTTTCGGGAATCTGTTTTGCCGGAGACAAAAAGATAAGTATTTGCCGCGTCACGAGTTGCCGCGATACAGATAGATGGACTGACACTGGTCAAATTGGCATCTCTTCCCGAGGGAATGGAATCTGTTTTATAAACCGATTTACGAATATCCCGAATGGCAGAGTCAGTGGAATTAACAGTCGTTCCCCGGGTGACTTCGCCCGCTAAAACCGTATTGCTTGTTCCATCAATGACATAGGCCAAATCACGGGAGGGCCAATAGCAGGGAATCGCCGTTCGCTGATTATCATTATACTTGCGCAAATCATCCATATAAGGCTCTTTGGTCGTTGTATTAATATAATTATAGTAGCTCGCTTCCGGCCAGTCACCAGTACACCAGCAATAATTTCGGTAAGCCAAAACACCTAAGTGAGAAACCGGGGACGTCTTCTTGGCATCGTAAGCGTCGCTCACGGTCGCATCGCTTGGACAAACCAGGCTGGGTACGATCTGCGTTGTTGCCGGATAGTCGACGTAAGCGCCAACCGAAGTGACCGGCAGATCAATGATCTGCTGACCCGCGGAAGCATTTTCCATATAAAAACAGACCGCCGCGATTGAGTGAATTCGAGGGTATGTATAATAGGCTGTTTTAGAAGCGTTCTTACCGGAACTTTGCGTTCCCCAAATCGGAAGACTTTGATTGGAATCAACGTAATTATGAATACCGATTCCGATCTGCTTTAAATTGTTCGTACACTGCATACGCCGGGCCGCCTCCCGCGCCGCCTGAACCGCCGGCAGCAGCAGTCCGATTAAAATGCCGATGATCGCAATCACGACCAGCAGTTCCACCAGGGTAAAACCAAACTGTCTGCATCTTTTTAATAAAAAAGAATCCCTAAAAAAAGTTTTCATCATTATTCTCCGTTTAATGTGAAAAAACTAAAATTGAATAGAGTAAAAACAGTAAATCTATTCGTAATTATTAATAAAAAATTTTTCTCCAAACATGTTTTGATATTACATTACTGTTTTCAAGTTACAAGCTTTAAAACAAGTACAATAAAAAGTATCAAGACATGATTTTTATTTATTGACAATCTGACAAAAAGTAAAATACAAACATAAAAATACAAGCCCTCTGGCCGTCCCCAACCATTGGAAAAATTATTATAACACAATTTATTCGTTAATGCAAATACTATTTATTAATATTTTTACAAATAATTATAAAAACTTTCCAATTTGTTATCGTTGTATAATTATTTATTTTTTATCGGCAAAACATAGCTGAAACAATATCGTTATGCTATATATTTTTAAAATTCAAAACAAAATTTATAAAATTTTTCCAATCAATTGAAATTCTGACTTCTCTTCCTTGATTTTTGTCTTTAATACGATCTAATTTAGTTGATCTCGGATCATTTTTCTTCATCAAAAAAACATAATTTCTGAATAATTTTATGATTCTGAAAATTCGATTTAGTATTGTTTTTACGTAAATTTTTTCTTTTAAACGAAAAAACGGATCTTCGCCGATAAGATCCAAAATCGTCCGCCGAATAGCCAAACAGATCCCGATTTGAAAAACAAACGAAAAAACTTTGTGTTTAATAATCATAAATAATGATTGACATTGAATAACCAACCGATATAATTATGATTTATGAATATTATTTATCGCATAATTATTAACTTGACTGATCATCTTAACAACAGAAATATCAATGTTTTAGAATTATGCGTCAATCTCTCCCTGCCTGAAAATTTCGACGGAGATTTTCGAATGAAAGCTAAAAAAATATTTTTTCCCGCCTTCCTGATTCCGCTCTTTCTGGTCCTGCCGATACTATTTGCCGGTTGCGATTTTTTTGAAAAATTCGGTAAAAAGAAGGAAACGGAAATACCGAAAGCCAAAGCGTTTGACGTCGATATTATGAAACCGGTCAAAAGAGTCGTAACCGATTACGAGGAATTCACCGGCGAGACCGCCGCGGTCGACGAAGTCGAGATCAAAGCACAAGTTTCGGGTTACCTTTCCCGCGTTGCCTTTAAAGAAGGAACGCCCGTCTCCAAAGGGGATCTCCTTTTCGAGATCGAACCGGAAGTCTATCAGGCGGTGCGCGACAGTGCCAAAGCGGAACTGGAATCGCTTCAAGCGCGTCTTCCCCGACTGGAAAACGAAGTCAAACGATACCAGGAACTCGTCGGAACCAAGGCGGTTTCCCAGTCGGATTACGAAGCGACCGTCTCCGACCGCAACGAATGCCAAGCCAAGATCGACAAAGCCAAAGCGGAATTGCAGCGGGCCGAAATTGATCTGAAATACACGCGCATTCTTTCGCCCATTGACGGCTATATCTCCCGGAAACTGGTCAGTGAAGGGAACCTGATCCAGCCGCACTCAAGTTCCAACTCCTCCCTGATGGCCATGATGGTTTCCTCCGATCCGATCTATGTCTGCTTCAATGTCAATGAAACGTCCTATCTTCAACTGTCGCATCTGTTCGAAGAAAAATACAAAGCTGACCCGCAAAATTACAATGACGAACAAAAAATAGAATTCCGCCTTTCGGATGAAGAATCGTTTCTTGACAAGAATGGCAATCCGCTTCATACTGGGATTATAAAATATTCCGATCCCTTCATGGATCAGGCGTCCGGAACGGTTCTTCTCCGGGCAACCTGCCGCAATCCGAAACGGGCCAACGGACTCCCTTTCTTTCTGCCGGGCCTTGTCGTTCATGTTCGAATTCCTGTTACCCAAAATTACGAGGCGATTCTGATCCCGGAAGAGGCCATCGGAACGGAACAGGGCCTTCGTTATGTTTATATTGTCGATCATAATTGCAAAGCGCAGATCCGGCATCTGAAACTTGGCCCTCTTCAGGATGACAACATGCGGGTCGTTCGCGGCGGCCTCAAAGAAGGAGAGGCCGTTATTGTGACCGGACTTCTCAAATTGCGCCCCGATTTGAAAGTCAATCCGTCCGAGATCACGCTTGAAAAACTTCGCGAAGGCCTGTAACTATTTTTCGCGGATCTTTTTTCTGATCCGTGTCAACCAACGGATGCCGATTCCATTTCGTTTTTCCCGGTTCTCCTGTTCTCCCTGATCCCGACCCCCGAAGGCAATCGGGACGCAAAACGGATCTCCCCCCTGTCTGTCCGCAGTATAAAAAGCCATTGTCAACATTTATTGCTTCGGGAACGATTTCATGTTTGCCAGATTTTTTATTGACCGTCCCATTTTCGCCTGCGTCGCGTCCATTATCATTATTCTTATCGGAATATTCTCTTATAAAACGCTTCCGCAGGCACAGTATCCGGACGTCGCGCCGCCGACGATCTTTGTTCGCGCCGAATACCCCGGCGCTGATGCGCAAACAGTCGCCGCAACCGTCGCTCTTCCGCTTGAAGAACGTATTAACGGTGTCGAAGACATGCTTTATATGGAATCGACCTGCACCAACGATGGCGTCTGTCGAATCAATATAACATTTCGGGTCGGCACCGATCTGAACATGGCGCAGGTACTTGTTCAAAATCGAGTCTCCATCGCGACACCGAAGCTTCCCGCGGTTACCCGATCATTAGGGGTCACGACCAAAAAACGATCCCCGACCACTATTCTCGTTATTAATTTTTACTCCGAAAAATACGATCAGATCTTCTTGAGCAATTACGTCCGTCTTCACGCATTCGACGTTATTTCCCGTATTCCGGGCGTCGGCGATATTTCGTTTCACGGAGAAAAGGAATACAGTATGCGGATCTGGCTCAATCCGGTTGAAATGTATACCAGAAAGATCACCGCGAGCGATATTTCCAAAGCAATCGCGGATCAGAATACCCAGGTAGCCGCCGGTCAGCTGGGTCAGCAGCCGGTCGCCAATCCGGTCATGTTCCAATATATTTTACGAACGGACGGACGTCTTCCCGATGCCGATGCGTTCGGGGAAATCGTTATCAAAGCGGACGAAGAAGGACGAGTCACCTATTTAAAAGATGTCGCCCGAATTGAGGTCGGCGCCAAGTCGATTGATGTCGTTAATACGCTCAATGGCGATCTTTCCATTTTGGACGAAGAATACCGAACGGAAAAGGATAAAGATAAAGTCGGCGTTGTTCGGCGCAAACTTCCCGGCTGCTCGCTTTCTGTTGCGCAGCTTCCCGGCGCCAACGCGCTGGATACCGCCAAACAAATCAAAGAACAAATGGCGAAACTGGCGAAAGATTTTCCCGATGGTGTCGATTACACAATCGTTTACGACACGACGCCGTTTATTAAGGAATCGATTTCAGAAGTGTATAAAACGCTTCGGGACGCGATCATTCTCGTCGCCCTGGTCGTTCTTCTGTTCCTGCAGTCCTGGCGCGCGGCAATTATTCCGCTTTTGGCTGTTCCTGTCTCGCTGATCGGAACTTTCGCGGCAATGTCCTTTTTAGGATTCAGTTTGAACAATCTGTCCCTTTTCGGACTCGTTCTGGCAATCGGGATCGTCGTTGACGACGCGATTGTCGTTGTTGAAAACGTCGAACGGCATATGGAAGGAGGACTCTCCGCCAAAGAAGCGGCCCGGGTCGCAATGGACGAAGTTTCCGGCGCGCTGGTGGCCATTGCTTTGGTCTTGAGCTGCGTCTTCATTCCCTGCGCCTTCATAACAGGGGTCACCGGTCAATTCTTTAAGCAGTTCGCACTGACAATCGCTGTTTCGACATTGATCTCCTGCTTCAATTCGCTGACGCTTTCCCCGGCACTTGCGGGCGTTCTCCTGCGTCCGAAAGGAACCCGGCGCGATCCGCTCACCTTACTGATCGATTACTCTCTCGGCTGGTTCTTCAAACTTTTCAACTGGTCCTTTAAAGTCGGAACCTCCTGTTATGTATTCGGTGTTCGGGGACTCTTGCGGCTGAGCTTCATCGTTCTGGTCTTATACGGCGGACTCCTTTATCTGACCTGGAACACGTTCAACAGCGTTCCGACCGGGTTTATTCCAACCCAGGACCGCGGTTTTCTGTCCATCTTTATTCAGCTTCCCGACTCGGCCTCGCTCGATCGGACCAAGGCAGCAACCCAGCAGGTTCTTGATCTCT
>CAZZEF010000261.1:0-6402 GCA_964652875.1 uncultured Planctomycetaceae bacterium
CCTATATCAGATTTTCAATATTTTCTCCTTTGGGTAAAAACCGGGGAAAGTACAGTGAATAAGTATACCGGGTTAAATTGATCCCGATCAGAAAATTTTTTTGTCAATGAAACGAACAAAAAGAGATTGGTCCGATTTGTTTTCTTTAATACAAAACAATCTGATATTTTTTTGCTGAGTTTGACATTTGAACTCAGCTGACTTTTTTATTACAACCATAAAATGATTTCATATCGTCAAAATTCTTTCCAAGAAGTGAAACAATAAGAATCCGCCTGACTCTTTATTACAGAAAACGATATCTTGCACAATTAATGGAATTATTGATATTCCTAAGAAAATAGAAATTCTCCCTGATTGTCAATCAGGAAGCAGGATTGGATCAGATTTTATAGATAAAAAAGAAACAGAATTATAAAAAAAGATCAATGATATGGACGGACTTTTTAAAAAAATAACGATTGGAGAATTCTCTGACAAAAACCTTCACTGGATCATCTGGGGAAATCACTTGCAGAAAAGACTTTTCCTAATAATTTCCGATTGTCTTCAAGAACTGAAAACAATTATACTGCCGTTATATAAAAATTCCGCAAATTCCGCCGATTGACTTTGTGAATCGATTGTTTTTATAACGAGAATATGGAAAACTTATTATGAATGAAATTTGTCTATCCGCCAAATCCCCTCAAAAAAAATCGGCATCGAAAAGATCAAGCCTTAATGCCTGTTTCAATGCCGATTTATAATTCACAATAACCAATGGTACTTTTTAACGCAAATTCAAAACAAATTAAGGAGTAACTGTTTCGCCCCCGTCTTTTGTTCCGAGTGCGCCCCAAACTCCGTAATCGGATTTACCAGATTTCTTGCATCGGGCGGTTCCGGTATCGACATTGGAGGAAATGTTGTTGATCGTATCGCTGATAAAGGAAACGCTACCATCAACCCGAACGACGTTGACCCCGCCAGCATGATAGCTTGTCGCTGACTGAGCCCAAGAAGCACCGTTATTACTACTTGCTCCGCAACTTGGCCCATTTGGAGGCATGACGGTACTGAAGAAAACATACGGCTGCATTCCGCGAAACCAGCCCCTGCCGCTTGTGTTTGTAATGATCAAAGGCTGACTTGTTCCGTAAAACTTGGACTCGCCCAGTGTTGCGATACAGGTATTATATCGGAAGTTGGTACACATGGCACTGACATCCCAGTCACCAGACCAACCAGATCCATTAGGATTTACCGTCGCGTAAGCTACCCGGTTGTCGCCCCGCACATCAATCGCCCGTTCGCTCATAAGAATCGTATTGCTTGTTCCGTCCAGAATAGCGGCCATCTTAAGCCAGTTTCGTGTTCCAAACGCACCACGAACACTTGCCGAGCTGGGATCAGCATGCCGGACTCCGACATCACCGGAACAGAGCCGGTAATTGGTGAAACCGTAATCCGTATCGGATTTGGTATTGCCTGCCGGATCGGAAGGACAAAGGAGCGGATCAAGATTGGTGCGGACCGCCGCTTTGGCTTCGGTAGAAGGGGTTCCGTATTTCGCGCTGTCATAGGCAGCACTTGCGGCAACTAAATCACCGGTACCAAAATTTTTCTTTTGAAGATCAATCATGGCCTCATAAATGTTATTCAGTTCAATATAAGGCGTCAGTTTTGCCAGCGCACTCCAAGCGGATCCCGGTGAATTCCAGCTGGGATTATCTCCCGTTGTTCCAGCGGGCATTGAATTATTGGAATCATGATAATTCTGAACCGCCAGTGCCAATTGTTTTAATTTGTTCGTACATTCCATTCGCCGGGCCGCTTCCCGGGCCGCCTGAACCGCCGGTAGCAGCAGTCCGATTAAAATGCCGATGATAGCGATCACGACAAGCAATTCTACCAAAGTAAACGCTTTTTTCATCTTTAGTCCTCCTAAAAATAAAAACATTTTAAACAAGAATTTATTCCTAATGTATTACAGTTGTATACATTATTCTCCATTAAAGAAACATCGCAAGTAATACAGTCAATTTTATTTTATTCTAATTTTAAATAAAAAGCAACAGTTTTTTTAAATAAAAAAATAAAAATATCAAATATTGTTTATATGTGTCAATAAACATAAAATTATTCAAGATATATAAAATACATTATATGGGTTCCAAACTGTATTTTTTTTGTTATGACAAAAAACAGCCAACCCAAGAAGCCGCTTGACTGAGTTTGCTGGAAAAGATCCATTCGGACAAAATAGAATTTTTTGTGAATTAAAAGACAATATTGGATCAATCAGCGTCTTGGTGAACCGATTTATTCAATATAAACAAAGAGACAATAATATAAAATTATTAAATACATCAATAAAAATATTTAGAGTATATAGAAATATATGTATGATATATTTTGTATTTATCGGAGTACTTTAAAAGAACCTTTGATAACAATAATCGGAACATCGCAAAAAAGGTCCGTTCCGATTAGAGGAAAATATCAAAGTTGGGTCCGAATTATTTTTCAACGGGAATAAATCCGAGAGCCAGCGGCCAAGCGATTCGGACCGGCTCCTGATTAACAGGAGTCAGTTTTCCCGATTTTTGATCAATACTCAAGACAACAATGGTCCCGGTTTTTTTATTGCAGACGATCATAAATTTACCGGTCGGGTCCGAATGAAAGAAGCGGGGAAACGTACCGAAGGTCGGCTGAAGATCGATCAGTTCCGCAACAGCTCCCGGCTTTGAATCAAGAATGTTTTTTACATTGAAAATACCGAGTGAATTATGCCCGCGATTGGAAACATAAAGCATTGGGGCATCGAAATGAAGCAGTTCGATTTCCGCTGTTTTGGAACCGTGACAATAAGTTTTGCCGTCAACCAGTTTTACTTCGTCAGTCAGTTTTTCGCGCCAAGTCTTCGGAAGAGTCGTCCAGCTCCCGAGACAAACGGCTTCTGATTTTTTAGCGCCTTCGCTTTTGAATTTAAGTTCGAAAACAGTCAAGGTCGAATCAAGTTCATTCAAAACAAAAATGACAGGGTTGCCGTTTTTGTTGACACTCCAGGTTAAATGTCGGGGACCGGCACCGGGAGCAGTTGTTAAAACGGGAATTTCAGGATCGTCTGCGATCTGTCCGGTTTTTTCGTTAAGGATCTGAACATATACTTTATCTGAACCGAGATCGACCATCAACATACGGGTTTTACCGTTGTGATTGAAGAAATAGGACGCGTGACCGAAGGCCGCCTTTTGACGTCGGGGATCAGGCCCTCCCCCTTCCTTTTTCACAAAACCGGTTTGTTCGCCAATACTTCCGTCAGTATTAATTTTGAAAACGGAAAAATCACCGGAAGAATAATTGGCAGCGGTAAGAAATTGATGATCGGGAGAAATGGCGATATGACAAACACCGTTGCCGCCGGAAGGTTGACTGTTGATAAAGGTCAAGCCGCCGGTTTTGGGATCCATTTTGAATGCCATTACACTATGCGGATCCGTTTTTTTCATTTGACCGGACGCATATAGAATTCCCTTGTCAGAATCTTGGGCAAAGAAATTCGAAGTTGTTACTTCAAGCGCCAAACGAACGTTAGTGATTGCGCCGGTTTGCGAATTGAAACGCCCGACATAAATTCCCTTACTTTGCGGCACGTTGTTGTCAATCATCGCATCGGTAGGCTGACCGGTTGTGTTACCGATGTAAATCCACCATAAATCATTATTTTTTGTCATTTTTGAATTGTCACTTTTGTTTATGCCGGAATTTTTCGCTGAAACTTCTCCGGTTAAATTTAACATTCCCAGCGCGATTAAAAGAAACGCTGTAACAAATAAAGATCGCTTCATTTTTTTCCTGTTGTCTGTTGATTGTATTATACTTCCATTATTTAAATTTTCGCGATTCCGCCGATTGACTTTATGACTCGACTTTTCTTTTGACATTGACACAAAAATTATATAATGAAATCGGTATAATGGGGTTGTTTTTTACAGTAAAGCATACTCATCCAAATTTTACCGGCAGCGCCAACTTATAATAACTTATAATTACCTGTTGATCTCTCCTCCGCAGGACTGTTATACTGCTTTCATTTTCCATCCTTTTTGCCGGTTGATTGTGTGAATCGGCTGTTCTTTTAAAGTTATAACGGAAAATTCATGATGGAATCGGTTAAAAGTAGTCTCGACTGTTTGAACAACAGTATTAACCGTTTTTTTAGTCTTGACATAACACTTGTTCCTTTATTCTGTTTTTGCTGTAAATATGACGTACTTTTGACAAAAATCAAACGAAAAAGGCGAGTAATTTATTCCAGAAAAAACAGTCGTTTCAAACCGATGACCAGCATAATTTTCAGAGCAGTGAACGCTTCCTTTCCATTGATTTTGGACTGACCGCGAACACGATCGATAAAGATAATCGGAGTTTCCGCAAAGACCGCTTTTTTCTTTTTCATCCGAAATAAAAACTCTTCAAAGAAGGAGTATCCTTTGGATTGAATTTCATTGAAATCGATATCTCGGAGAAAATTAACGCGCATGCACCGAAACGCGCCGCTGTTGTCATGAGTCTTAAGTCCCAACATGATCCGGGCATAAAGATTAACGGCCCGGCTCATAAGGCGGCGCTTAAGCGGCCAGCCGGAAACACCTCCTCCGTGAACATATCTGGAGCCGATCACAAGATCGGGGATCTGTTTCGTTGTTTTTCCTGTTCGAACAGTGATCTCCATCATTTTCAGCATGATCGGAATAGTCTTGACCGGATGGCTGAAATCGGCATCCATCGAAATGGCGTAATCGTAATTCTGCCGGATCGCGAACTGAAGCGCTTCGATTACCGCCGATCCGAGTCCGAGTTTTCCCGTTCGATGAATACAGAAAAGACGTTTTTCCGTTTTTTTCTTCTCTTCGAGCCAATCACCTGTTCCGTCCGGTGAATTATCGTCGACAACAAGAACATCGGCTTGCGGCACCACTTGAAAAATAGCGTCCAGAAGATCGGGAAGATTTTCCATCTCGTTGTATGTGGCCAGCAGAACGATCGTTTTCTTTAACGAACACCCATCAGAATTTTGCTCTTTTAACGAGTTAACCTCCGTTACCGGCAAAGAATTGTTTTGATTGGTTTGCATTGGAACATTTATACCTGTTGTCGAATCGTTCGTTCAGGAACAATTGATCGTTTTTTCAACGCGGAAAAAAAAGATCAAAATATTTTGAAAAACCATAAATTGGGGATCACCCTCCGCAAAAGGATCCCCTCTTCATTTAATCAGATCCCGCTTGCGGAATGTAACGCATTAAGCGAACAAAAGACGCAAGCGAATAACTGAAGTTTGATCAAACATCGCAAAGATTGACGGCATTATAAAGTGATTCAAATCCGTTTTTCGGTAAAAATTCATGCGCAACGTATCCTTGATAACCTGTTTCGAGAATCGCTTTCATAATCGGCGGATAATAGATCTCTTGAGTTTCGTCGAGATCTTTTCGGCCCGGATTGCCGCCAGTATGATAATGTCCGATGTATTCATAATACTTTTTGATCGTATTGATGATCTCGCCTTCCATCCGCTGCATATGATAAATATCATAAAGAAGTTTGAACCGGCTGCTGCCGACCATTTTGCACAGATCGACGCCCCATTCTGTATGGTCGCACATATAATCTTTATGATCCTTACTGTTGAGTAGTTCCATAACGATGTTGATTTTGTATTTTTCGGCCAGCGGCATGACTTTTTTGAGTGCGTCCGCGCAGTTTTTCATTCCAGTCTGATCGTCAAGACCTTCCCGATTGCCGGAAAGAGAAATAATATTCGGAACGTTGAGTTCGGCCGCCATCGGAATATATTTTTCATACAAGCTGATGATCAGATCCTGATTTTCTTTATGATTAATATTTTTGGCAATACCGCTGTTGGGTAAGCTTCCCATTGTTACGACCATTCCGTGCGCTTTTACCGTTGCCCAATCATTCGGCATGATCAGATCAACACCGACCATTCCGGCCTTTTTACACATTTCGCAAAATTCAGGAAGGGGGATCTTGCCGAAACACCATTTGGAAACGGATTGTTTGATATTTCCCTTAAACCCATCGCGTTTGACGAATTCTTTTTCTTCCTTGGCATACGATTTCGAAAGAGTAAAGGCGCTGATAGCGGCCGCACCCAAAAGAGTCCGCCGAGTCATTTTTTGTGTCATTTTTTCTCCTTTGTTTTGGTATTTTATCATGGGGATGCCATTGTTTTGCCGTCGGATATTCATTGGAACAAGCTCAATAGCAAAAAACATTTTATGATCCTGCGGTCATTATAAATGATCCGCGTATAAAAAACAATAGCCTTTGTTTTAAGGGCGGTTCCAAAAACCCTCGAACACCCAAAATAGCGCAACCATATTCTAT
>CAZZEF010000262.1:0-6384 GCA_964652875.1 uncultured Planctomycetaceae bacterium
CGCGTTAACCGAATTTCGACGCCCTTGCGCTGGTATTTCGGCAAGCGAACAACGAAAGCGAAAAATCGTCTTGAGCGCGTTCGCGTTAACCGAATTTCGACGCCCTTGCGCTGGTAGAGAAGAGAATATTAAAATTGTTTTTCATTAACGGTTGACCGATCTTTAAATTTATCAAGCAGGAAGATTATATACGGTTTTTATTATAAATTTTCCGTCATTTCCGACGATTGACCGGTGAATCGGCTGTTCTTTTGACGTTATAACGGAAAATTCATGATGGAATCGGTATAATAGGGGGCTCTTCAATCAATTTTTATTTCTGATTTGTATTTTTTACTTTTACGAGAATGGCTTTTAAGGTATTAATATTATAACTTCCCTGCATGAGAAGAACGATTTCATGATCGCCTCGCGACAAAGAGACTCCCAATGTTTCCGGAGACTGAAGATCTTCTTTTTTCGCAAAACCATTTGCCTTTTCATTCGAATCGCCGCCGACATGGACAGGAACCAGTACAGACTCCGTATCGCAGCCCCAATGCGCCGCCTTATGCGGAGAGGTTTCAAAAGATCCTGCCGGTGTTCGGTCGATCAGGAGTTTCGGACCTTTCTGATTCTTAGCGGGCGTTCCGTAATTTAAAATGAAACGATATATTCCGTCTTTTTCAGCATGAATGGTATATTTAAGCCATTCACCGGCCGTAATTGAACCGACAACATTATCGGCGCAATCAACGGATTCATCTGTTCGAAACGTTTTACTGGCGTTATTACCCGGCGACGCGTCGCTGTAAGCGTAACCTTCGCCTCCTTCATCGAAATGCGAAAGCGGTATGATTCCCGGCAGTTCATGTTTTTTCCCTTTCCAAGGCCGGGTCGTTCCCTCTTTTCGAATGTATTCGATCACCGGTTCCGAATGAGCGATTCTACCATTTTCATCCTGGGCGAAAACAGACCAGGCATGAGTGCCCCGATCGAATTCAGGACGAATACCGCTTCGGCCCGGCTTGGTAAAATCCGTTGCGGAATAATAATCTTCAGTCATTTTTACATCAAACGAATAAGGAGGGGCCGTTTTGTAATCCAAAAGCGCACCGCTGTCAAAAAGATAGACCTGTTTGATCTTTGCGCCTGTTTGGACGGACGGTTGGACTTCCGCTTCGAAATGAAGCGTTTGGCCCGGCTTGACGATCTGTTCCGCCTTCGGTTTCGATTTCCAAACGACTGTCGGATTGTCCTTGCGCGGATCCTGATAAATACGAACATAATCGACAAAGAAGCTTTCCGGGAAATTTCCTTTTTTCGGATCGCCGCCAGACTTGCCGCAACAGCCGGACAGGATCGCGTGAAGGGGAATAATTCCTCCGGCATGATTGAAAGGATCGAACGTAACCGTATCATACGGACTGTGATTGGCCTGACTTTCGATCTGTTTTCCATCGATATAATACGAAATTTCAAATGGCGTCCATTTGCATCCGATCACATAAAAATCATCAGTTTTTCGTGTCAGAGTTGAATTGTAATTCCAGCTTCGCAATGTTCCGGCGGCGAAAACATGGAGGTTATGATCGAGAATATTCCGCGCGGGCTCACCGGGATTTTTCGGACCCATATAATAATCTTCATAAATATCGATTTCAAAACCGTCAATAAACGGATTCGACGGACCTTGAGTACAGAGCCAGAACGCGGACCACCAGCCGGACTCCTTGCGGAATTTAACCCTTGCTTCATAATAACCGTATCCAAACAGTTTATTGGAATAAAGACTGACGCTCTGAACCCGTTCGTTACTGATTTTGCGGTCCCAATCGGCGGTAATTTCCAAAAGCCCGTTATGAACTTTGGCGTACTTTTCATGATCCGCCGGACAGTAAAACCATTTACTCAAATCGATCTGATCTCCGTTGAATTCGTCGCTGAAAACAAGATCCCAACCCGCTTGAACCGGATCGAATTCTCTGATCGGATCAAGGTCAAACGGCGCGGAGCCCGGTTTCGATTCATGAACCGCCCAGCCGACCGTCAAATTATCCAGCGTTATTTCCGCCGGTTCAGATCCAGTCGATTCCAAACGGCATTCAAAAGAGATCGGTCCTTTTTGAGAAAGATCCCCGACTGCGGACGTGTTGGGGGTATCAGAGGAGTGCCCGGTCTGTTTTTTCGATTCGATTTTACGCAAACCGGGCGGAACGTCAAAACTTCCTTCCCGGCTCAGCGTACTGCTGTCGACAAGACTGTTCAGATAAAATGACCAGCGGCCGGATCCGTTGATACCGAAAATAATATCCGCCGGAAAAAGACGGCCCGGAATATAAAACGATTCGAGAATTTTTCCGTTCGAACCGATAACGGTCACCGGTGCTTCCTCCTCCGCTTTGGGGGTATTGTTTTTCTTCAATGCGATTTCCGCTGGTCCATTGGAGTGGGTTGGGGAACCGATCCGGCAGGCGATTGTTTTACCGGCATACTCCGCGATCAGGGAAAAAGAGATCGGGCCGCGTTTTTCTTCGTTTCGTCCGAAGTTTTGAATTCGCGTTCCGACAGCGGCCCAACGGGTTCCCTGATCCTGTCTTGACAGCGCGGCTGATCCATTTTCAAACCGGATCCGATTGGGCTTTTTGGGATCGGCTTGAAAAACTCCCTGTCCGGTGAGCGTCAAAAGGCCGGGCGTCGGATATCCCTGGATCAAAATCGGATTGCCGCCGCAAATCGTTTTGGACGAGTCGAAATTTTCCTGCGCTGTTTTTTCAACGAAGACCAGTTTTCGAACAATACCGCGCAAGTCGGCAGGCCCCGCCAAATTCAAAACAGAATCTTTTTTCGCGTTGGTCAACTGAACAGCGAAGGTATTGAACCCCTTTTTTAATCGAACGGTTTTATTGAGCAAACGGTCGTTTTCCGCTGGTGAACTTTTGGTATTTACCGGATCTTTTTTGAAAACAGGCTCGCCGTTAAGATAACAGGTCATACCGCAGTCGGAAGCGATTCCCAACGTTATATCGCAATCGTATTTAGCATTCAGAGAAGCGAAGGCCCAAATCGACTGACCTTTGAGGGAACCTGTTATCATTGGCGACAAGATCAAACGACCGGCATTCAGTCCGAAAACCCGACCGGTAATTTTCTTTTCAAGAGTCCTTTGGGCGGACCGTGCTTCATTGGGATCCGATTCCGATTTTCCGTTCGAAGAGCCATCAATCGATTCAAAAACGATCGATTGGGGCACTTTCGAATTGGAGTCAAGCAGATCCTTTGGGGGGCGATAAGAGTCAGGAACAGGCGGGAAGACGGTCCACTTTTGAGGGATCCGAAGATCACCAACCGTTTGGGAAACGGTCAGATCAAGTTTGAGATCGGCCATTTCGAGATCCAATCCGGTTTTTCCTCCGATGGCCAGAGAGACGGAAAATGTTTCGCAGGCATGACCGTTATCAATCGGAACAGTCAGGATCTGCGGCTGCCAGGTATCGGACAAACGAAAAGGAGCGGAAACAATAACACCGTTCCATTCGTTGTTTTTCCCCCATCGGTAAAAAGTAACCCAGGCAAGCCCTTTTCCGCGGGCCATAAATGAGATGCGTCCAACGGAACCGGACCGGACAGGGAAATGTTCTTTGGTCTGAATCGCGCCGCCGTCGGGTCCGAGTACATTGGAGATCTTCAGAACATTGATAGAGTTAAGATCGGATTTTAAGGAGTTTGCGGACCGGGCGGCGTCGGCTTCTTTGGGATCGGCGATTCGCGATTGCTGTTTTTTCGAATCGGAATGTTTCGAACTTCGGGCAATCGGTTTTGTCGTCACTTCAGGAAAAGGTTTATATCCTTCCCAGGTATGAATAGTCCATCCGTCGGGACAGCCGGTTTTATTTTTGGACTGAAACGAACCGTTTACGTCGACCGATTCCGCCGTTAAAAAACGACAAATCAAAAGAACAAGGATCAGGAAGCTTGCTTTCAAACTGAATTTCATTTTAATTCTGTTTCCTTAAAATCACCATAAAATGGGCGCAACGGGTTTTATTGGATCTGTTTCAAACGAACAAAACTTTTGATAAAAATTTAACCGGGGATCGGTCCCGCAATTCAAAATATCAGGGACGAATACGGCGGTCATCAGTCGGGTCCAAGATATTCGAAGATCATAACGGACCGTCGTCCATCTGTTCCCGTGTCCCGGCAAAAGCGGTTACATCGTCGATAATCAGATCGACAACTTTGCGAATGTCTTTTTCCTGATGCCCGCACCTGTTCAGAAGATCAAGCAGACGTTTTTGCGTATACCGTTCATGATATACATCTTCTGCGTCGGTAATTCCATTGGTATAAAGAACGACGCGGTCCCCTTTTTCAAGGGGGATCTGATAAACGGAATACTGAAAATCTTTTATCAGTCCGAGCATGAGATCATTTTTTTTCTGTGCATCGATCAGTTGGGCGGGACCTCCTGCGGCGGGAAGAATGACTGGCATCGGATGAGCGGCATTGGCGAAGGTCATCATTCCATTTGAAAGTTGAACCGAACTGAGAAAGAGGGTGACATACATGCCGGATTCGCTGTTGTCGCAAAGAAAATTATTTGCCAGAAATATTCCGTCCGAGATCGTTGTATTGGATTCCGCCAAGGACCGGAGATACACATTCAGCTGTGTCATCAGCATTGCGGCAGGGATCCCTTTCCCGGAGATATCGGCAATGGCGAAACCGATCAGATCCTCGCTTACGAGTACATAATCATAATAATCGCCGCCGACTTCATGCGCAAATTTCATTTTTGCGTAAATGTTATATTTTTTTTGATCCCGCGCAAGAGGAAAGTCACTTTGCATTGCGGAGAGCTGTATGACACGGGCTATTTTGAGATCCTGATCCATTTTGCTCATACGGTTTTTCATCTCTTTTCGGAGCGAATCGACCGTTTGATTGATCCCGTCGGAAAGTTTGGCGAATTCAAGACAGGACCAAACCGACGCCTTTTCGGTAAGATCACCTTCGGTGATCTTTTTCAGCGATTGATTGATCCGGTCGACCCCTGTGACGATCTGATCCTTTATAAAAAAAGAAAAGACGAAAAAAATAACCGCAAAGGTCAGCATGCAGATAATCGTCAGGCAGATCAAATCGTTGTTTCTTCCGGACAGGATCTCCGAAAGCGGCTGCGATTCGCCGATAATATACCAGATGACGTATTTGTTTCCCTTATTATCAACCGGTTTTCCGTTGATTTCGATATAACTGTCGTCGCCGTCATGCCGTTCGAGCGGAAAGACGATGAAATTGCATAACTTCATCTGACCTTTCACTTCTTTTTTAACAGTAATGTGCATATTGTTTTTAAAAAAGACGGAAGCACCGTCATGTTCGTAAGTATTTTGGGCTTTCAGCAGCTCCGTTTCAATACGATTCCAGTTTTTGTCACCGAGAAGTTTTTTTAGCGATTCGTTCATTAAATCGATATTTTCGGTACTGATGATCTTTCCCTTATCGTCGGCAATAAGAAAGCAGCCGTTTTCCCCGATCCGGAATCCTTTGGAAACGAATCTCATTGAGGCCAGTTTTTCGTTCCATCGTTCGGCATATTCCGCTTTGTATCCGACAGCAACGCCCCCTTCTTTTTTTTGAAACGGAACAATACACATTTGCAGATCCGTCTGATAGAGGTGATCTTTCGTTACACTATGAAAAATCGCGCAGCTTTTTTTAAAGGTATTAGGGTTATCTTCGGAAAAACCGAGCCGATAATCATCTTTGGAAATGAGAAATTTTTTCGGTTCGAAGTTTATAACGGGAGGCCAGGTCGCTTCTATAAAAAGATCTTTATCGAAAACGCGGATATGATCGATTTTCAATCGTTCCCGCATGGACGCGAGCCAGACGGGATCCTTGGCCAATTCCGGATTGAGTTCCAGTATTTTTACCAATGTCCGCGCTTTGGCGATTGTATTGGCTCCTCGAAGTTCAATAACCTGACGCCGGTTTTCGAAAATGTCTTTGATCTGACCTTCCGCTTCAATGATTTTATTGCGCATGAGCATAAGGGTATGATCAATCGCGTTATTCGTTTGAAAGAAGTAAAACAGTAAAAAGGCCGCAGTAAAAGCCAGTGACATAAATATAAAGAGAAGTATTTGAAACTTGAACTTCAAACTGACAATGATTTTACTGGAAAACATTTTCAAATTTCTCTTATCTTTAAAAAATTTTTTATCTCAATTTATATTCACTGAAAATTTCAGTACCGATGAACATTCGCTCTTTTTGTGGCCGAACCTCCCCCAAGGGGATTTCGTATTTTTTAAAAAACGTTTGGCCGAATAACGAGTTTTGGAGTAAAAAGGAGGAGAAATATAGACCGTTTATACCGATTTCCATCATAAATTT
>CAZZEF010000263.1:0-2952 GCA_964652875.1 uncultured Planctomycetaceae bacterium
CGATGTTTGATTTTCCGATGTTTGATTTTCCGATGTTTGATTTTCCGATGTTTGATTTTCCGATGTTTGACTGGCGGCGGCTTCCATTTGTATTTCCGATTCAAATCGATCATAAAAACCGAGATCTCCGTTTCGAAGCCAGAGAATTTTCTTTACCAGCGGACCAAGAACCGGATTTTCTGTTAAAAACGCAAGTTCTTCCGCCGAAAATTCCGCCCGGCATTCCATCAGGGACTCAAACGTCCGAACGGATCGGGCCCGCTGATCTTTAAGTTTTTGAACCGCGTCGGCAATTTCCTGAAAAGCAGGATCCTTTTTGATTGAGGCGGGAGCCGATTTCAGGATCTTCTCATTACTTCTGATCTCAATACCAGCAAGTCCGTCCTCGCTGATCGTCAGGGCCGCGGTGTATGCGCCGATCGGACGAGGGCAAAGAAGCGGTTCAAGACGGGAGAGTTGCGTTGATTCCATCTTCCAAACAAAACGGTTAATTTCCGTATATCCCGCTTTTAGGGCAAGATTTCCAATACCGATTTCCGCCGCGATTTTTTCAGAAAGCTGACGCTGACTGCCGAATTTTTTGGTCCCTTTAAGAAATTCCTGAATGACTTCCCAGCGGTGAACCGAATCGCCGCCCGGCAGGAGTCCGTAAGCGCGGACAAAATCCTTGTCGCGTTTTTCCAGAATATTTTTTTTCATTTCCTCTTCGGTAAACCGGCCGGAGACCGCGTCGAGAGAAGTTCGAATCCGATGAATACTCTGCGTTGACATAAAGGTCTTTGCTCTTTGCGCCAAATTTTGAAACAGTTCCGAACCGACCGCCTTGACCGCCGTTTCAAACCAGTCGGCATCAAAAACGCCGTTGCAAAAATCTTCACGAGACAGACTGGTCCAACGGCTGAAAGAAAGATTTTCCGCTTGCGGGGGTAATTCCGCACCCGCGTGCGCGTAAAACCAGCAAACCGCGCAGGCAAGATCGCCGATCCCCAAGTACCCGCCAATCAGCTCCAGCCAGCGCGGCGCAAAGATCGCCGCTTCCAGCAGACGATCCTGATTGGCGGTCATTGGATTTACCGGATCCTGTTGTAATCGGTCCAGCGCGACGCGCAATGTTTCGACAGTGTCTCCGGGGGCGGGCCGGGAATACGCAAGCAGATCGAGAAAGGCGCCGCGGATACCGCCCCAAACAGTATTGCCCCATTTCAATGGATATTTTTTGAGACGCCGGAGAAACTGAACGAAATAATCGGCTCCTTCCATTGACAGATGATGAAAAGAGAGCGTTGCCGGAAACTTTGTACCGGGGAACGGTAATACCTCTTCATTTCGGGCCAGTTCATCATCAACGAGCGCGTTAATCCCTTTTCGAACCAGCGGATGATTGAGGCAGGTTTTGTCTTTCAATGATAAATAGAAATTTTTGATCTCGAAAAGATAAAACAGAACGGCGGATTCATCGACTTGTCCGCGGTCGTAAGCGGCGAGCAGATCCTTGAAATCAAGGATCATATCTGACAGGGAGTCAAAATAATCCCCCGACCCCCGGAGGGAGCAGCATGCGAGATAATAGCGGCGGCTGAAGACTTCCGGTGTTGTTTTAATATTATCAAATACGCGATACCAAACACCAATTCGCGGCTCGGTTGCGATTGGTTCTTCTGTTTTATATCGCGTCCAGGTTTGGGACCAAAATTCGCGCGGGGTTCCTCCGGCAATCGCGAAAAGGATCTTTTCAAAGACTTCCGCGTTTTTTTTCATCCCAAAACAATTGAGCCGGTCGTTAAGCAAAATGTTTAAAAAACAGGCACTGTAAAGCGAGCGCGGTTTCAGTTCTATTCGCGGCCCGTAAAAAACGGTCATGTACTCTTCGTATCCAAGTCCGGCGTTGGTCATCAGAATCAGCTGCGCCGCCAATATCTCTTCATAAGAATATTGTTCCCTTTCAAAAAAACTGTTCCAAAGATCCGGCAAAACAAAATCGTTAAGCGGTTCTTTAAAATAAAAGTTGGCCGGAGTAAAGGAGCCTCGGATCTTTTTTCGAAGATATTGTTCAAACGTCAGGATTTCTCCGGCACCATTGTCGACATCCTTTTCCCGATTGTCGATAATAAGCCGATCCAGTTTTTGGATCAAATCAAACGCCCGATTCTTATTGCGCTGCAGAATACGGCCCGGATGATATTCAGGATCAAAATTATCCGAGACATCCGGTCTCCAAAGATCCCGGGGATCATAAAGACCGAATTTGTGTTTTCCGTCTTTCGATAATGGGCTTTCAATGTTCGCTTTCGTTTCTTTTTCAACGGAAGGATTTTTTTCAACGGAAGGATCTTTTTCAACGGAAGGATCTTTTTCAACGGAAGGATCTTTTTCAGCGGATTTTTTCGCTGTCAATTTATCATTACCCGTATTATCTTTTTCTGTCTTAATTATCTCGTTTTTGCGGTCTCCTTCTTTTGTTATCTCGTTTTTATCATCATCGGGTATTTTTTTACCGTTTGGAATGTTTTTGAATTTTTTGGCAACTAAAACGGAAAAATCGGCGAGTTCCGGATTTTTAGTGTCAGCAAGTTTTTGGATTTGAACAAATTCTCCATCGGAAACCGATTCAAGTTTTTCGATAATACGCAGCGCGTCGAATTGAACGGCTTTATTTTTATCGCGGAGTGCGCCAAAGAGAATACTCCGAACAAGACCGCTTTCGGCAAGGAGGGCTCGCAGTTGCATGGATCTGTTCTTATCAGAATAATAATCGAAAATTAACTCTGGCTCTGTTGGGGTAAAGCAGAAAGTCTGAAATTTGGACAGGATTTGTTGGCGGTCTTCGACCGGAAGCCGGGGAAACAGTCCGATATAATCGTTAACCAATTCGGAGTCAGGCGGAAGAATTGAAAAAGCCAGTTTACCGAGCAGATGCCAGCCGAAGTTTATTTTATTAGAGTAGAAAGAGGA
>CAZZEF010000263.1:2962-6378 GCA_964652875.1 uncultured Planctomycetaceae bacterium
GATTTACTGACTTGACCTTCTTTACCGGTAACGCGAAAAGAAGATCGCGCAGTCGGAAATAAAGAGCCCGGTCTTCCGGAGAAGCGGCTCTTCCGAAAATCGGCGGGCAGATCGTATCGCAGAAAAAAAGAATACTGACAACGACAGCGTTGTCCTTGTTCTTCTCCAATAAATCAAGAAGTGTTTCCAGCGTAAGCGGATATTTAAAACAGCAAAGAAAATGGGAGGCCAATTCTTTCAAATCACAAGACGCAGAATTCGCCGATTCTGAATTGTCCGTTTCGGTCTTTGGGCCATCAGTCTTTTCGCCGCTGACCTTTTGTCTGTCAGAATTTTTGCCATTAGTTTTTTCGCCGAGAAAAGTCAGTACCTGATTGAGTACGCCGTCAATATTTTGAATGCCCGCGGAGATAATATCGAACCAGTACTCAAGCGGATCACCGACACTGTCGGAACTTTTAAAAAAAACATTGAACGATCGAATCGGATCGGAAGAAGTATCAGAATTTTCCGGAAAAAGCCGGGATTGAATTTTCGACAATAATTTTTTCGGCGAATATATTTTTTGCAGTGAATTTCCAAGTCCCGAGAGCTTATGCAAAGAATTTTTCAGTCCGGAAATTTCGAAAATTTGGTTTGAAACAGCGGGAAAACGAAGCAAATCCGAATGTGTATTAAGGAAATCAATCATAAAACGCGCCGCGGGGAAATTACCGCGTAAGCAGTAAAACATAATCGTTCGGCGAAGTCCTTCCTGCAATCGGGCATGAACCAGCAAATCGGCGGCGGCCTCCCAAAATTTCTGCCGATGTGAATAAAAAACAGCGGCGAGAAACGGCTCGGAAAGTTCTCCGGTCGGATCATTAACGGCCTTCATCAGATATTCGACCGCCGTTTTATTGCCGCGATCCAGTTCCCGGGCAATCATTAAGGAAAGAAGTGTTTCGCTGAAAGTCGGCGATGTCTGAAACAGTTCCGGCTGTGTCAAAAAATACTCAACGATCTCCGCGGAAGACAAATCGTAAACGGCAAATGTTCCCAGATCCTTTAAAAGTTCGCTGATTGCGCCGCAATAAAGAAGACGGTTTTCTTTCGATCGAAAAAGAAGTGAATCATAACAGTTTCCGTAAAGACCTTCCATTCGATATTGAATAAGATCCGAGACCGATGAGACTTTTTGTTTGCCGAAAAAGGCAAGTAAAAACGGATTGTCGGAAGCAGCGGCCGCGCGCTGGTCCGTTTCCTTTTTCTGAGCATTTGGATCTTCTTCCGAACCGCTATCGGAAGAGAACGCGGTCTGTTCGTTCTGACAGGAACATAAGAGATCAAGAAGGGAATCCTTGAATAACGAATCATTCATTGGGGGAATATACCGAATGACCGTCTCCGCCTGAAGGGGACCGGACATTTTATCCCGGCGGACAAAACCGTAATCGACGGAATAAAGTGTTTTATATTTAAACCGGATATGAAGAAGCAGTCCATCGGCGAGATCGTTCCAAACCGTTTCCGCAAGATTGTTAAAATAACCGGTACAAACGGGGTCAAGATCGGTTATTCGATGACTTTGCCAAAAATCCTTAATTTCCTTTTTGGAAAGAGCGGTCATTTTTTACTCCTGTTTCGCGAAAAGAAAAAATATTTTCTGCGGTCCACTTTTTATATACTGCACGTATTTTAAATTTTACGTCATTTCCGCCAGTTGACTTCATGAATTGGCCGTTGTTTTGGCGTTATAATGGACAATTCATCATAAAACTGATATAAATTTTCACAATTTTGGCTTTTGACTTTGGTCTTTGCTTTTATTCAGCGTTAAAACGAAAAATTCAATTGAAACCCGGGCATATAAGATCGAAATGAAACGGTTCTTTTATATTAGTAATACAAGTATATCCTGATGAATTGGGAAAAACAAGGGTTGATTTTTCGTTGATCGAAAATAATTCCAACTATTTTTTGATTTTCTTTTAAAATTTTCGTTAAAATTTTCGTCATTTCCGTTGATTGATCTTACTCGAATGTTATTTGATTGCTCTAACGGAAATTTTATCGGTATAACAGACAAGAAACAGATAAAAGGAATTACGACAAAGTCAAAAATTATACTGTTTTTGAAATCAGTGCGGAGATATTCTTGACTTTCATTTTTCGCTGCAATATAATAAGAGAGATCTTATCGTTTATACCGTTGAAATCGTGTCGGAGCTGTCACTGATAGATCATATGTTCACAGAATCGGACTCATTTGGTAACCGGGCGTTATAATCGGTTTTGATTAATAACGGCGGTCAATCAATGTATTGTTCTGTTGTCCTCCTTGCAAATTTCCGCGATTGACTTCGTAACACGACAGTTTATTTAACGTTGGAACGGAAAAGTTATAATGAAACCGGTATAAAACGAACAGTATAACCTTCAAGACAAGGACAAGTATTATGAAGCATTTGACCACGATTTCCGCAATTCTCTTTTTTTTCCTGATGGTCGGATCTGTTTGGGCCAACGATCCGCTTAAAACCCCTTGGCCGATTGCTTTTTCATACGGACAAAAACCGGCTGATCTGAAAACTTTCAAATCAGTTTTCGATTATAAAATCGAAAAGGGAATCGTGAATTGGACGCAGTCGGCAAACGTCTATCGATTTACTCAAACACTGACCGCCCCTGACGGCAAACTGCAAATAGTCATTAAAGGTAAAATATTCGAAAAAGTAAAGGGAACTCCCGACAGTATTGAATTTACCGTTAATCTCAAAAATCTCTCTTCCAAAGAGTCAACTGAAATCATCTCTGACTTCCGGTCGCTCGCATTTTCAACGGTTGACCGGCTCACCAGTGAAACACAAAAAGCGGTAACAATTCGAACGCTGCTCGGATCGCATTGCGGCCCGGACGATTTCAATCCCGTTATAACCAAACTTGCCGCAGGTCAGGAAAAAATCTTTTCGACACCCAGCGGAAGATCGTCCAATGAAGTATTCCCTTTTATTGAACTGGAACTTAATGAAACGACCGGCGTTCTTTTCGCGGTCGGCTGGACCGGCTCCTGGAGTGCCCGATTTCGTCATGCCGGCGAAAAAATTCTTTTTGATTTCGGAATGGACAAAACCAATTTCAAACTTCTTCCGGGCGAATCGATTATTCAGCCGTCAATGACGATATTTATCAGAAAAGGTCAAACCCGCCGGGAATTTCAAACGGGCGTTCATCGTTACATGATTGAAAACAAAGTTCCGCGCGATTCAAAGGGGAATGTCATTCCGCCGATTATCGCAATGGCCTCCGGCGGCGGCAACAAAACTCCGGAAATGATGCTCGATATTCTTCAGTATTCGATCGACAATAAAATGCCGTTTGATACTTACTGGATCGACGCCGGATGGTACGGCGCGCCGCATAAAGATGAACTTTAC
>CAZZEF010000264.1:0-6344 GCA_964652875.1 uncultured Planctomycetaceae bacterium
CAAACGTTTTGCGAAAATCGGTCAGCGGTTTTGGACGGTATCCGGTCTGTTTTTCAATTCGGGCGCATAAGGCTTCGGCGCGGGCGAGATCGGGATCCGTTACGTAAAGTATTTTTGACCGTCGATCTCTTCCAAATGCGACGGCCAAATGACCGCTTCTGATTCCGGCGCCAATGAGAGTAATTCCCATTTGTTCATTTGCGGCGAACGAATTTTCAGGGATGAGCATTGGAACCGCAACGGCAGCGGAAACGGCTCTTTTTATAAAATCGCGTCTTGTTGTTTTCATTACTGAATCCTTGATTGATAATTTCTGTTATGTCTGAGTACCTTTAAGAATTGAGTTCCTTTTATACTGCTTTTATTTTATTTTTCGTCATCTCCGCCGAGTCACGAAATCAATTGGCGGAATCACGAAAAAAATAATATTAATGTATTTTATAATATTCTTTAACCGCGTTCATGACTTCGACAGGATAATCGGTCGCGAAACTGGCGCAGCCGAGATCAAGCAGCTGATGAATCGGCTGGGAGTCTGTTTTGGACCAGAATCCGATTTGGAAAAGGATTCCGTGTTCGCGAAGTTTTTGACCGGCGGTTTTAAGGAATTCAAGACCGGGATGAAAAATCCCCTTTTGATCGACGGTAACATGAATTTGAACCTGATCAATACCTGCGAATCCGGCTTTTTCCAATTTTTCGAACCGTTCGGCGACCAGCGATTCCCTGCCGCCGATCCAATGAAGTGTTTGTGATCGGGGAGCGGCTTTTTTCCAGCTCAACAATTCCTGATAGTTGGTTGAAGCGACAATAAAACGCGGATGATAACCGAGCGTCTGTCGGGCCAGCAGATCGAAATCAATTTGTTTAATATCGATATAAACCGATCTGTCGGGATCTTCATCCAGCGCTTTAAGCATTTGAGCGAGATCAATTACTTTTTGGCCCTTGAATTTTTCACCGCAATAGATGCCGATATCAAGTTTTTGTGTTTCCGCGTAAGTAAGGTCTCGAATCTTTTTTGATTTTATTTCGTCGGGAGCGTCGGGAATGATCCGGCGGAAATCGTTGTCATGAAACGAAACAATGACATTGTCTTTGGTCAAACGGAGATCCGCTTCAGGAACACAGCCAAGGCTCCAAGCGAGTTTAAAAGATTCCAGCGAGCCTTCGGGAGCCATTTTTCCGGCTCCGCGATGCGCTTGAACGATGACCTGATTTTGAGGGTAATATTTTTTAATGGTCCAGTCCTTAGCGGTTTGTTTCGCTTTTTCGGCATAATATTCTTTAAGAGCGCTGAAAGCAATGTCCGGTCGATCCGTACTCAGTCCGGCGGTACCGAGATCAAGCAGGCGTTTATAATACACTTTTTCCTGCTTGGGAGGGTACCAGGGCATCGTTTGAAATTCGATATGATGTTTTCGAAGTTCGTTTCCGGCTTTTTTCAAACAGGCCTCCGAAGGAACGATTGATCCGTCTTTTTTAAACGAAACATGGATCTGCAAATTACTGACGCCGTAAAAATTGTTTTGACGCAGTTCTTCAAATCTTTTTTCGATATCGGCATCGTTCAGGCGTCCGAGTCCCATCCAATAAAGAGCGCCGGCCAGGGGAGCCGCTTTTTCCCATTCCTTTACTGTTTTATAACTTCCCGCTGCCAAAACGATCTGTTCATGAACATCTTTTGTCTGTTCCGCAAGATCTTTTAACTTGACATTTTTGACATCAATATAAACGCGGCGCCATTTGTCCGTTCGAAGGGCCTGACAGATCTCGTCCAAATCGACAATGCGCTGTCCGGCGAACTGTTTTCCGCGAAACGATCCGATGTCAAGTTTGCGAACTTCATCATAAGTCAGATCCGCGATTCCTTTTTTCTTGATTTCTTCGGACGCGTTGGGAAGAATGCGTCGGAAATCATTGTCATGAAACATAACCAATCGTCCATCTTTGGTTGTTCGGATATCGACTTCGGGAATTCCGCCCATACTCCAAGTCAGCTTGAGGGCCTCCATTGTATTTTCGGGCGCGAGATCTCCCGCTCCCCGATGCGCGACAACCGTTACATTTTTTATGGGCTTGAGCGTTATGTTCCAAGACGGATCTTCCGCCGAGTATAAAATTCCGGCTGCTAAAACACATAACAGCAAAAATATTTTTTTCATAAAAACCTCTTTAACGGCGCGTGAATAAATTTTTATACTGCTCTTATTTTCCGCTCTTTCCGACGATTGACGGAGTGAATCGGCTGTTCTTTTGACGTTATAACGGAAAATTCATGATCGATTCGGTATATCAAGCGGTAAACGGCCAATATTCTTGGAGCTTATTCTGAAATCAATCCTATAAAATGAAATGAATGGGTAATATTACCTTTAAATCAATTTTTAGGATAGATTCTTAAAAATATAAGCCGTTGTTTACATTCATAAACTTGGAACTTCTTGCGGACAATATTTAAATTGCCTTAATTATTGATCTTGAAAATTTGGATATTTCCGCAAGAAAATGTTTTTTAAGAGTTATTGGGGGAAGATGTGTTATACTGCACTTCGTTTAAATTTTCCGTTCTTTCCGCCGATTGACAACGCGAACCGGCAGACCTTTTTATATTGGAATGAAAAATCAATCGAAGGATCGGTATATTACCCCGGCGGCCAGTCGAACAAACGTCCACCGAGAATATGAAAATGAAGATGGGGGACCGTTTGACAGGCGTTGAATCCGCAATTGGTAACGACCCGGTATCCGTCTTGAGCAAGTCCGAGATCGTCCGCGAGTTTTTTTATGATCAAATAAAGATGTCCAATCAACGGGGCGTCTTCTTCAGTAATATCGCTGGTCGATTTGATCTCTTTTTTGGGGATCAAAAGGACATGTGTCGGGGCTTGCGGCGAAACGTCCCGAAACGCGAGACAGAGATCGTCTTCGTAAACGATGTTGGCGGGGATTTCTTTATCGATGATTCTTTTAAAAATAGTCTTTTCAGCCATTCATCGAATCCTTTCATTGGTAATGTTGTATACTGCTTTTATATTAAATTTACCATTATTTCTGCCGATTGATTGCGTGAATCGGCTGTTTTTTGACGTCATAACGGAAATGTCATGATGGAATCGGTATAATAATGTTTCAAATAGCAGCCGAGTTAAAAACGGCTTGCTGTTTCGGTCAGAGCAGGACATGGCCCAACGGAGACTTTTTCAAAAGACTCATTTAAACGGATCTCCTGAAATTTTTCGCCGTTGGATTTGGTGACGCGGTTGATCTTTTGACAACAGGACGAAAGATCGGCAAAGGAACCGATCCGGTAAAATTATGATCGGTAAAATTATGATCGGTAAAATTATGATCGGTAAAATTATGATCGGTGCCTCGCAAAACGGAAACGATTTTTCGGACCGTCTTGAGACTTTATTTGAATTGAGCGGCCGCGGCAACGGCGAGACGGTCGCACTCTTCATTTTCGGGATGTTCGTTATGTCCGCGAACCCAAGTGAAAGTCAAATGATGATATTGTTTCAGTTCATCAAGTTTTTTCCAAAGTTCGACATTTTTAACGGGTCCTTCTTTTCGTCGCCAATTGTTTTTTTTCCATCCATCCATCCATTTTTGCAAGCCGTTCAGGACATAAGTACTGTCGCTGACGACTTCGACGGATGCGGGTCGTTTTAAAAGGGAAAGACCTTCGATTACAGCGGTCAGTTCCATTTTATTATTGGTTGTTTCCGCTTGGCCCCCCGACTTTTTGATCTCTTTGCCGCTGGCCGGATGCCTCATAATAAAGCCCCAGCCTCCGGGACCGGGATTGCCGCTGCAAGCGCCATCGGTATAAAGAACAACTTCGGGCATTGCCGCCGTTTTTCTGGTCATTTCTGTTTAGGTCTTTCTGTAATGATCACTTGTTTTTTTGCGGTATATTGGATAACAGCCGCGGTTTGTAAAGCATTCAACCGAAAGTTTTTTCTGTATTCGTATCAGAAGAACGAACGGTTGGCGAAAATTGCCGGGGGAAAACGGGAGTTTTAACGGAAATTTTAATGAACGACGGAACAGGCCGGCTTCATAATGAATTTTCCGGTCTGATGTCAAAAGAACCGCAGATTGGCGAAATCAATTGACGGGACAGCAGGAAAACTGAATTGAAGACGGTATAACAGCTGCCGAAAATCAATCAGGAAGTTTCGGGCATAAAAGACGGGAGAACGATTCCCTTTGCGGGCTGATATTCACCCAGAACTTGAGCGACATGCAGTTCGCAGATCCGTGCGCCAATTTCGAACATTGAATTCCGAAGTTTCAAGCAGTCGGACGGGATCAGAACAACGGGATTTGTTTCGGGCCGCTGATTTAAAGTGAAACGGATAAGGGCGTCCATTCCTTCCTCCGTCCGCGCAATACCGGGACCGACCATATTGCTGCCGGGATCAAGAACACCGGCGCAAAAGCCGTCGATTGATCCGTCGGAGATCTTGACAAGAACGTTCAACTGCCAGATCCCCGCCTTATTCTCAAAGAAAAATTCAAAATCCTTCATTCGGTCGATTGAGTAAAGATCTTTTTCGAGGCGGGCAATATCGAAAAGATCTTCGCGAACAGCTTTTCGAATATAATAATCATTCGGAGTATTAACAATAACTCCTTCTTTGGGAACAGAAACGCTCATGTCCTGAAAAAAAATCGTCGGACGAAATCCGTATTTGTTATAAAGGGCAAATGAGTCAAGATTCATTGCGCTTGAAACAAGTCTTACCGGGAGATTTTGTTTTTGCGCGAAATCAATAATGAACCTGATCAAGGGACCGGCCGCACCTTTTCCAAAATAATTGGGATGTACGTTCATCATCCCCAAGGAGACATGAGTCGGGCGGGGATGATAAAAACAGGATCCGGCAATTTCTCCGTTTTCGGAATCGACAGCGAGAATGCAACAGCCGGGATCAAGATCTTCGTAAATTTTCGGAAAAAGAAGCATCGATTTTTTGGGGGCGGCAACAAGCCGGAATCCCCGGTTTTTCAGATACCAGGTATTCAATGAATCGTAAATGAGATCGGCCGTTTGTGTATAATCTTCCGGTCGTAATGGGCGAATTTCAAATTTCATCGTTGATCTTTCTCGAATAAATAGAGAGAAAATTTTCGAACATCGCGAAGTTTTCAGCTGTTCCGCAGGCATTTTCAATTTTCCGTCTTATCCGCCGACTGGTTACGGATTCCGCTGTTTTTTAAGCTGCTCATCTTTTCAATTATTCGTCCTTTCCGCCGATTGACTTCATGACTCGACTGTTCTTTGGACGATAAAACGGAAAATTCATCATGAAACCGGTGCAGCCGGAACGGAAAATTTATAAAAGAAACAACGGGGGCAAAATGTTCAAAAAGTCTCCCGAAAGTTAAAAACGATCGGGAGAAACGAAAATACACTGATTTCAGTCATTTAACGAAAACAGTTTTGGGTTATTAGAAATCTTTGGTGACGCCTGGAACGGCAACGTCATAAAGACCGTCGGCTCGCGGAACGAACGGAGGGGTCATTTCGAAAGAAACGTTGTCAATTGACGGTTTGAAAACGAATTTGCTGTCGAAAAGATCCTTATAATTGTATTTTCCTCCGCAACGAGTGGCCACCATTCCGAGAATAGCGGACATGGTTGAATGTGACATACGAAAACCGTCGTTAATGGGTTTGCCGGCCATAATTGACTTGACGAGATCGTAATGTTCCTGGACATACATTCCGCGTTCACGTTTTTTGGAGGCGGGCCGCCAAATTTCATTTCCCTTCAGGTCAGTGATCCAAGGCTGATTACTGGAGGAGAAATAAAGCCGCCCTTTGGTTCCGTGAAAAACATCAAGATTGGAATTATAGCATTTATAAGCGCCGCGGGTCGTTCCGTAAATTCGTTTGCCGTCAGCGTATTCGAAGATCATGGACGAATGATCGAAAACATCACCGAATTCGGGAACGAGTGTACTGGACCGTCCGCCGATTCCGTAACAGGAGACGGGCTGTTCTTCATTGAGAACCCAGAAAACGGAGTCGAGATTATGCAGCAGTGACTGAAGGATTTCATCACCGGAAAGCCAGGTGAAATGATACCAGTTACGGAACTGATATTGAATTTCAGTCCAGCTGGGGTCACGCGGATTCATATGATACGGGGTTCGAATATAATCGGACTGAACGGAAGTAACGTCGCCGATCATGCCTTCGCGAACTTTGGCGACTGCTTCCTGCCGGAAGAGATCGTAACGGTAGCAAAGTCCCGAAACAATTGCGGTTTTATTCTTTTTGGCGATTTCAGCGGCTTCCAGCATTGTATGAATACCGGCGGCATCGATTC
>CAZZEF010000265.1:0-6317 GCA_964652875.1 uncultured Planctomycetaceae bacterium
TCATCGCATAATCGGAGCAGGGCGGTCTGTCGGGCAGTATCATAAGGAAAGCTCAAAAGTTCAATCGTCCAGTCGTCACCGGCCAGAAATTCTTCATGATAGCTGACGATCACTTCCGGCGGCCGCTGGGGATGGGGTTCGCCCCGCCATTTTCGGAGGTATTCGCGATTGATTCGAAGCAATGCGGTGCGATTTACCGCCGACGGTTCAAAATGGGTATGTTCATTGTAATCATTCCAAGTGGTGAGACAGACTTGATCGGCATCATTTTCAAGGGCGGCCTCCCAGTTATTACGAAGCGACTGTGTATTGAGAAAGGGCCGATAGAAACTGTTCACGGCACCGAGGTATCCAGGGGCAATTCCGGCGACGAGTATTCCGTCCGGGCGGTATTTTTTAAGCGAGTCACGGCCATTTTTGAGTCGGGCGGTCATCTGTCTGAGAGTAAAACCGTTGCAGCCGAAGTCATAAAGTCCGTTGGAACCAGCGAGAGTGCCGGCCATTGTTTTGTCATTATCCCATAAAGAAAGTTCACTTGAAACAGGGCGTACAAGATAGAACGCGTCGAGTCCGCGGTCAGTGAGTGTCTTGCGGACTTTAAGCCAATCGTCCATGTCAAGCCCCAAATTATAGGCGAAAATAATCGCTTTTCCCCGCATCAGGGCGGTGTTCGGATGGGTACGGTATTTTCGCAAAAATTCGGTGAGCGCGTCAATCATTTCCGTTACACCAAGTCGACCGTTGTCAATACACAAGGCGATTTTGAAATCGGTGCCTTCGGCGGCTCGAAAGAATCGGCCCATAATTCCGTTGACATGGTCCATTTGAACAACGTCAACACAAAAGCCGTCGATTCCCCACTGATGGGCAATTTCAATCTGACGCCGTGTTCCTCCGGTAACGCCGGAATCCCATTGAATGTTGCGTCCCAAAAGAGATCGATCGGAAAGCGGATTGAACAGGTCCGCGTGTTTAAACCATTGGTCATAACGTCCAACCTGATCGCAACCCCAAGCGACGTTATGAGCCCAACAGAGTTTTTTGGACGGTGAATCGCTTGCGTCGCAAGTCATGATGTCTGCAAAGATCAAAAATAATAAAAGGAACAAAAGTTGATTTTGCCGATTGAACAGTTTTAATAGTATTTGATAGCTTGTTGATATTACGCCGGACTTCCTGATTTCCTTGAGAGCGTCATTCTTTCTTTTGGTCATTTGGTTAATTCCCGTCTCCAGATTGTTTACAGACAGTATATAAAATTATTTTTCTATTCTAACAAAATTTTTGGAGACACTGTTAAACAAATTAGTAAAAAACACAAAATTTTTTATTATTCCCCAAAAATCTTTAAGATATAAATGAACATAGAGAAGTTTTTGCGTAAAAATATTTTCAGAATTTCTATTGTAAATTTTCCGCCTTTCACTCTTGATTATCAAAGGGGAAATTATACTGATTTATTTTAAAATTCCGACAATTCCGCTGATTGACTAACGTGAATCGACTGTTCTTTTGAAGTTATAACGGAATATTCATAATGGAATCAATATAAAAAACGCCAAATCGGTACGTTGGGAAACAGAATCGATTTGGCGGTCAAATGGTTAAGCAGGGGCCGGAAAATTATTTTCGTTTGGCTGGTCGATCAACTTTGAAATCGAAGGTATTACTTCCGGATCCGACCGTGAATTTAAGCCCTGATTCAACTCCATTGAATTTGTCAGCAACGAGATTGACGGTATTGGTCGGCATCCCATTTTTTCCCTTGGGGCCATCGATAAAAGTTCCCTCGACAAAAACGGAATATTCTCCTTTGGGAATGCCGTCTCCAACCTTAAGCGAGCTGAGAGCGTATTCACCGTTTTCGTTAAGCTGCCCCCGTGCCTGATAAGAGGAAGTTTGGAAAATAACCAATCCCTGAGTCAAAGGAGCGCCGTCGTCAGAAAAGGTCACACGTCCGGAAATTGGCTTCATTTTGTCACAACCGGTAAAAATGCCAAGTATCAGTAAGCAAATCAATAAAAATAAACGCTGCTTCTTCATTGTTTGATCCTTAAATGTTGTAAGCGAAAGTATAAAAATTAAAGAGAAATCGGGTTGCCATCGGCAACATGGCCGAGTCTGGCAAGAATACTGTTCGTGCAGGTTCCGCTAGACGCATTGGCTGCCGACGAGAAAAGTGTTCCTGTCGGAATGGTACTCGACAGTGCCCGGACGGATCCGTCGCCTAAAAGGAAGTTGCAGACTCCCGGATGCGTTCCGCCCCATTGCCGAGAAACGTTATCGTTGTAATAATCACCCGTCGAACGATCGTCCGGACCAATGGCCAGTCCGCTGTTATACGATCTCATGGCAGGCATTCCCGCCCAAGCGGTTGAACCGGTAAAGAGAACAGAACCGTCGGGACATTCCCATTTATAAGCATTTTTTTCCCAGTTTGTTGTCCCGGTGTCTTTGGGGAATAAAAGGTTTTGGGATTCATGTCCCCAAGCTTTTCCAAGAATAACTTGCGGAATATTTTTTTCTCCGACAATGATTTGATTACTGGTGCCATCGGTCCAATAAGCAAAAGTGTCCCGACCGGTCCAAACGGTTGCCGTTCCTTCCGCCATTCGGATCGGTCCGGAACAAGTATTGGGAGTAGGCCCGTCGTTTGCTCCGGAGACGTTTGAATAGGAGAAGTAATTGGCCATTGCCCACATGGCGTTATACGATGGCCAGGGATTGTCGGCCCGTTCTTTTCTGGTGCTTCCGGAGACAAAAGCGTAATCTCCCTGCGGTCCCATAAAGATACGTCCGTTATTTAAGCTGTTTCCGGTTACATCGGCATCGACCAGAAGGGTATTTTCACTGCGCCGGGACGGGCAGAAATAGATCTTCAGATCGAGACCCTTTTTCTCGGATTCACTCCAGGAATTCCAAACGGTGCCACTCATTGCGTTGGCAAGGTTATTGGTCTTTTGTAACAGAAGATCGTAAGCGTTCTGCTGCTCCATATAAGGAAGGATCAGTGACCAAAAATTCAAACGTCCGCCCCCTCCGCCCGGCAGAAACGAAGGAACGACAAAACCCTTATTATCATGAAAATTATGAACCGCAATGCCGATCTGCTTTAAATTGTTGGTGCATTGCATGCGCCGGGCCGCCTCCCGCGCCGCCTGAACCGCCGGCAAGAGCAGTCCGATTAAAATACCGATGATCGCGATAACGACCAAAAGTTCAACCAGCGTAAACGCTGACGATCCCAATAATTGTCTTTTCTTGTTTCGATTCATAATAAAAATCCTTTCATCATAACACTGTTGTGAACGAAATTTTATACCCAATATATTTATAAAAACGATTCTGTTTATAAAATATAAGGAATGAAAAAGTATTTGCATTGAAAATGGAATTGATTTTTTAGTTCATTTTATACATTAATAAAATGATACAGCTAGAATTATAACATAAAAAAAACAAAATTGTCTATAGATTCCCTGTAAAAAATACAGAAAAATAATAAAAATTTCTTTTTGGCGATGATCTCTTGTTTTGGGGGGATTCAGATGGTTTTTCACACAAATTTCGGTCAATTGCTAAAAGAACACGCCACTGGCTTTTAATGGTATTTTTATCGCAAATAAAGTCAAGCGGACATGAAAAATTTTTATTGAAAGAGCCCGATTTGATTTATGAAAAATTTTAATTGTCTTATGTTGATTCATACTGAAGAATCAATTATAATGATGATGTGTATGTTTTTATCTATATTTTTGTGGTTTTGATAAATTTTTTTAATGTTTTTTTTGAGGTGTTTTATGCAAAAAAAAGCGTTTACGTTGGTGGAGCTGCTGGTCGTCATCGCAATCATTGGTATTTTAATTGGGCTGCTGCTGCCGGCGGTTCAGGCGGCGCGGGAAGCGGCCCGGCGCATGCAATGCACTAACAATTTAAAGCAGATCGGTGTTGGTCTGCATAATTATCATGACGTGCATAACGCGTTTCCCTGTATGCGGAACGGGCAGCCGGGCGAAGAAAACTGGGGTAATATCAACTTTTTTGTTTTCATGCTTCCTTTTTGTGAACAAGGGGCTCTTTACGATGCCTATTTGGCTTATGGAAAGTCCAACTGCGGCGGATTGTTTCCGCATCCGGCACGTCGAAAGATCTTTGACAACGTTGTGATTCCGTATTTGGGATGCCCGTCGGACAGTAATGCGGGAACGGCGCATACTTACGATTGCGCCAGTTCAGGAATTTTTTCCGCCAGCTCCTGGCGGATCCAGTTCGCCAGTTATGTCGGATCTATCGGTGATATTAATCATGCCAGCGGTGAAGGCGATCAAAACTTGCGGGGATTCTTTGCTGGCGGGTATGCCGGAAGATTTCCGTCGGACAGTTTGTATGAATCAACAAAACCGATCTATCGTAACGTCAGTCAAATACTTGACGGTCTTTCCAATACAATCGCTTTTTCTGAGGCGGTCGTCGGGGGCGAATCTTCTTCAGAAAGAATCAAAGGAAATATCATTACCGGACTGTCCCATAACGAGCCAAAATTGTGTACCGCCAGACGAAAAACAACGGATTCGAATTTTTATGAAGTGACTGCCACCTACTCAATCGCGGGAACAAGACGCGGTCGTCCTTGGGGATACGGATATACCTCCATTATCGGTTTTTCAACCATTTTGTCCCCGAATTCGCCGAGTTGTATGATGTATTCCACCGGAAGCAACAGCAAAGGATTTTATACCGCAACCAGTTTTCATAGCGGAGGGGTCAACACGCTGCGAGCCGACGGCTCCGTCTTTTTTGTCAATGAAACAATTGAAGCGGGCGACAACAGTACTAATACGGGCATTAACGCTTCGCCGGGGCCGAGTCCTTACGGTGTTTGGGGCGCGCTCGGAAGTATCCTCGGCGGAGAAACCGTCACCATGTAAGTCAATCTTGTTTTGCAAGTACAATGTCTTGCAAGGCTGATCGGTTTTCCTGTTTGCCGATTTTATAACGGATTTTTCGTCCCGTGTAAAAAGAACACCCGACGAGCGTTGTCAATTGGCGGAAAGTTTAAAAGGAGATCTGTATATAATAATCGATTTTTCTGTTTGCCGGATCCGTTTCTGTCTGGCTCCTTGTCGTTCGAAACGGTTCCGGAACACAATATTATTAAATGAAATAACATTTATACCGATTTCAAGATGGATTTTCCGTTACAATATCAAAAGAACAGCCGATTCACGCTGTCAATCGGCGAAAATGACGAAAAATTTAAAATAAAAGCATTATAAAACTATCGATCATTATTAAAATCGGCAGCGCATCAATAATAATATTCTGCGGATCGTTCCTGCATTGCCGATGAAGACAGATTTTCTTTCCCTTGTTATTTAAAGAATTTTTATATATTATCTAAATTGAATAATCGATACAAACGGAACGAGACATTCTTTTTGAGCGTTACAAAACGACTTTTTAACAAAAAGATCAATAGAGAAAAGGATTTCACCGATAACAGTTTTAGAACATTTTCGGTTCGAAATTTCTTAAATTCGACCGAATGAAAGGGACAAGAATGTCCGTCTAAAATAATACCAGGTAATTTGAAAGGATTCAAAAATGGATTTTAATTTCTTCCAATGGATCAGAGAAGGCGTTAAACGCTCCGTTCTTTTAGGTGTTTCTGACGCGGTCAATCAGATGGGTATGCCGCATGAAGAAGAAGCGGGCAAGGAAGGCATTCTTTCTTTTCTTCAAGAGGAAACCGCCAAAGCAACCGTCAATCATCGTTTGAGCGGAAATTCCGGCGCTTCGACCCGTAAATTGGGACGGTCGCTCACTGATATCCGCACTTCATCCAACTAATGACGATCCGATTCGTTTATTCTTCTTGAACGAATCGACGACTGACCGTTATACTGAATCATGCTGATCTCCGCTCTTATTTTCGGGTTCATATTCGGGATCCGTCGCGGACTGCAATTCCGGCCTCTGTATCATTTTCTTAAAAATAAATACACGAGGAACCTGGAATACGCTTCCTTTCAGGAGATCATGATGATTCAGATCCCGGAACTGCTTCTGACCTTGGCCGCGGTTCCTTTTTTGGTTTATTCCGCCAATTGCCTTTTGGGATTTGCTTTGATCTTCGGGGGGCTTGTTTTGGTTTGGAGCGGGTATCGGGAAACTCAATCGCGGTCCAATTGCTTTAATCCGGAATTGACTTGCGAATGCAAAAACTGCGTTTCTTTGAAAAAAGCTGTTCTTGAAGAACTGCAAAGTCCTCCATTTTATATTAATTATCTTTTGTTAAGCGCACCGCTGATCATTCT
>CAZZEF010000266.1:0-6303 GCA_964652875.1 uncultured Planctomycetaceae bacterium
GTAGCTATCCGGGATGGCCTGTCGATCCCAAAAGCTTCTGTAATTGATTATCCTATCATGCCTTCTTGCCTCGTACACAAACTTTGAGAATGTATAGGCTACTATCTGCGGACGATACGCTCTTTTTTCCTGATACCATTCTTGCTCGGATACCAGATTTTCAATGTAGGCAAACAAGATTTTCTGACCGATCAGTTCCTTGTAATAGAACTCATTAAAGATGCTATTGTCTTTATTCCATTGTACTTCCATGTTATTATGAAAATGAGCCGCATTAACTTCTCCGCCCCATGAAACATAATTTGGAAGCATTCCGGCCGCGTTCTCGTATTTAGCCAGGTCTGTAAGAGTAAAGCGTTTGTTCTTTGGCCGAACAAGCTTGTAATCATCGCGTTGCTTGCTCGTCATTTGCATTAGCGGCTGCTCATATTGGCCACGAGCCCTCTCGAAAAACCAAAGCTGTTGAACAAGCTGCCCGCTAGCAATGGGAGCATAGATCTTTCGCGAAAAGTTTTCCATCCTCACGTAGAATGGATGGCTGGAGTTTAGATCCGCAGTTTTTACTTTATTTTGGCTGTTTGCATACTTGGCGATGTTTCTGACTAACTCAGGATCGACATCTTTTAGGATTGTCAGCTTCATTTGCACAAAGATACCTGATAAATCCGCCTTTTGACGGATGCTCGTTGCAGCAAGTGTCGCCGTCGTCTGTCCTCCATTAATTAACTGGAGGTCAGTGAAAGAAGTAATTATGAGTCCTGATGTTGGATCCCATTCAGTCTGGATACTTCGTGCCGTCGTCGATATGCCATTGTTGTACGTAAAAAATCGAGATTTCTCATTCAGAATCGTGCCACGAATTCCTTTGTTAACGCCGCCATTGAATTTCAAGAACGACCTCACATTTGACTCGAGCAGCCTAGAACTATATCGCTTATAGATATCTGCCAAGAACTTTCCTGGCACAATTGCCAAATAGGAGTCATACTGATCGGTGCCAATCTCTGCTCTAATACAGGGAATGCCTGTTACTCCAAAGTCTTTGCAATTAATGACCAACTCCTCTTTCTCAAAGCCCACCATTCTTGATCTGAAGATTTTATCGATGTCCAAAACGTCAAGAAGAACTTTGAAGCTATATGAGCGAAACGCATAGTCATCAAGTTCGAGCGTCTTGACCATCTTGCTGAGATGGTCCGTGCTTACTACGAAGAGATGAATCTGGTATATCGAAGCAATATTCCCACGAATACTATAAGCCATTTGAACAGCGGGGTCAGCCTGTTCAGCGCCGGCAAAATACCCCTTGAGACAATTCTCAAAGAAATTAAGAAGCGAACGAGACTTCTCTTCTATTACACTATTGGTAATACTCCCAATTTCGCCTTCATTGTAATCTGCTATCAATAGATTAAGCGTGTTTGCTTCCAAGTCCAAACTAGCTGCATCTACGTGCATATTTTTAAAGGCCCGTGTGCCATTTTTGAACTCATAATAGCAAAGAGACATATCATTGATGAGTGAGTAGTCATTCTTTAGAATATCAATTGCCTGGTCAATAAACACTTCGACGGGATATCGACTTGTATTTACCGCCTCCGCGTTCACGTCTTCATTAATGAAGCTGTTTCTAAACTCATTGAGATCCATGGTCACTCCTCCTCAAAGGGCCTAAGTGCATTAATTATTAGAGAATAGCTAATTTCACATATGCCATTTTTTTCCGCATCTTTCTCCGTCAATCGTGGGAAGCCATCACCAACCAAGAAGCGTGTCATGGATTTCACGGCAAAAGCCGTTGATAGCGCATCATCAGTGAAGTCAAATCCCGAGGCCGCAATCTTTTGTAGAAAAAGAGACTCAATACCTTCATCGCATGCAATGGACATAATGGCTCTGATCAGATCATTGATGCACGACTCCCCATTATGATATTGTGAGGACATTGGCTCCACCCGTACTACTACCAGGTGTCCATCAGTATTCGATGACAGCTGTGCTACCGAGGATATATGAACGAGCGCCGTAGTCGCACCTACTGTTTTGACTTCATACCATTCATTATCAAAAGCGAAGTCTTTGCTTGCTGAGGTCGGGCCGCTCCAAGACAGAATCGCCGATCTCATGTCATATCGCGCGGCAAGGTAGTTTTTCAAAAAGAAAAGCTCCCCGAACATGCCCTGGATGATTTCCTTACTAAACTGTCTTTGAGTATTGCTTTTGAACATGGTTTTCCACACCAAATACCGCTTCTTTAATTGAATTAGTGCCGCCCTTTCATCTGACGCATTAGAAATAGCTTCGATCATATTACTACCAAATGCAAGAAACACTTTTCGTGCATGGTCTTGCATTAGGTCAAAACAGGTCCAGTACACATCTAGACTTTCTTCCCCTTGAGATACCCTTATTGATTTTGTGGACTCAAGATGAGGGGCGACCACCCTTGACATGAAGGACAACCGCAGATAGCCTTCAATACTGTATCCAAAGAAAACACCTAGCGGAGAAACAATCGAGATCCTTTTTTGGTTCCCGGCAGTTTGATTTTCAAAAAGGCTGAAGAGCTCTTCCAGATTAATCGTCATTTTCATCCGCTCCTTCATCATCATCGTCGACTTCTGCGTTGGCAGTGAGCTCATCAAGCTTTATGCGATTTGCTCGATAAGTCACCACAACCTTCGATTCCCTCTCGGGAAAGGCTATTGCGAATGCAAGTAGCGGAATGTTTTCTCCGATAGAAGCCTTGATAGACTTTTTTATGCGCTCCATTTCATTCCAATCGTATTCGGAAAACATCCCTTTTTCTACATCGGTGATTTCTGTTGCCAAATCGATGGGATAAATGACTAAGATAGGCCTTTCTCTCCTTTTCAGGTAATCTTTCGCAGTAAGCTCATTATACTGACGATCATCGTTAGCGACAGCACGTTTCGCTTTCAGAATTGAATCCGCGTCCGCCCTAGATAACCACAACCCCACATTAAGAATGCCTGGTTCCATTACACGGTTATTGTGACCCCCAATGCGAATATATGGATCATTATCACAATTCACATGAAAACTTCGTTTGACGGTGTACAGTCGCTCTATGCCTTTAAATTCGTGCCCTTCCCGTCGTTCGCCAGTTGCTATAACGACATCCCAAATGGGAAAAATATCACTGCTTGCAATGTATTCCGATAATCCTTGTGTATCAAACTTCTTGTTCGCATATGGTATCTTGAGGTTGGAGATCATCGCAGCAACGCTTGACTTCGGAACGTTACTAGCCCAGTAACGATTATGTTCCAAATCCCATGCGAATTGTGTGTTGTCATACAGCTGGTCAAAGACTCGCGAATTATGGTCGTTAATGGCGGCGTCCTTCAAAAGCTTTGAGGTATCAGCATATACTCCACCATAATTCAAATGATATATGATGTCTTCTGTTCCTCGCATCTTGTTCCTGCTTGTAATGAGCATTGTTGTTTCAAGCGTATCAGGGGATTCCTTAATCATTAGTCCAAAATCCTTTGGTGTTTTTCCCTGCCGCTCCATTTCGGCAAATTGCTCACGCAGATCATCAGCCGCATCGAGGACTGCATCGAAATGGTCCACGTTCTCCTGCGACAGATATATCCTACAAAGATCCTCGTAGTTTGGTCTATATCCAAACCATCGGCACATCTGCAATAAAGTGTCATAAGTCGTTGCATTTCTGCTATAATAACTAACCATGAGTCCCTCTAGCGTAAGCCCTCTAGAAAGCACCATCCCCCCGATTGCAATAATCCGTGCGCCAGTGCCATTATACTCCTCATAATCAAAACGCCTGTTAACTCCGCTGTCATCGTGTCTACTCATCTTGCCATTCCTGGAGTTAATTACAACTACAAGCATAAGTTTAATCTCTTCATAGAGACCATGTTGAATCTCGCTCCAAGAAACTGGTACTTGTTCCAGTGCTGGATCTCCATTTTTTATTGGATTGAAGAAGCCGCTTTGATACAGGTCATACAGCGACTTCATACGAGCATTTCTAATAAACATCTCAGTGCTCGCATTTTCCAGCTGTTCAATCGTCTCTCGAAGTCTGTCAATGTATTCGATGACGCGTTCTTGAATTTTCACCTGCACATCGTTAAAACGCGTAATATTAATCATCATTGTACGATGCTTCTTCGATTGACCGCGGAGCGTTCGAATTACGTTGTCAATTAGAAAAGAATTAATTGCCTCTATCAGACTATCAGAAAGGCAATCGAAGCAAGCTTCTTTTTTATGAATGACTGGGAGGTATCCTGGTTCGCCTTCGTATATTAATCGAAGACAACGAGGGATAGCCTCGCCATCATTGGGAAACACTTTTCTCCCGCCAAAGTAATAGTCTGGAGGATTCAACTGAACGATGAAATCCGCAGGAAATAAATCAAGATTGTCCTTTTGCTCATCTCGTGGATTAATGAAAATATTAGCAAACGGAGTAGCCGTGTATCCAACATAGGAGGCAATCGGGAATTTATTGTATATGGCACGAATGCAACGATTGATTGCCGTTGGCGTATTGGCAGGGGTTGCAGTATTGACGGAAGCATTATCGGCTTCATCGTCAATGATGAGAATACTTTTTGAGTCTAACCCCTTTTCATTTAGCACAGCTTGCAATCGCGAACCAACGCTCTCAAGTATACTTTTCACCTTTTTTACAACGAGAACTACCGGTTTGTTATAGTCTCCAATCGCGGAATTTAAGTTTCGCTGCATGAACCTAGCGAAGTCGTTCGTCTGATTTGTGAATGGCACCGCATAGTGTTCCTGTGTATCAAAGCCAACGCCAATGTAATCGATCTCATTACCAATGGAATCGCTTTTTGCACCAATCACGCCCTTGTCCATGCGCTTCTGAGTTTGAATTCGAAGAGACTTCGTTGTGCCGGCGAGCAGGACAATAATCTTGTATCCATAGTCAAAGGCCATATTGATCAGCCCTAGATAGTTTGCGGTCTTCCCAGACTGGACATCTCCCATGACGAGACCTCTTTTTTGATCTCTTTGTGCGGCGCACTTTGGATTAGCGCAGTATGAGAGTGTGAGCTCACACGTGGACTCTATGTTATCGATGGACTTCTGAGCAAATCCCTCTTTACTCAAGTAAAGTTTATAGCGATCAAAGTAAGCGTGTTGGATAAATTGCTTTACTTTACTAAGCCAGTACTTGGACTGCTTGTCCTTTGCAATCACATTAGGGGCGTATGTCTTAACGCCCACTTCAATTTCATACATTTCAACAGATTCACGGACGATATCGTCAAGCTCGGCTTGTGAATATGAATCGGAAACCGGAAGAACAATCCCCATCAACTGCTTTGCTTTCTTTAAAACATCAGAGTGAGTTCCTTTTTGTCCCTCAAATAGCCGATAGAGCATATCGGATACTCTTTTCTTAATGGCGTAATAGCTCGGGCTGGTGTCAGTCATTGCCAAAAATCCTCCATCGGATTTCTTCTTTTTTGGGATACAATCTCTGGTATCCTTCCGCAAGAAAAATGTCTTCGAATATCTGCATTTTTCGATTATCATCGCAAATATCAATGATTGCAATGATCTCTTCGATGAGATGTTCTTCCTCTTCATCCTTTGCAGAATTTACAATGGTCAGCGCATCGATACTATCATTCGAAATAGAATACTTAGGAAGGTAGCACTCAATTTGTGATAGAGCAATCTCAAGCAGCCTTTTTTCGTGGTCACCGATGGAATCGTTTAGAGCAAGGATAGCCGGCGTATCTCTGTTGATTTGGTATCTGACACGACCCTCGTGTTCATTGATGCGATCCCAAACTCTATGCTCAACCGCTTGTTCTTTCGCGCCCTGAAACTTTGTAGTACGCTTGCTTCGTACGATTGAGTCCTCGACCGCCATCTTTATGCGATCCTTGATCTTGTCTGGGATTTTTGCTGATGACTTTTTTACATCAAGCATCCACACAGAATCAAGTGTTGACGGAATATCCACCTGTATCCGTGCGAGTTTGTTTAGTTCGCTCCTTATCCCCATGCGCATCCAACTTCCCCATGAGATGAGGCGTCTATTTCTGTATAAATAAAATCCTTGCTCGTCATAAATGCTCTTTGGGTTGCCAAGCAGCATCTTTTCTTCAGACGTAAGTGTATTAGCGAAAGGTAATGTGTAAGGTGTCACAGATATCTCATCACCATCGACATTGATGATAGATGTTCGACCAGTCTGCTGCCTTCCGAGTGATTCTAGGGAACCACTGATTAAATCAATGAAACCAACATCTATAAACAAAACGCAAT
>CAZZEF010000267.1:0-6296 GCA_964652875.1 uncultured Planctomycetaceae bacterium
ATGAATTTTCCGTTATAACGTCAAAAAAACAGCCGATTCACGCAGTCAATCGGCGCAGATGACGGAAAATTTAAAATAAAAGCAGTATATATTGTTTTCATTCGGGATTTTCATTGATTATGCGATAAAAGATCCCCGAATCGTAAGACGGTCCGGTATGAATTGTCTATGTTTTATACGCAGATCATTTATAAGGGAATTGGTATACCGTTTTATTCCGTTCATTGAATTTCAAGAGGTTTATAATGAAAAAAATATTTTCACCGCTGTTGATAGTACTGATTTCAGTATTGCTGCTGTTCCCTGCCAGAGGATCGGCGCAGGATCCTCCCCGACTGAAACGTGCGGACAGTTTTCTCGGTATTCATCTCGACTTTCATGCCCGGACGTCCGATCAAAATATCGGTCAGAATACAACTCCGGAAATGGTCAATACACTTCTTGATCTTGTCAAACCGGATTATATTCAGATCGACTGCAAAGGACATCCCGGCTGTTCCAGTTATCCGACCAAAGTGGGCAATCACGGAAACAATTTTATCGGTGATCCGCTCAAAATTTGGCGTCGGGTTACTGCGGATCGGGGGGTTGCCCTTTACATGCACTATTCCGGCGTTTGGGATTCACTTGCTCTTAAAAAACATCCGGATTGGGCTGTTCAAGATGCCAACGGTAAAAAGAGCGACCGGATTACATCGGTCTTTGGTCCTTATGCCGATGAATTATTGATTCCGCAGCTTATCGAACTGGCCTCTGATTATGGAGTCGATGGCGCCTGGATCGACGGCGAATGCTGGGCAACTTCGCTTGATTATTCCGAAAAAGCCCAAAAAGCCTTTACCGCGCAGACCGGTCAGAAAGTCATACCGACCAAGCCGGGCGATCCCAACTGGCTCAATTGGTGTCAGTTTCATCGGGAAGCGTTCCGTCAGTATCTCCGCCATTATATAACCAAGGTTCACGAAAAGGCTCCTGATTTCCAAATTGCCAGTAATTGGGCTTTTACCGATCATATGCCGGAACCGGTTAGCGCGCCGGTCAGTTTCATATCCGGGGATTATTCGCCGGGCAACAGTGTCAATGCCGCCCGATTTTCTTCCCGTTACATGCAAACGCAAAAGATCGGCTGGGATCTGATGGCTTGGAGCTTCGATTACAGCGGAGGAAATGACAAGAAAAAAGGAAATAAAACCGGCGTTCAACTTCAACGGGAAGCCGCCTGCGTTTTAGCCCAAGGCGGAGGATTTCAAGCCTATTATACCCAAAATCGCGATGGAAGTATTGATCTGAACAAGGTCAAAACAATGGGCGAAGCCGCTCAATTCTGCCGGGCCCGGCAGAAGATCTCTTACCGATCGACCGCGATCCCTCAAGTCGTTCTCCTTCTTCCTTCTTCCGATCATTACCGAAAAATCAGCACTGCCGGATCCGCTCTTTTCCCTTGGGCCGCTCAATGGCAGCGGAATGTTTTAATTCCGATTCTTGAAAATCAATATTCGGTCGAAATTTACAACGATACGCCCGACTTTCTGAAAAAAATCGACGATTTCCCCGCGATTGTTGTTGCCGAATGGGAAACGCTTGATCCGCCAACCGTTACCGCACTGACCGAATATGTTCGAAACGGCGGGGGCCTTTTGATCATCGGCGAAAAAACGGCCGCGCTCTTTCCTTCTTTCATCAATTGTCAAAGAACAATGTTGAAACAGATCCCCTCCGGTTTTGCTGCCGAAACGGCAGATTTCGGAAAGGGAAAAATTGCCTTTATTCCGCAAGCTGTCTCCAATCTTTATCAATTAAAAAGAGACGAAACACGAGTCGCGATGAAAAAGGCGCTTGACGCGGTTTTTCCGAATCCGACCGTTCGAGTTCAAGGTTCCTTGTTCGTCGATGTCTCTGTCCGCCGGTCCGCGGACGGACTTCTGACCGTTCATCTGGTCAATACGTCCGGCCCGCATGAAACATCAGGTGTTATCGACCGCATTGATCCGGTCGGACCTCTTTCGGTTCAAATACGAACGGCCCGCAAACCCGTCTCCGTTTTTATCGAGCCGGGCCATCGAAAAGCAGACTTTACTTTCCAAAACGGTCAAATAACGCTCAAACTTGAAAAACTCGCCGTTCATGAGATCATCGCTGTCGATGACCGCGCACAGAATGCCGCCTGGATGAAAGACGCCAAATACGGCTGCTTTATGCATTTTCTGCCCGGAAGTCCCGACAGGCTGGCTCTTGTCGAAAAGTTCGATGTCAACGCGCTGGCCGATCAGCTGGTAGAAGCGGGGGCCGATTATTTCGTTTTGACCATGTATCAGAACAGCGGATATTTCAACGCCCCCAATGCCGAATACGAACGGGTTACCGGATATGCGCCCGGAGAAAAATGCGCAAAGCGCGATCTTATTCTTGATCTTTACAACGCGATTCATCCCAAAGGAATAAAACTGATGGTCTATCTGACCGGTCAGGTTCCCAACGCGGACCGGCAGGGACAAAAAGCGTTCGGACTTGAGCAGAAGGGGGGAGATCGGCTGATTGATATCGCGTTTGCTCAAAAATGGTCGAAAGTATTTCAGGAATGGTCCGTTCGATATGGTGATAAAGTTTCCGGTTGGTGGGTCGATGGCTGCTATCGCTGGATCAATTTCAACGAAGATATTGCGCGGATCTATCTTGACGCCCTGCATCAGGGAAACCCGAATGCCCCTGTTGCGTTCAATCCGGGCGTCTGCCGGAATGAATGGAACACGTCCGAATACACCGCTGGTGAAATCAATCTTCCATTCTCCGAATCCGAAGTCAAAGGACAATGGAAAAACGGCGCGCAAAATCAGATCCTTACTTTTATCGGTGATCGTTGGGGAAGTCGGAATACGAGATTTTCCGCGGAAGAATGGGCTGCCTGGATCCAAAAAATCAACGCTCTTGGAGGAACCGTAACTCTCGATATGGGGCCCAATTGGGATCCCAAATCAGGGCCGGTCGGATCCTTTGCGCCCGAACAAATGGAACAGCTTCGAACGATCCGAAAACTTGTTCGCGGCAAGTAAAAACATCATCCCCAATAAAGAAATGCTTGCGAAATTTGCGAAGGGGAAATAAAAAAGAACGGAAAAAGTCTGTTCGACAATCCGGCGTCAAACACTTTTTTTAAACAAGGAAATATTACTCCGCGACTTTGTATAATAAGAAGTTGATCTGTTTTTCCATTGCCGCGTTAGAAACAAGTTTCCGGTTCCCGGTGATTTCCTGCCAATAATAATTGCGGAAAATTATAATTATTGGCAGTATAAACTCTCGTTATTGTCAAATTTCGTTTGAATGAATTTAAGTCAATTAACCAAGGAAATGTATTATGAAAAAATTTATGTTGAACGATCTGCTGTTGTTGGTGTCCGTTTTATTATTGACGGTATCCGTTTTTGCGCAAGATGTTTCGAATTCCCCGCGAAGTAAAAAACTTCCTCCCGACTGGCAAGTTGGAATTTCCGTTCCGGGTTTTCGCGCCGAATACGATCAAAAAGAAATCGACGAGATCAAGGCGGCCGGTTTCGATTGCGTTGAACTTTCGCTGCCTGTTTCAAAATTAAGTCATAATCAGCAGCGCGTTTGGATCAAAGACTTCGCCGCCAAATGCCAAAAGGCCAAACTTGCGGTCCGGTCTGTTCATATTCCGTTCAGTCAGCGGTTCGATATTTCTTCTCTTAAAAAAGAGAATCGCGAAACAATGATTGCCGAATCGATCTTTCTGTTCGACTGCGCTGAAATTCTCGGTGCCAAATTCTTCGTTATTCATTCCAGTTCCGAACCGATTAAAGATCAGGATCGGCCCATTCAGATCGAAAACGCGGTTAAAACACTTCGTTTACTGACCGATAAAGCGCATGAAAAAGGACTTCGGCTGGCAATGGAAAATCTTCCCCGAACCTGCTTGGCCAATACCGCAGCCGAACTCAACAAGATCCTTCAGGCGGCCGGTCCCGATGTTGACTGGTGCTTTGATTCCAATCATCTTCTTCAGGAAAAACCGGAAGAATTCGTTGCCCGCGCCGATCGGGTTATGGCGACGACTCATATTTCCGACTATGATTTTATCGACGAACGTCATTGGGTCCCTTACGAAGGAAAAATCAATTGGAATAACGTTATGTCCGAATTGGTCAAAAAAGGTTATGAAGGACCAATTGTCTTTGAATGTCGGCGAAAAGCTGACGGCACTAAGCTCAATTACCGTCAAATGTATGACATTTGGCTCAAACTCCAAAAAGATTTTCGGTAATTCCAGCGCATAGAGAACGATCTGTCTATACATGCTTAATTATCGCGATGTTAAAAATTTTTTCGATCCCTTTAACCGTTTAACGAACCTGTCAATACCGCAATACCGCGTTGAAACGACAGGTTTATTCCTGTTGGCTGCCGGTTTTCTAAAAACGACCAACAGGAACAGTATTCGGAAAACGACCAACAAAAAACAGTATTTGGAAGAGTTTTAACGCTTTAATTCATTTTCTCATCAGTGTTTAACTGGAAACAATATCTCGTTGCCCGTTGTCGGCAAGATCGGAAAAATAGAGGAGGAGCGGTTCCGAGCTTTGGAAAATGAGTTCAAATTCCGATCCGAGAGCTTCATTTAATGAAGCGGTCCACCAGCGGCGGAGCTTTAAACCGTTCAGCGGATATTTTAAACCTTTCGATACAATTGGGACGTTTGGATCAAAACTGAAAATAGAGATCTGTTGACCGGGCCGGGAAGAAAAAGTCCCCGACTGCATAATGGCGCGAAACGATCCGTAATCGGTCTCAAGGTGAATATTCGGATGAACTTTTGCAAAATCGGCCAAAAGAGAAATATTGGCCAGCGCGTGATCGTCCCGTAATCCGGTCGTCCCTAAAAGAACAAGTTCGTTCGAATCTTTTTCAATTGTTCGAAACGCTTTGGCAAGATCGTTTGTCTCCTGCTCATCGAAGAAAACGATCCGATCGGCTAAACGGTCCTTGAATTCATCGGATAAAGAATCCAAATCGCCGATCACGCGATCCGGTATTCGTCCGAACGTTAAAAGTTTTTCCGCCGCGCCATCGCAACAGATCACTTCGTCCGCGCTTTTCAGCAGATCGAGATTCTTTTGCGATTTAGGAAACTCTCCGTTAGCAAGTAAAACTGTTATTTTTTTTTGTTTCATTATGTCACCGCGTCCGAATACTTTCGTTTTAAAACCTCACTTTTTATTTTCGTTTCTTCTCACCTTTTTGTGTTGTTTTTCAGTTCCGTTTTCTTTTTATACTGCCTTTATTTTAAATTTTCCGTTTGACGTTCAAAGAACAGCCGATCCGGTTGGTTAATCGGCGGGAAATTAAAGAAGAACCGCATAAAAATAATTCATACCGGTTTCATAAAGAATACTGTCGGGTTGAAAGCGAAACAGGTTCAAGATTGTTTTATCCTGCCGGAATTTGAAATTTTCCGTCCTCTTTCCCGATAGCCTTCGTAAATCGGGCGACGTCGATCCGGATAATTCATCATGGTGATACTGAATAAATGGAGTGATCGGGAATAAACCGATTTTCTGGGTCAAGGTTCGATTCGCAGTTCAAGCCAAACGGCGATTCCTGATCCCGGGGCAACGGTAACGGTATTACTGCCTTGTTTCATTGACTCAGAAGGGAAAAAGGCCAGATAGGCCGACTGCGGATTTCCGCTGATCTGTTCAAGTGACGAAAAAGAGGATCCGGAAATCATTTTTTTGCCATTGAGCCGGATCTCCAGCGCGGTTTCTTTGTTTCCCCGCAATCCAATTAAGACACTTACTTTCCCCTGTTGGATTGCCGTACCGCCCGGTATACGAAATTCAGCCCCATTTTTCAGATCCTTGGGGAGCTGTTCTCCTTTGGACATTTCATTCGGAACGGTGTCATGAAATGTCAACGGGATCCGCCGGAGGGAAGAAGCGATTTTCTCTTGACTGACTCCTTCTTCAAGCAGAGTTTGATATTCGTTTTTATTAACCGGTCTTGTTCCGCTGTCCATCCAGTTGAACAGATAGATATTATTTGCTCCCCGAGCCCGTTCCGCGTCAACGAAACCATAAAGAGCGGGCAAGTCGCAACGAACCGGTTTAGCGGCGGCAAAAGGCCGGATATTGAATTCCAATCCGGGAGCCAGTGCTGTTTTAGCGTTCGCATTGTTAAGCGCTTCTTTCCAAACTTCAATGGGGATATCGAAGTCGGACGTCGTCCAGAACGGACAGGGAATCAGCAGATCGATCAGTCCTTCTTTTCCCCAAGCAACGGCG
>CAZZEF010000268.1:0-316 GCA_964652875.1 uncultured Planctomycetaceae bacterium
TTGCGGAGCGAAAAAGGATCCCAAAACTGAATTATGGTCTTTGACTCCGGAAGTTATGGACCGGGCCAAGCTCTGTTCCCCTATTAATTACGTTGACAAAGATTACGCGCCGACTCTTATTTTACACGGCGTTAAAGATTCGATTCCCGTTTATCAAAGCTGTCTGATGTATTATCGGTTGAAAAACGCCGGTGTTCGAACGGATCTGTTTATCGCCAATAACGGAATTCATAAATACGAAACCATTGCGCCGGACGATGTCCTGGAAAAGATGTTTTTTGATTTTCTGCAATGGGACAGTAAAAAATAACCGTGT
>CAZZEF010000268.1:326-6209 GCA_964652875.1 uncultured Planctomycetaceae bacterium
ATAATAATGCGCGAATCAGTAAGAGGCCGAATCGGACGGGGTATTTTTCTCAAGTATTCGGCGAATGATTCATAAAGGAGCGTTTTGGTTTTATCGGTTTGAACGCTGTTTTTTAAAATATCGTAGCCATCCCCTCCTTCGGCGAGATAATCAATGGTTCCGATTCGGTAAAGCCGGTTCGGATCGATCTTTTTTCCGTTGAGAAGCAGATCGGAAATTGATCCGGCGCCCTTGGCGTTATAAGTCAGCTTATAATGAACTTCGCGTGAAACCTGCGCGAAAGAGCCGGATCCGCGGCGCGCCGATCCGATCTGCTGAAACAGCGTCAAGAGATCTGATCCCTTAAGCGTCAGACGCCAGATCCGATTGCGGAACGGCAGAACGGTAACAATATCGGAAAGTGTTACCGGACCTTTCGGAAGTCCGGCGCGGATGTTGCCGCCTGTTATAAAGGCGAAATCGACCGGAAGATCCCGTCGCGCCGCTTCCTGAACGATACCGTCACAGATCATATCGCCGATCGGAACCTCCCGAAACCGACAAGGATAGTCGTCATGAACGAATTTTTCTTCGCAGACGGTAACCGTTTCGCTTAATCTTTGCCGAGCCTCTCTCAAAAAAGGCGCAATGATCTTGTTGACTTCCGGATCTTCAGGTAACGTCCGGTCAATTGGATAGCAGATCCATTTAAGTCCGACAATCGCGCCTTTGCGCAACTCAAGATCAAGACAGCCTAAATAATGCCCGTAACAATTGGCGGTAACGATCGGAATTTTTCCGAGATAACGCGGCTGATCTATTTGCGAGTGAGAATGTCCGTCTATGATCAAGTCAATATCCGGAACTCCCTGCGCCAGTTCAAGCGAAGTCACCGTGTCATAAGCGGATTCGGTAAAACCGAGATGAGTCACCGCGATCACCAAATCTGCTTTTTTGACCTTTTTCAAAAAAATGGTCATCTGACGAGCCGTTTCAATTTCCGGTTCAATTCGAAAATCGCGATCTTTTTGAATAATCAGCTTATCGCTGGAAACGGTGATTCCAATAAATCCGATTCGGGCGAATTTATAATCAAGGATCAGCCAGGGAAGACCGACGGCCCGTCCGTCCAAACGCCGAACATTGGAAGTAAGAAAAGGAAAACGGGCCCAGTGGATCTGTTTGCTCAGCCGGTTCGGGAACGCATCGAATTCATGATTTCCCAATACCGCGAAATCGTACCCCCAATAATTATAAACAAGGAAATCGGGTCGGGCGTCAAAAAGATCGGAAGCCGCCGTTCCGGTATTGATATCGCCGGCGTCGATCAAAAGAACGTTTTTATATCCTTTGACCTCCCGACCGTCCTGATTTCCGAAATCGGATCCTTTAAGAGAAACTTCAGAATCGGTTGAAAGCACCGTTGTTCCGGAAGAATTCAACGAAGGATCCTGATATCGGCGGCGAAGCGTTTGAATCAGGGAAGAAAGACGGGCCATTCCGCCAAGTCCGTCTCCGCTGTCCGGAAGCAAATGTCCATGATGATCGTTGGTATGCAAAATAATTAAATGCCCTTCGCTTTCCCGGACTTTTGACGATTCTTTTTCAGCCGCGTTTGAAACAGAAGATCGGAAAAGATCCGATCCGGCAAGAAATAAGAAAGGTAAAAGAATGACCGCCAGAAGCAGCGCCGATCCTTTCCTGACTTTTGATGTTGGAAGAAAAGAGAATTTGCAAAACATAAAATATAATTATACCGAATCCATAACGAAATTACTGTTATAAAGTCAAAAGAACCGCCGATTCACACAGTCAATCGGCGGAAATGACGAAAAATTTAAAATAAAAGCAGTATATTTCCTGACCGCATTATCAAAAAGTCAGGAAATTTTAACAGTAACATAAAAGATCGCCCCGAACGGTCAAGGTGTCTTGCTCTCACCGCCGGCAATGGATCCGAGCGCGCCCCAAACCCCCCAGGGACTTGGTCCGTTGGTGACTTCAGCGCCAGTATAATTTTGATCGCCGCATTCGATCGTTTCGGAAATAAAACGAACGGACCCATCGGCCATTCCAACGTTGACGCCGCCGGAATGATTACTGGTGGGCGGGAAAAATCCGCCGCCGCCAATGGAGAACCCGCTTCCGGAATAACAGGTTGGGGAGTTCGGCGGTTCAATCGTTTGAAATGCCGCGACAATGGATGTTCCAACCGCAAATCCGCCGCCCCGAACAAAACCGGTTGAAGTCGCAACCGTTTCTTTAATAAAATGCGGGTCTTCATTGCTTCGTTTGGCCAAGCATTCAGAAAGTTTGTTGGCGCTGGCATTGAGACTGACAACGAGTTGTCCTTTGACTTCTTTTTGAGAATGAGATCCCCCGGTTACCGCTTCTGAAATGGCGACTGTATTGGAAGTACCGTCAATAATGGTCGCCATTGAGTTGAACGGGTTTTCCGTTTCTTCCGGAGCTGTCCAGGAATGTTTTCCGCCATTGAAAAAACCGCGCACATTGATCGTTTTTTCCGCCGTTTGAGCAACGGCATCTCCGACGCTTCCGCAATAATTTGTTTTACCTACCTTAACATTATTGGCACCGAAACAGCCAGCCGGCGGCTCATACAAATCGGCGGCCCGACCGTCGGAGGGGCAGAGAAGATAGGGGATATTTGTTGTTAACGGAACAATGTTGGTGAATATTCCCGGCCAGACCTTGTTGCTGTTATGATTGACATACTGTTCAAAGCGCGCCTGCTGTTCGCAAAACGGAAGAAGCGCAAGCTGGAAACTGATGATTCCCCAGTTAGTACCGTTCCAATCCGTACCGGCTGAATTCATATTTCCATTTTTCATGGCCGGAAAATGATTGTTTGCGTCATGAAAATTATGAAGTCCAATTGCGAGCTGTTTGACATTGTTGGTACACTGCATTCGACGCGCCGCTTCCCGAGCCGCCTGAACCGCCGGCAGTAATAGTCCGATTAAAATGCCAATGATCGCAATCACGACCAGCAGCTCAACCAAAGTAAAGCCTGTTTTTTTCACCTTCGTCTCCCCATTTAATGAAATATAAAATTTGAAGCTTATTTTGCTTAATAACCCTTCTTTGTACAGAAGCGTTATTATAAAATTTATTATCCATTATAACAAATTATTTCAAAATTTTGCAATAATATTTTGTATTTCAATAAAATAAAAGAGAAAATATTCGGAACAAATATGTCCCAAACGCCGCGTGTTTATGTTGTATCGCGCGGACAAGTTCCGATATTCTGACGACGATCAATAAAGTTTTTTCGAATGCGCCCCTATTATCTTGGAATCCCGTTTTCATCGGCGGTTTTAAAGAGATAATCGCGGCAGGCTTCGTATTCCTTTTGATTTTTCATGTGTTCCGTCATCAGCGGAACGTCCCGATTAAGACCGTAAAGTCTTTTCAAAAACGTCGGATAATCCATTTTGCCCGTTCCGACAACACATTCAACGAAATGAATATTCAGCTCAAGCTCCCAGCGAAGATCTTTTGCATGACAACTGACGATCCAGGGGGCAAGCGTATCGAAACATTCATTGATCAGGCCGGTTATATTATAAAAGCGTCGGGGAGAATTGATCATATTGCAAACATCGAGATGCGCGCCGAATTCTTTTCGGTCAACCGCCTGAATCATTTCCAAATAGGTGTCGGGCCCGTCCGGAAGACACCAGCCCATTGCTTCATAAGCGAATTTGGCCCGTTTCGGTTTAACAGCGTCAATAATTTTGCGCGCGTTTTCAACCGTATAATCAAGATATTCTTTGGAAAGATCTTTTGGATGCGGTCCGTACCAGGATTCATCGGTAAGCGTTCCGGCGGTATCAACACAGCAGCGGGCGTCAAGTTCGTCGGCCAGCGCGAGACCATCAGTAACTTTTTGCAAATTTTCCTGACGTTTCTTTTCATTGAGATCCATCAGATTGCACCAACGGCCGACTTCCGCAACGACAAGATCATATTTTTTAAGCGCGGCGCGAAACTCTTTGATCCGATCAGTTTCCGAGATCTTGATCTTGGGAGCGTAAACCGCCCGATAGCCTTGATCATGCGCGGTTTTAGCCCATAATTCAGGATCGGATTCCGAACAGAAAAGAGGACCGCCGATTCGGATCCCGCCCTTTGAACGGTCTGATTTTCCTGACTTGAACGATCCGTCCGCGGATCCGTTTTTTTGACCGCCCACTTTATTTTGACTGTCCGCTTTGACGTTATTACCGACCAAAAATCCGCTTGAAAGAATACCGAACGCGGTAAAAGTCGCGCTTGTTTTTAAAAATTTCCGTCTCGTTGTCATGATCGCCGATCCTTTTTGCTTTATTAATAATCTGTTTATGAAATCTGACCTTTATAAAAAACGCTTATGTTTGTCCTGATATTTCGTATTTTATTCTCTTTAAATTTTCCGTAATTTCGCCGATGGACTTCTATACTGCTTTTATTTTAAAATTTCCATTATCTCCGCCCATTGACTGCGTGAATCGACTGTTTTTTTTTGACGTTATAACGGAAAATTCATGATGGAATCGGTATAAAATCGATCCTATTGATTTTAGAATGAAATTTTTATCTTGAGATCTGCATGATCATCCGTATTTAAAAATTTTATCCGCGAATCGATCCGGGGAGCTGTTTTTATTGTCAAAACAGAAGGATCAAGGAAGCTGATGTTTATCTTCATTTTTTGATTGTCCTTTAAACAGTTTGGACTTGGAGTCTTGTATTTCTTCAAAAATTTTCTGACTGACGATCAAACGGAACAGATCTTTAAGATCTTCCGAAGATGAGAATTCAAGTTTTTCATTGTCAAGATGAAATTTAAAATTCAGGGAGATCTGATCGGAATTTTTATTAAAAAACAACAGAAGAGGCGCGGAGGCGGTTTTCGTCTTGAATTTTGTTCCTTCGGGAGTACGGACATGAAAGTTACGCAAGACAAAAGACCAGTCGATATCCATTCCCCCCTGTTCTGTTTCATTGTCAAGCTGATTCAATTCAGTGTCAATTGATCCGCTTTTCGTAAATTCCCTTTTTTCTGAACGGTCGGCGGTTTCGGCTCCTTTTTTCACCGGATCTTTTGAAAGAGAATTCGTCAAACGATCATTGACCGCTGTTTTTTTGCTCTCCCGGGAAGAAATTTTATTGGCGATTCGAATATCAACGGATCCGGAGTCGAACCAGTCAAAAGGCGCGCCCCAAACTTCAGCGGCCAGATCGACGGAAATGTTCTCCATATGAAAAATATTATCGGAACCGTTTGTTCGGATCTCGAATGGTGAATGATCGACCGATCCTTTGACATTTCCGCGAAAAAGAAGATCGTAAATTGCCCAGCGGCTTCGCAGCGGCTTAATCCTGGCTTGATCCAGATGAATAACAGTTTTTAGCGCGTTTTTCGATTTGGAATAATTGCAAAAGGCAATATCGGCGTTCACTATTTGAAGATCGTTGATCATAAACCGATGCTTCGGCTTCAGCTTATCCCCTTTGGAGATCTGGTCCCAACTTCCTTTCAAACCGGAAACATTCAAAGAATCGAAAACAAAATTTTTGCGCAAAAGATCCGGCAGCGATAAAACAAGATCCGCTTGTTCGGCTTTAAGATCAATATTGGAGACCGGATGATTTCTTCGAACGACGGTTATTTGATCCAGTTTCAGATAGCCTGACCGAAAATCCCCTTCTGCTTTTTCGAATGTAATGGCGATTCCGGATTGTTTTTCAACACAGCGTAACGCGAAACGAACCGCGGGCTCAAAGAAAAATGTATTGGTCAACAGAAGCAGGGAAAAGAGAAAAACGGTCAGTTCCAGAAAGATAAAACTGCACCAAATCATAATTTTACGGAGACGTTTTTTTTCGGTTTGCTTG
>CAZZEF010000269.1:0-6205 GCA_964652875.1 uncultured Planctomycetaceae bacterium
CATAATGAACGGCGAACGCTCGAAACGATCCTCCTTCGACCTCTTGAGCGTCAACAGGTCCGTATACCGGCTGACTCAGATCCATCGGACTTGTTCCTTCCTCACCCGGTGCCCGGTAGTAAACCGCGCTTTTATAACGAGCCTCATTTTGAACCGTTGCCGGAATAAGCCGAACGGTTTTCGAGACATGTTCCGTTTCTGTTCCCGAAACAGGAACGATTTTCCCTTCATTATAAGTAATAGTTGAGTTTAACGGCTCGGAACTTTTTTCTCCGCTTAAATCAGCAGATACATTTTCGTTCTCTTCCGTCTTATTTTGACCGGAAGCGTTCTTTTTTTTCTGATCCTTGTCCGATGACGATTCGTCTTCTTCCGATTCGCGCGGCTGATGCCAGCCTTTACCGCTCAAGCCGGCGTTACGAAAATCCTTGCTTTTGTCCCGCTTAATTGAAGAAGGAGATTTTTCAGAGGACTCATTGCTGTTTGATACAGCCTTGGCTTCCATTTTATGTTCTTCATTAGTCTGTTTATCGAAACGTTTATCGGCAACAGGCATCGGTTTTCCGGTATAGATCCCCGAATTCTTATTCAAGTCTGTATCATAAGAAACTGGTTGATCCGGATCAAAAGCGGGCAGTTTCGATATTTCATTGTCCGCGGCTATCATGTCTTCCGGGTCGCTTCGCTGATCTTGATCGTCAAGAAGGGAAGCCATCGTATTAAGCTGCCCCACCGGTTTGCCTCGCACCATCACCCAAACCGACGGATAACGCACTATATTGATCCAAAGGCAAACCAGAATCAATAACAATGTTATAAAACCTGGATATCTGGACATCTTAATGCTCCTGTAAATACCTAAACCGTTTAATTATTATGATATACAGGGATTGTTACCCTGTCGTTATTATAAAAATAGCTCTGTCTTCGGCAGAGTCAAGAATTTCTTGAGGTTTTTTCAGGATATTTTTTAAAAACAGGAATATCTTCGTCTGGTTTTAATGTTTATACCGGTTGTACTTTTTAAAAGAATTGTTCACGAACGGCTTTTTAGGGATTGTATTATAAATGCCGGTTTTTTTTGCAAAAAAATAACACTTGTATTGAATATGTTTAATCTGACGCTTTTGTCTTTTGGAACAGTCAGCCAAAAAATTTTCGCTTCTGTCAACTGGAATGCCGATTTAAAATTAAGTCATTCTTAAACGCTCCCTGTGAGTAAACAATGATTCCGGCTTCGACAAAATGATCCCCGCTTCAATAATTACAGGAAAACATTCCGGCATAAAATGGAAAAAACAGAAGATCTGTTAAAACGTCTTGACTCCCAGCATAACGATATTTTAAAGAAAATCGACGATTTGGATCAGATGATCACCAATGTCCTGCTTGACTGGTGCGCGCCTGTCAATAAATCCAAGGATTCTTCCGAAAAAATTTAATCCTCATCGTCGAATCGTTTTCTGCTTTTTACTTTATTCATTTTAATTTTCTGTCATTTCCGTTAATTGATCAGATAAATCAGTTGACAGCTCTTTTTATGTTAAAACAAGAAATATAACAGAACAGGGACATACACTCTTTTTTAATACTCTTTCCGCTTGCTTTAAAAAAATTTCATCTTCTGTCAAAATAATTAAATGTTTAATAACACAAATAGTATTTTTCGTCTTTATTTAGTGTTATTATTCTTCTTTCTTTGCTTAATCTCTCCCCCTTGCCTGCTAAGTTATATTGAATAAAATTTAATGTTGTTTTGTTTTCGTTTTTAAATGTCAATTATAGGGGTTATAATGGCAAGTTATGTAAAAACGTCCTTTATGTCCCCGTTTTTTTCGAAAATATGAATATTTTACCTTGTTTACTTAAAGAACGCGGTTTATAATAATTATCATGTTTTCGTCAACTTTTACCTCTTTTACCCCAAAGAGGATAATGCCGCCTTTATGATTGGAGAGAAAAATGAGATCTTTTATTCAAAAGATGCTTCTGGTCCTGACTGTTTGCAGTCTTTGGATGTTGACCGGATGCGACAAGCCCGCTTCCGTTAAAGTTGGTTCAAATCATTATGTTATCTATAATTACAACATAAAAGATTTCACGATTCCGACAACGGCTGTTTCTGTTCCCAAACTGACTGAACAGCAAAAAGGCTGGTTGAAAATTTACAATGATCGACAAAAACAGAAATACGCGGCTCACACGACCGTTCGTATGTCCGCCAAAAGTCAGACCCCTCCTCTTGCCGCGTTATCCGATATTTCCTATGTTGTCAAACGAATCGTTGAACTTAAAGGAAGTATTAAAAAAGCGAAAAATGGAGCGATTACCTCTGTTAAACTTATGGCTTCCGCTGATGGCAGCTTTACGTTGGATGACATGAAAAAAATAGGTAAACTTTACGACTTGACTTCCATCTCTTTAGAAGGGGCTATTTTTAATGATGAGTACATGACGCAGCTCAAAGATCTTAAAAAACTGAACTCTGTTATTATTAATAACAGCGACATTCAGGACGCAACTTTGGAAATGCTTGCCAAGCTGCCCGATCTGAAAACGCTGGATCTGCGCCGAAATCTCAAACTGACCAATGATTCTCTTGAAATCATTCCCAAAATGCCGAAACTGGAAAACCTTTATATTTATTATAACGTGTTCACAACAAGCGGAATTAAGAAGCTGATCAAACCGGTCTTGGCTCCCGCGCTTAAAGTGGTTGACGTCCGAGGCTGCCCTGATATTTCCAATTTGGGGGCCAAGCATTTGGCTAAAATTCCGACTCTGGAAGAAGTTTATTTCCGCGGTATTATCGACAACGACGGAGTGGACCGACTTTCTGCGGCTCCCAAACTTCGATTTATTGAATTTCAGGATTGTAACGACATTAACACACAATCGGTTGAGTCTTTCAAAAAGATGCCTTCTTTGAAGGGACTTCGTTTCTTCCGATGCAAGGGATTGGACGATTCCTCGATTCAGGGACTTGCCTCGATTCCGTTTACCCGACTTGAACTGCGCGATTTAAACCTGTCCGATCAGGCTATTTTCGCCCTCAAGGGAAACAAAACGATTCGGGAACTCGAACTGTCCGAACTCCCCGGCGTCACCTCCGCTGGTCTGACGGAATTTTTGGGGACCTTGAGCGATATGGACGCAATTCATTTCTTTACCATTCCTCTGGACGATAAAGGAATGGCCGTTATCGCCGAAAAAATGCCCAATTTGAAACAATTAACCGTTCGCGCGGTTGCCCTTACCGGAAATGGTATTGACTCAATCTTAAAATTAACTAAACTTCAGGAACTTGATATTCGGGAAAATGAAGGGTTTACTCCCGACATGATCCTGAAACTCAGTCAGCTGAAAGATCTGAAACGGCTTTATTTAAATGGAACGAAAATCGCGCTTCCTGAAAACGCCGCTCCTCTTGATCAGCTGAAAAAAGCGCTTCCCAAATGCGCGGTCAGCATTTAAGCCAAAACTCCGGCGCTTTCAATAGTTTTATACCTTTCTCTCTTTTCCGTAATTCCGCCGATTGACTTGATGTATCGGCGGATCTTTTGATGCTGATACGGAAAATTTATTATGGAACCGGTATAATTTTGATGAGACCATTTCTCTCTTTGTAATAAATTTTTGATTGGAACTGAAATTAACACATTATGGCGAAAAGCACAAAATCCCGGCAAAACACGGCAGAAAACGACAACAAACAGATCAAACTTTCCAATCAGGATGAACGGACGATCGGACAGATCAAAGAGATGGCTGATTCCGTTTGTAAAAAGGCGGAACGAAAATCCGATCTTGCCATTGACATACCTGCCCGGTCTCTTTCCAATATAAAATTCAATACGAGCCGTCGAATTTTGGAAATGGGCAAAAAAACCACTAGTCGGGAACTGTTCAATATCGGACAGGCCAAAAGTTTTATGCAGACGGTTCTTGTCGCATCCGGCGCGAAACAGCTTATTGAAATGGGAAAGACCACCAGCATCCGAGGTCTTTACTATATGCTCAAACACGACATCAAACCGACCAAAGAGCCGACCTTTCACGATCAGGGGGAATGCGACCCGATTATTGAAGATTGTGAAGTCTTACTTGATTCGCTTCGGGAGGAACTGCATCTTTTCGCGGACAAACGGGGCGATATGGTCGGAAATCTGACCATTTTGGACAACGGCGACGAAATTGACTGTTCGAGAATGGGATCCGGCGGATACGCGATTCCTTCGATTGTCGAACCCAATGTGATCCAGTTCAAAAAATGCACTGCGAAATTTGTCCTTCATGTCGAAAAAAATACCGTCTGGCAGCGGTTCAATGAAGACAAATTCTGGAAGAAACACAATTGTATTCTGATGCATGGTGCAGGACAGCCTCCCCGCGGTGTCCGACGCCTTTTGAACCGAATTCACAACGAACTTCATTTGCCGATCTACTGCCTGCTTGATAACGATCCCTGGGGATATTATATTTACAGTGTTATTAAACAAGGATCGATCAACTTGGCGTATGAATCAAAACGAATGGCCATTCCCGACGCCTTGTTTATCGGAGTACGGAGCCGGGATTTCGAACGCTGCAAATTATCCGACAGCGTCAAGATCTCTCTTAATGACACCGATAAAAAACGCGCAAAGCAAATCATGGAGTACCCTTGGTTCGCCAAAAAGAAAGAATGGCAGAAAGAGATCGAAATGATGCTCAAAAACGGCTTCAAGCTCGAAGTCGAAGCGCTCATCAGCAGAAGCATCAGTTATATGTCCGAAGAATATGTTCCCAATATTCTTAAAGAAGGCCATTTTCTCGATTGATCCTCTTTCTTTCATTTTTTGAGAAAGAGCATTTAATGGGAATTTTTAAAGATCTCTTGCTTTGTGCTGAAAATTTGCAGGTCGGCTTCATTACAATTTTCATTTCAATGTTGTAAAACAGGCGATTTCGAAACCTGTCGGCGGAATTTGCAAAATTAATACAAGACTGTATAATTTCTATTAATGACAAATTTGACGGTTTTTGCCAATATCGTATTGTCGGAACCGTCTTTTTTTATGACTGACTGATCTAAAAAAGGAGACTGAAATGGAACTCAAGGGAAGTAAAACGGAAGCGAACCTCATGGCCGCTTTTGCAGGTGAATCACAAGCACGCAACAAGTACACGTATTATGCTTCGAAAGCCAAAAAAGACGGTTATCAGCAGATCGCCGCCATTTTTGAGGAAACGGCCAATAACGAAAAGGAACACGCCAAGATCTGGTTCAAGCTCCTTCATGACGGAGGAATTCCGGACACGACCGTTAATTTAAAAGACGCCGCCGACGGTGAAAATTATGAATGGACCGATATGTATGCCGGCTTCGCCAAAGTTGCCCGGGAAGAAGGATTTGAACGCATCGCCCTTTTATTTGAAATGGTCGGAAAGATCGAAAAAGAACATGAGGAACGATACCGTAAACTTCTTTCGAATATTGAAAAAGAGATCGTCTTTTCCCGTGACGGCGATAAAGTTTGGCAGTGCGCCAATTGCGGACATATCGTCATCGGAAAATCCGCGCCGGATCTCTGCCCTGTTTGCGCGCATCCGAAAGCCTATTTCCAAATCAAAGCGGAAAACTATTAATTTTCCTTCGTCCTTTTTCTGTTCGAAATACGGACTTGCGTCAATCACCTTTTGTATTCCCTTGAACAGTTCTGCGGTGACAAAATTTTCCCCGCCGGATCAGGAAAATATCAATTGTTGACAGGATAACGGTTTTTTATACTGCTCTTATTTTAAAATAAAAGCAGTATAAATAATACCGGTATTTTTTATTTCCCGCCGATTAACTTCAAAGTTCGCTGACCGAATGACTTCCAATCGAAAGATCTTAAAATAAAGACAAAAACACAAGTTCCTCTTTATTATAAAGGAATGCCTGTCCCTTTTTAACTCCCTCCCCTCATTTTTGAGATGAACCTTATTTTTTGTTTTTTTTTCTGAAAATTTTGCGGATTTTATGTCACCTTTTGGGCGCTCGTGTGTACAGTCTTTAATTACAGAGGATTTTTCTGCCAAGGATATACTTAAACAATTTACTTTCACCATTATTATTAATATAGTTTAAGGAAGAATTTTTCCTCAAGAGACAATCATAATGAGTCAATTATACTGGTTCCACTTGATTTTCCGGGAATTGGTATTGACAGAAAAAGTCAAA
>CAZZEF010000270.1:0-2254 GCA_964652875.1 uncultured Planctomycetaceae bacterium
CCGCAGGAACAGATCTGTTTTTCCGATTCAACGGAACATGGCCCGGCAATATACTGAAAATGACCGGCGCCCAAAAGAACGCCGCCGCCTAAATCGATCACCGTATCATCCGGATGAAATTTACGATTGGCGTTTTTATACGGCTCCTGAATTCGTTTGACGGACTCAACAATATCCAGTCCCTGAAGAAGATCAATGTCAATACCCGCGGTGTCGCCGATGAGCCCGAGAATTGTTTGGTGAACCCCTTTGCTCAAATGGATCCCGACATTCATTTTTTTGAGCCAGTCGGTTAGATTTTTAACTTGATCGTCACGAACCCTGTTTTTTAAAATAATAATCATCTTTCATCCTTTCGGTTTTGTGCCGGACAAAAAAAAAGCCTCACAATGAATTTCACTGTGAAGCCTTTCTGTTTTTTTGTTTAATCAATAAACCGTTATTTGGCACCGTTACAGTAAAATTCCATAACCCCTTTCATAATAGCAGTAATAAAAGTTAAATTGCCAATAATTGTTCATTGTCTTTTTCCTTTTTATAAATTTTGAGTTTTTATATCGAAAGCGAAAATTTTTCGATCGTTTTTCCGAGAGCCGCCTGACCCCAACTGAGTCACGTCACCAAAGATCCAAGCAAAAAACGATCAATATAAAACCTCAATAATTTTCAATGTCATTATCGTTAAGTATAGATCCGGACAGATTTTCTTCAAGGGGCGGATCGGCGAAATTTTTTGTATTGCTTTCTTCATGCGTTAAAAAACTGAAAAAAATACGGTCCGCTTATATATAATAAAGAGAAAATTTCCGATCAAAAAAATTTTTATGCGTCTAAAATATTTTTATACAGGAAAAAACATGCCAGCTTTTACTGTAAATTTCCAACGGGGAACTATTCAAGAACCTGAGTTCTAAAATGAGCGGAAACTTCTCCTGAACCGGGACTGGCGGCCGCAACGGGAACAGCCGCTTGATAAGCGACCCCTCCGCTGACCGGAGCGGCGGTCATTGTCGAATTCGCCGTCATCTGATTGTTCACCGGGGCCGCTTGAACAGAAGCTGCCGAAGTCGTGTTTGTTTGATGCGCGTTTACATCGGGCGAGATGGCTGACCCCGAAGGCACTGTTGTATTTCTGGTTTGCGTGTATCCGGAATCGGGCGATGGATTTTGTATCGGGCGCCGCTTGATCTCTTTTAAATTAACAACGGTCGGATTACCGAGATCTTCCGGTTTCGGCATGACAAATAAATTTTCGGTAATATCACCCTGCCCGTTCAAGCTCAACTCACCGAAATCAAGATGAAACGAGTCTTTATGAAGCGGGGTTGTTATGATCAGCCGTTTGGGAAGAACAACATCCTGTTCCTGCACTTTTTTAACCTGAAATTCTTCGCAGCTGATCTTAACGATCTGATTACCGTAAGGATCGTAAATTTCCTGACGTTTGACCGCCGCACTTTTTGGCAGAATATAATGATGTTTCATATACAGACCATCCGGGCGTTGAACTTTTGAGACAACAAGAAGCGACCCGTCCGGCTGCGGAAGCGGACCTTCGCTGATATCGTTCAAATTAAACTCGACAATACCAATCGCGGAAGCGATCCAGGTAGGTTCGATCGGAATAGTATCCGCGGGAGAAGCGGCATCGGTCAATTCGCTTTTATTGGCCCAAACGAGTTGAGGGGGATTGTCGTATTTACTCCAATACCAAAACAGATCGTCATTGCAGCCGCAGTCGAGTACAGGGCCCGTCATTGTTACGGACGCAACTGTTCGCAGCCGGTTTGGTCGCTGAAATACTATCATACAGGTTCCCCAACCGACGGCGTTATTGGTGCCGAAGGTTGCCCGTTCCGCGCGTAACGACTGAATACGGCCGCTGTTTTCGTTCACCGCTTTAACCAATTCTTCCAGTTTGGGTTTTTCACCGACAACTTCCGGAAGCTTGACCGGTGTTTTGCAGCCGGTGACCAGAAAGGAGATCCCCATTAGCAGTAAAACAAGCAATATCCGTCTTCTGATAACGCAGGCCTCTTTTAGGTCACGCTCAAATGAAAATTCCCGTCCTGTCCGTTGACCGCAGAAAACTGATCGTTTTTCTGACGATGAAACGAATAAAAACACTCGGGACCGGTTTTGCAGCTTTTCTGTTTTGATTGAAAACATTGGATCTGTCTTTACGTCTGTTGGCTGTTTGTATAAATAAATATGATACTTTATTATTGTGTCTCTAAAAATTAATCCAGGCGGC
>CAZZEF010000270.1:2264-6055 GCA_964652875.1 uncultured Planctomycetaceae bacterium
TTGATCACATTATAATGCTTTCGCAATTTCCGCTTATTGATTTTGTGAATCGGCAATTTTGAGGCAAGAACGAAAAATTCATAATAAAACCGATACAATATTGATCAAGCCCGTTTGCAATATTCTTTATTCGTTGACCTGTTGAAAACATTCATCAGTTCATTGAGTAAAGAAGGGAGGCCAAATAATCCTGAATTTCCTCAATGCGGCTGTTATCAATCGGGAGTACCTGAACGGAATAGACCGTTTCGCGCCGCGGTGAATATACCTGTATTTCCGAGATCGCCTGATTCGGATCGTCCCGGATCTGATCGTTTTTGTCGTAACGAAAAATACGCCGCCGAATCAGCAGAAGAGTCAGGACATAACGAATATCAGCCTTGTCCGGCTCTTCGGCCAACCGGTCAAAGAGATCCAGTAAAATATCATTGGGGGCCAGTTTGATCCGATGATCGCCGACAACGGCCATTTTACCTGACCAACTGCAGAGAACGTCAAAATTTTTATCTTCTTCCAGTTTCTTTTCGGCTTTTTTCCAAGCGATTTCTGAATAATCCCTTCGTTTAAGTTCTCCTTTTTCGAGTAAAAGAACAGATCGAAAACGATCGCCGGGCTCAAGCGTTTTTTTGGTTTCAAAACAGACCCGGGTACATCGGGGAATTTCCTTATCCAGCATAATTCATACAGCCAAATTTTTATACGGCCAACGATTTTCGCGGCAACTCACACAAACCGAAAGGGAAACGGAACAAAACTTTTTCAAAGGTTAACAATTTTTCAGAAAGAGGACAAGATCATTTTTCGTTGAATCGTAAAAATTTCCATCAAAAGAAGTTTATCGGGGCAAAATTCACTTTTTTTTGTCCTGATAAAGGAAAATTTGCCGGATTATTCAGGGGATCAAAAAAAGATCTTAATTTATATCATCGAACGAAAGAAACTTTCCGTTTACGAAAACGGATTCTTGAGCGTTCGTTGGTTAAGTAAACCATTTTGTCCGGAGCGATTCCTTTCCGGACGGCATGGTGGCCAAGTTAATAAAATTTCGTTTATCTTATTTTAGGAGATAGAAATATGAAAACAGTATCTTGTGAATCTGATTGCAAAATGCTCGATCTTAAGACTCGATATGATATTGAGATCCCGGCCGCTTCGGAAAACGATTCGTTCTGCATTAAAGTCGATAACGGCACACTTCAGGTCGTTGCGAAAAATTCAAGCGGCAAGGACACCGTTCTCGGCACTTGGGATATTCAGGAAGGCGTTCATACAGAAGCGATGACCACCGAATTTCGCGATGGCATTCTTTACATCCGCCTGCCGAAAGGCGACGATGTCCGCCCGCGCGAACTTCAGTATAATGAAAGCATCTGCATTACGCCGATTGCCTAACGCTTCGGCCGCTGCGTTCGGTACGCTGACCGGCGCGGCTTCAAAAAGACCGGCTCGGCGGCGGCTCAATCCCCTTTGAGTTTTCCTCTCCGCGCCGAGTACGGCCTTCTTTGAAAGCGTTCCAACTTTATCAAGATCGTTTTATACTGCTCTTATTTTAAATTCTCCGTCATTTTCGCCGATTGTCCTCATGATTCGGATTTTCTTTTGACGCTGGAACGGATAATTTATATTGGAAACGGTATAACGTCTCTAATTCTCCTGTCAATAAAAAGCGATTTTATTTTTCTTCCCTGATCAATTTGTATTCTCCCGGCGAGAGTCCATCTTTACCGTTTAAAATATTTCCTTGAGAATCTTTATACTTGATCTTTTCATAACCGGGGATCTGAAGAAGAAACGGCTTCTTTTCCATCGAAAGCGTTGTCAGCGGTTTTTCCGCTGTTCCGCGCAAATCATCCCGATGTCTTGTTACATTGGGACCAAGCGACAAGGATCCGTCGAGATCCAAATCGACCAAGCCCGTTCCTTCGTATTGATAATAAGGGGTCGATCCGGTTCCAAGTATCCGCCGCGGCGTCTGGGGAAATTCGAACGGTTTCCAATTCGAAGGGCGCGCCTGCATAAAGAGATCCTTTTTGACCAAAAAAGCGGCATTTTCTTTCCAGTTGACCGCTGTCGGAGGAAAGATCAGTTCGTTTTTATTCGGCTCAATTTTAACACCCCGCGGAAGAGATCGGAATGTTTCGCCGGCAATCATAAAACTGGCGAACCGATGCGGCGCGTGAATCAAATTAAGATAATGAGTCGGCCAATCCTGATTCCGATCAGCGGTCACCCGGCTGTCATACTGAAATTGACAGGCCGCCTGAACGCCCAATTCGCGCCAATGCCGGGCGATTGCCGGATAAAGATCGATCTGATAAAGCGTATCCGATGCGTCAAATTCGTAAACAAGACGAACTTTTTTATCCAGCTGACGGGGAAGCCCGAAACTGATCGTTTCCAATAAATGAGATTTTTTATCTGAAACAGGCTTTTGTGACAGTCCGGAATAAAAATTAAGGGTTATTCCTTCGCACTGACTGTCGGCAATGGCCCAATAGACCGGTGTTTTGCTCGAGCAGGAGCTTCCGTGATAGGAAACAGGCTGTCTGCCTCCGACTGATCGAATCGCGTTTCTCATTTCATCAATATAATTCCGAACCTGCTGATAGCAATAAAAATCCCAAGTCTGCACTGATTTCCAACTCGGGTCGGGCAAGGACTTTTCCCATTCCCCGCGGACTTTTCTGATCCAGTCCAAAGTATCTTTTCTGTTTCGAAACGGTTTGTTTAACTCAATAATATGGGAATAATCCCAATACAAAGTTTCATTAAGAATTTCAAACAAAGCCAAACAGGGTTCGTCAATCAGACGCCGGTTCGTATAAGGATTTCGGTGCGTCAAGAACTGTTTTAAATAATTGATTTGAACAGGGCGCGTTTCGGGCAAGAGCGTCATCGCCGGCATTGGGATCTGCTGCGAAAAAGCGTCCGATCTTGAACAGGGACTTCCCCACCAGGCGATCGGCGTGAGCCAAAGATAGATCCCGTGATCAGAACATCGGGCGGTCAGATAATCAAGAATATCGAGATGATCATTTTTAACGAGATTTCCTTTTGAATCAGATATTTCCGTATCGAACACATGAATTCGGATCATGTTCATTCGCCGGGGGTCGCTGCCATCGGATCCAGCCGTTTTTTTCGGGGCCATGTCTTCCAAATCCAGATCAACCGCCTTTCGGTGATCGAATCCCCGATCTTTTATTGAGACGTACTGCATCCAGCTTTGCGGATAATAATTGGTTCCCCAAAGCGCAACTTCTCCTCCGTTTTCATACTCAAGAACACCGTCGCGAACCGTAAACGGACGAAGCGGAAGAGGGGTTCCCTTGGAACGATTGGGCCGCCGATCGGACTCATGACGGATCACGTCTTCCGGGAAAAGTCCTGTTGTTTCCATATTAAACTCCGGTTCTTCCTCCTTCAAGCCGAACCAAAAATTAAAATCGACAACACCGCCGCCGGCATTCTGATTCTGTTCCGCGATCAGAAGTTCATTTTTACCTCCGAACTTAATAAAAGCGGCGGGAACGACATAACGCCGCTTGAGATCCCAGCCGATCGTTTTACCAATTCGGTGACCGTTGAAATAAGTAACGTCATTATCATCAATCGCGGGAAAAAGAAGAACAAAATCGCGGCCGCACCAATAATCCGGCACTTCAAACGATGTTCTTATCCAAGTGATACCGAGTTCATTCCAAAGCTTCGGAAGCGCCAGCGGTTTCCATTGGGATTTTTTGTCAAAAAAGTCCCGGGGCAATTCCGTTTCGTTCGGCAGATCCTTTTCC
>CAZZEF010000271.1:0-6018 GCA_964652875.1 uncultured Planctomycetaceae bacterium
TACGCGAGTATCTCCAGCAGCGCGGCGCCAAGGCCGAACGCAAAACATTCGGCGCGTTTTTTAAAGATCAGACGGTTTGATAATCAGTCGCGCAAAATATCGGAAAGAGTTCCCTTGGGGGGATCTTTTTCGTTGTCGTCTTCTTCGATGGGCATGAAGCCCGCGATATCATCACCGGGCATTTCGGTCAGGTTCGAATTCAGCATTGGATCCGGTTCGGGAACATCCGCCATAAGGGTATATTCCTGTCGAGGCAGATTTTCCTCTTCCATTTCCAATCCGCCGCCGTGCGCCAGGTATTCCGACGAATAGCGCCAGTCGGACTGCTGATATTTTCGGAAACCGGTACCGGCGGGGATCAACCGGCCGAGAATGACGTTTTCCTTCAAGCCGATCAAGTGGTCGACTTTATTGGCGATAGCGGCTTCGGTAAGCATACGGGGCGTTTCCTGGAAGCTTGCCGCCGAGATAAAGCTTGTACTCAACAGGGCGACTTTGGTAATACCGAGGAGTTGGGGTTCGGCCTTGGCCGGAACCGTTTTGACCGCTTCCGCCGGTTCTCCTCCCTGGGCTTCGAAGATCGCGTTTTCATGTTCGAAAACGTCTCTCGGGACAATTTCTCCGACTCGGAACTGGGTACTGCCAGCCCGGGTAATGCGCAGACAGCCTTGAAGATCCTTATTCTTGCGACGGAACTCGAACTTGTCGACGATATCGCCCTGAAGCAGGGAAGTGTCGCCGCCGTTTTCGATCTTGACTTTGCGCAGCATTTGGGTAACGATGACTTCAATGTGTTTGTCATTAATCGAAACTTTTTGCGCCCGGTACAAATCGCTGATTTCCTTCGTCAGATAATCTTGAACCGCTTCTTCGCCGGAAATTCTCAAAATATCCTGCGGGATCAACGGACCGTCGGTCAACGGCTGACCGGCTCGGACTTCTTCGCCGCTGATAACGGTGATATGCTTGCCATTGGGGATTTCGTAAACGATTTCCTTGGCGTTGCCCGCTTCGTCCTTGGCGTCGCTTTGAAGAATAAGAGTATTCTTGCCGTGACGTTTTTCACCGCGGAAGATCGTTCCGTTGAAGTCCGCGATCACGGCGGGTTCCTTCGGAGTACGGGCTTCGAAAATTTCCGTGACTCGGGGCAGACCGCTGGTGATATCCTGTGTTCCGCCCGCACCGCGCGGGGTCGTTGCCAAAACTGATCCGCGTTTGACCTGCTGACCGTCTTTGACGTCAATTTGTGATTTACCCGGAAGATAATAATCTTCGACACTGACACCTTTTTCGTCGACGATGTAAATTCGAGGATGCCGATCGCCCTTGAGTTCTTCAACAGTCAGACGAGGAGTACCGGTTGCCTTATCGACGGTCATTTGAACCGTGTCGCCTTCGACGATATTGTCGAAGTGAACAGTTCCTTCCGACCGGGCAATGATCTTTTTATTGTGCGGATCCATGTGGCTGAGGACATCGCCTTTGGCCACTTGTTGTCCTTCTTTGACGATAATGATCGATCCTTCGGGGATCGAATAGGTTTCCCGGGACTGGCCGCGCGTATTGCAGATATCAATACCGGCTTCATTTTTGCAGGAAAGAACCAGCTGTCCGCCCAGTTCTTCGCTGTTAATAACTTCCATTCCGGAGAATTTAATGATACCGGAGTAAGCGGTTTTGATTTCGCTTTCTTCCGCTTCGCGAGACGCGGTACCGCCGAAGTGGAAGGTACGCATTGTCAACTGGGTACCCGGTTCACCGATACTTTGCGCGGCGATGATTCCGACCGCCATTCCTTCCTCAACCATCTTGCTGGTGGAGAGATCCATTCCGTAACAGAGGGCGCAGACGCCCAGTTCGGCCTCGCAGGTCATTGGACTTCGAACTTTGATCTTTTCGATACCCATGTCCTCGATTTTTCGGGCGATTTCGGTCGTAATCATTTCGTTTTCACGGACAACGACTTCATCGGTCATCAGGTTGGTGATATTGGCGCAGGAGACACGGCCACGAATCGATTCGGTCAGCGAGACTTTTTCGTCGCCCTGCATGAAGGAGCCTTTCATAATGCCGCGTTTGGTTCCGCAGTCGAACATGGTAACGACGAAGTTATGGGCTACGTCGGCCAGTTTACGGGTCAGGAATCCGGAGTCCGCTGTTTTCAGCGCGGTATCGGCCAAACCTTTTCGGGCGCCGTGCGTCGAACTGAAATACTCCAAAACGTTCAGGCCTTCGCGGAAATTCGCTTTAACAGGGGTTTCGATGATCTTACCGTTCGGCTTGGCCATAAGACCGCGGATACCGGCCAGCTGACGGATCTGTTCTTCGCCGCCTCGCGCGCCGGAATCGGACATAAGAAGGATCGGGTTGACGTAACCGTTTGCCCGGGTATCGTTCTTAAGTTCTTCCATCATCTTCTGGGTAACTTCGGTTCTTACATGGGTCCAAACATCGATGATTTTATTATACCGTTCATCGGCGCTGATCTGACCGTTGTCATACTGGAACTGGATCTTTTTAACTTCCTTGTCGCCTGCCTCAATGATCTTGATCTTGGCGGTAGGAGTAACCAGGTCATCGGACGCGAACGAAAGTCCGCTTTTCGTGCTTTCGGTGAAGCCGATCCGCATCATGTTGTCCAGTAACTCAAGCGTCGAGCGCCGTCCGAGGAGTTCATGACAGTCGCTGATGACTTCCTGCAGTTTTTTGGATTTCAGCGGTTCATTGTAAAAAGGCATTCCTTCAGGAAGGATATCGTTGAAGATCACGCGGCCGGGAGTCGTTGTAAAAAGCATTCCTTCTCGAATGGAGGGATTCGACTTGAGCCAGCGGCCTTTCGGCATACGGACCATGATTTTCGCCTGAAGGTGAACCTTTTTGAGTGAATAGGCGAGGAAGAGTTCTTCCCGGGAAGAGAATTTCATTCCTTCGCCGGTCAGGCCGGGCACTTCCATTGAAATATAATAGCAGCCCATAACAACGTCTTGCGACGGGGTAATAATCGGTTTGCCGTTGGCGGGGCTGAAAATGTTGTTCGTTGAAAGCATCAGAACATGCGCTTCGACCTGCGCTTCCAAAGAGAGCGGAAGATGGACCGCCATTTGGTCACCGTCGAAGTCCGCGTTGAAGCCTTTACAGACCAGCGGATGAAGTTTGATCGCGTTTCCTTCGACCAGCATCGGTTCGAACGCCTGGATACCCATTCGGTGAAGAGTCGGGGCGCGGTTCAGAAGCACCGGGTGATTCTGAATCACTTCTTCCAAAATATCCCAAACTTCCTCGTCCTTTCGTTCAAGCATTTTTTTAGCGCTTTTGATCGTGTCGGCGTGTTTGAGTTCTTTCAGTCGTCGGATAATGAACGGCTGATAGAGTTCCAGCGCGATTTTTTTCGGCAGGCCGCACTGATGCAAATGCAGAGTCGGACCGACGACAATAACGCTTCGGGCTGAGTAGTCGACACGTTTACCGAGCAGGTTTTCGCGGAACCGGCCCTGTTTTCCCTTGATCAAATCGCTTAAGGATTTGAGGTTTCTGCTGCTGGATCCAACGACCGGACGCCGACATCGTTCATTATCGAACAGGGCGTCGACCGACTGCTGAAGCATTCGTTTTTCGTTTCGAATGATTACTTCCGGGGCATTCAGATCGACCAGCTTTTTCAAGCGGTTGTTCCGATTAATGATTCGGCGGTAGAGATCGTTCAAATCGCTTGTTGCGAAAGTGCCGGACTCCAGAAGAACGAGCGGGCGCAGATCCGGCGGAATAACCGGGATAACGTCCAAAACCATCCAGGACGGTTTGTTTTCCGTATCGCAGTTTCGGAGCGCTTCAACGAGCTTGAGCCGGTTGATCAGATCCTTACGCTGTTGTTTGGCCTTGGTTTCGGACAGTTTTTCGCGCAGTTCCCGGGAAAGTTCAACAACGTCAAGCCGGTCGAGAAGCATACGTATCGCTTCGGCGCCCATCTCGGCCCGAAACGAACTTTCACCGTATTCTTCCTTGAGCTTGCGGTTTTCTTCTTCGGTCATGAACTGACCGATTTTCAGCGGGGTATCGCCAGCGTCGACAACAACATAATCCTGGAAATAGATCACTTTTTCCAAGGCGGACGCCGGTTTGATTCCGAGCAACGTCGCCAATCGGCTGGTCGTTGCTTTAAAGAACCAAATGTGGACGACAGGAGCGGCCAGATCGATATGGCCCATTCTTTTGCGGCGGACGCGGCTGTGAGTGATTTTTACGCCGCAACGGTCGCAGGTGACGCCCTTGTATTTCATGCCGCGGTATTTTCCGCAGGCGCATTCCCAATCCTTTTCAGGACCGAATATACGTTCACAGAAGAGACCGTCGCGTTCCGGGCGGTAGGTTCTGTAGTTAATGGTTTCAGGTTTTTTGACTTCGCCGCAAGATTCCTCGCGAATTTTCTTCGGATTGGCAAGGCTGATTCGAACTGCGCTGAAATCGTTGATACGGCTGTAGTTATCAGCAGTACTGCTCACTGTGGATTCCTCCTAATCAAATATATTTATTATTAACCGGAAAACTTTTGACTCTGACTCTTGCATCGCCGGACAAAACAGTGAAGGATCAATTTTTATTCCGGACCGTTTCCGTCTTTCGGAGAATGAAACCGGCCGTTTCCGTTTTCCTGTTGGGCGCGTTTGTTTTTTTGCGCCGCCGAGTGTCCGTTTTCCCGATCGTAAATAATGATTGGAAAAACGGGGAAAAAACGGATCCTGGACGGTATGAAACGGTTGGATTATAAAACAATCATTGTTTTAATCCGGTCGAAAAGGGACATCAGTATCCCGGGAAATCCTGTTGGGGAACGACCCTCTTGCCGTGTTCGGTCACCAGTTCAATATCAAGGGCCAAGCCTTTGATTTCGTTGACCAGAACATCAAAACTTGCGGGGGTGCCGGCTTCGAGCGAATTTTCGCCTTTGACCATCGATTCGTAAATTTTGGTTCGTCCTTCGACATCGTCGCTCTTGACGGTGAGAAGTTCCTGAAGTGTATAAGCCGCGCCGTAAGCTTCAAGAGCCCAAACTTCCATTTCACCGAATCGCTGACCGCCGCTTCGCGCTTTACCGCCGAGCGGTTGCTGGGTGATCAGGGAGTAAGGACCTGTGCTTCGGGCGTGAACCTTATCGTCGACCAAGTGGTGCAGCTTGAGCATATACATATAACCGACAGTAGTGTCCTGACCGAACGGTTCGCCGGTTCGTCCATCGTAAAGGCGAACTTTTCCGCAGCGGGGAAGACCGGCTTTGACCAGTTCGTCGTTGATTTGCGATTCCGTTGCTCCGTCGAAGGTCGGCGTTACCGCGTTGTATCCGAGTTTGGAGGCGGCCCAGCCCAAGTGGGTTTCAAGGATCTGACCGACATTCATACGGGAAGGAACGCCCAACGGGTTGAGCATGATCTGGATCGGAGTTCCATCTTCGAGGAATGGCATGTCTTCTTTCGGAAGGATCTTCGCGATAACACCTTTGTTACCGTGACGGCCGGCCATTTTATCGCCGACGGAAATAACACGTTTGGTGGCGATGTAAATTTTGACCATCTGAAGAACACCGCGCCGCAGCTGATCGCCGCAGGACATGGCGTTGAGGCTTCGATCCCGGGCGTCAATTTTATCTTCGACTTTATTGCGGTAGTTAAAGTAAATACTGCGCAGTTCGTCGATCTTGTCCTGATCGGTTATATTATTGTCTTCACAGAACTGTTTGAATTTGAAGTTTCTCGCGTTTTCCGCAACGTAACTGGGAGCTTTCTCCTGAATGAGCGACTCACCGTTGGCGTCGACAATTTCCGTATCGAGATAACGTTCCATTTCATCAATCATCGATCCGAAGACTTCGGTGATCTCCCGATTGCCCTGTTCTTTAACGCGGTCATATTCGGCATCATATTCCCGGCGTTCGCCTTCGGTCAAGCTGGACCGACTGCAGAAACGATGGGCGCCGATAACGATTCCTTCGACACCGGACGGAACTTCGAGCGATCCATTTTTAAC
>CAZZEF010000272.1:0-6016 GCA_964652875.1 uncultured Planctomycetaceae bacterium
TTTGAAGCCTTAAACCAAATCGAAAGCCTAAAGGTTTATCCCAGCGGGGCTGATACATTTTCTGTCGGGAAGTCATGAAAATTCCTTGCGGAGAATTATTCCAGCCTTGAAGAGAGATCTGATGCGTCATTCCTTTCGGACCGGCGTTATTGACGAAAATATTATTGTAAATGCGGTTCCAGCGGGCATTATGAAGATGCATTGCGCCGACCTGGCAGCGTTCGACAACATTGCCGTAAACATCGCAGCCGCACCCGGCTTCGTCCAGATAAATACCCCAAGCGAAAACGTTGAATTTTCCGTGATTGTTGTATCCAATACTGTCGGTCAAATGATTGTATCGAATGGTCGTCCAGCCGCCGGTCCAGCCGCCGCCGTAAGTAATGCCCGTATCTTCCATTTCCATATTGCAGTGATGAATACGGTTGTATTCGATAACGTGAAAAACGCCGCCGTGAAAGATCCCGCACCGCGGCGTGTCATGAATCAAATTATTCGAAATCACTGAACCGGATCCGCTGACAATGATACCGAGCCCATGACGATTGAACTGACCGACATGATGAATGTAACAGTTGTCGATTCTATGGCCGCTCTTGGTCATTTTAACCGGATCACCGCCGGAACAATCGACGCCGTGACTGCCGATATTCCAGAGATCGCAACCTTGAACAAGACAATCGGATCCGCCGGCAATATGAATGCCCGCGCCGTTGAAATAACCGAGATCATGAACTTTCGATTTTTCGATCGAACAGTTGACGCAGTTGCCGAATTGGATGCCGATCGACTCGGAACAGCTGAATTCCAATCCGCTTACTTTGATGTTTTTCGTGTTGGTGAAATGCAAAATCGATTGAACGGTCGCAACCGTAACGATTTGTCCTTTCAGATCCATTGGGGGAATAAAATAAAGTTTTTGACCGGCGATGTCCTGATACCATTCGCCGGGCGCGTCGAGTTCCTCTTTCATGCCGAAAACGGCGAACCGATCTTCCGGACGCGCCGCGTATTGCATTGGTTTGATCAGTGTTATTTTTCGACCGGCCGGATCATAAGATTTGATCGGAACTATTCTGTTCCACCAGTTGTAACGCGGGAAAATGCAGACTTCGCCGTCCTCCGGTCTGCTCCAGTTTCTAACGTCTTTTTGACGCAGAACAACGGTATCGCAAGCTTCTCCTTCGATGTCTTTATACATTGGGGGACGAACTCCGTCAACGTAAGCCCAGCCGCCGGAATAAGGAAGATCCTGGTTGTAATTCGGATATCGGGCCCAAATTTGACGTTTCCCGTTCAGAAAGATCTGACGGAATTTCGTTTTCAATCCCAATGGAGCCAGATCGGCAACGTAAACATCGGATCGGCCATTGAATTCCGTTTTCGTCCATTGATCAATGACAATGCCTCCGACCAGATGCGGCAGGGCGTCAGGCCGGGCTGGATCGGTCCAGTTTTTAATGACAAGTTCCGCTTGATCCGAACCGCCGTCTTTCTGATCGAAGACAACCGTATTCCGGATAGTGTAAATTCCGGGATGCAAAAGGATCTCGATCGATTCTCCCGCGTTTTTTTGACGGACGGCCCGGGCAAGATCCCGCGCTTTTTCAAGAGTGAGAACCGGAGCGTTCTTTGTTCCGGTATTTTGATCGGATCCCTGCGGGGAAACATGGATCTCCGCCGCGTTGACCGAAGCGGTGAACAGAAACGATAAAATCGAAAAAACAATAAGAACACGTTTCATTTTTTCTTTCCTTGACAGTTTTATTGGGAGTACCGGTCTGTTTACAGAAAATGGATAATCAAACAGAAGTCCGGAATTTTATACTGATCACCTTTAAATTTTCCGCGATATCCGCCGATTGTTTTTGTGAATCGGCTGTTCCTTGAACGTTATAAAGGAAAATTCAACATGGGATCGGGACACGAGATCCGTTTATTCATAAAAACGGAAGGTCTTCTTTATTATAGAAAAGGAGGCTTTCTCAAGAAGAAAAAGCCTCCCTTATCAGTGGATGAAAGGATCAAAGATCAATTTCAAGGTCATCCAGGAAGTTGTCCTGAAGAATATTTTTGTCGCTTTTATTTGAATCGTTGTCAAGAGTCGAGAGCCAAAGATTGAATTTTTCTTTGTCTTCGTTTTCCGCGGCAAGAATAATCGCGTAATCATAGACTTTTGACGGGATCGGGGCGACAGGATCCTGCGCGGACGCGGCGGTGAAAACGGCGGCGGCCGGTTCGGGAGTCAGTTCGTGAGCGAGACCGGTCGAGTCAAGCAGATCGGACTGAAGCGCCGACTGTTCAGGCGTTTTTATGATCTGTTGGCCGATTTCGTAATTGACCGATCCCCAACGCCCGGAGCTGCTGGTAAGATTGAGCAGGACAGAAAATGGATGATCGACCGCCGGAACATCGCTGTAATAGTGAGATACTTTTATTGAAAACGCGTTTATTTCATACGTATCTTCCGTTGTGTCGCCCCAGTTGAACTTCCAGGTTCTTACCAAGTCGCCGAACATGGAATCTTTAATGAAAAGATTGTAAACAACCAGTCGATTGTCCATATATTGCTGCACGTCAACGATAATGTCCGGCATTGTTGTACTGACAATTACTTGCGAAGAGGTTTCGCTTATATTGCCGCGCGAATCGACTACTTTCAGACGTATGTTGTATTGACCGTCCGGTTTGTCAAAGACAACCGTTTCATTGCCGCGCACATATTCATTGGTCCCGAGATCCCAATAATAATAGGAGATCTCTTCCCCAATGGAATTTTCCGCGCTGATAATGTTTGTCATGCCAGATTCGAATTTGTATTGATCGTCGAGTTTCGCCTCAAGATTCGAGACAACACGGATCGTTCGAGAGGCAATGCTCTCGATTCCTGACGCATCGGTTACTTTCAGCTGAACTGTATAATCCCCGTCTTTTAATTTGTTTATCGACGGTATGAAATCGACCGTGTCGGCAGTTCCTGTTTGATCCATGTTGTCATATTCAACAAAGACCCCTTTTCCGTTGCCGTAAAGATTCCAGGAATATCTCAAGGCTTCCCCGGTTGATCCTTCGGCGGACAGCGTAACTGAATTACCGTAAAGAACTGTTGCGATTACTTCGTCCGTTATGGGATCGGTAATTGTATTTGTTCCATCGGCGAAATCAAGAACCGCTTTTGTGTCGGAAGATACCGGCTTGAAAAGATGGGTGTTGACCGTACCGGAATAGGGATCTTGACCAGTGGCGTATACTCCGATATAAAAGCCGAGATCCTCTTTGGCAAGAGTGTAACTGGAGTCATATCCGATCAATATTTCAGGTTTATAAATTAATTTAATTTCATTTTGCGGGTCACTAACCATTGTTCCGCGATACCATTGAAAACTGGCGTTTTCCAGTCCCAAGGGAGTATTTCCCGCGGAAACAGCCGGAGTCAGTGTTTGACCAACTTTCGGTTCGGATTCCATATTGAGTGAAATGGAAGTTAGTTTCGCCGTGACTTTTGATGTTGTTGTGAGTGTTTTGGTTCCGGAATATCCGTTTTGACCTGTTACAATTACCCTAAGATAAAAACCGTTATCCGCTTCAGTGACCGTATAGGTTTTTTCGGTGTTTTCAATTGCTGAACGTGTCGTGTCCGTATCAGAACCGTCTCCCTTAAAACGGAACCAGGAATAAGTCAGAAAGTTTTCATTTTCATTTTGAGCGGCCATTGGATAGACCGTAACGAAAATGGCTGAACCGACGTTCGGGGAGTTGGTTGACCATTGCGCGGATGTGATCGCCTGCGTAACCGTTTGGGAAGTTCCAGCAAAAACACTGGTCTGATTATCATCGGGATTGACCGGAACGGCGACCGCCCAAATATAATAATTGACATCATCACTGACGGGAGTGTAATTATTGGCGGTTGCGTCTGTGATCTTGTCCTCATCCGTAAAATTCGTAACATTCGCGTCTTTGGTTCTGTACCATTGCCAGGCGACCTCAAAGGCGTTTGTGTTGAGAACGGCGTTTATTTTCGACCCAACGGTCGGGACATCGGTACTTAAAGTAACCGTTTCAAGTTTGTCGAGAACTTTGGCACTCGTCGCGTCTGATCCGGATCCCTGACATTTATTGGATCCGGTGACTTCCGCTTTAATAAAATAGTCTTTATCATTGGAGACGGGCGAATAAACCGCGCTGTCCCGGGCGGAGATAATTTCTGTCCAGGATGTTCCGTTCAAACTGCGGTACCATTTATAGGTGAGGATCAGACCGGTATCCGGATTTTCCGTAAGCAGGGTCGTTTCTTCCTGATCGGAGTAAACCAATGCGGTCAGTTCAACATTGGTGAACGGAGTTTGGGAGCTTAAGGCGACATGATCAATCAGGAAGTATTGGACAACAGATCCAAAAAGAGTTCCGTCCGGATTGGTCAATGGTGATCCGTCCGGATTGGATTTTCCAGTTTCCAGAGATTTAAAAAGAGGCGTTCCGGAAGAGTCTGTTTCTGTCACTTCCAATTTGAGAAGCTGACCAATATCCTCTTCGAGCGGTGTATAGGAAACGAGATAATGATAACCGTCTTCGGAGTCAAGGGCAGAGCTGGAAATCGCCTCGCCGACTGTCGTCCATTGATCGGTCGCTGTTTGTTTGAACCATTGGCAGGAGAAATTGGTCAGACTTGTATTCACTTCGGCGGTAAAAGGGGATCCAACGATCGGAATGTCCGTGTTAAAATCAATGTCGATTCCCTGAGCGACTTTTTCAGTCGATACCGCTTCCGCGCTTTTAATGTAATAAGTATTGGATTGAGGGGTTGCCTTGACCATTAAGTAGGAATCGGCGTCTTCGGCGCTTATTTTGTAAGAAGTGGCATTTGCGCCCTGTATTAATGTCCATTCCTCCTCATTTTCGGTTTTTCTGTACCATTGCCAGTTGAGCGCGCTCGGATCAATACCGGCCGGCGATAGAGTTGTATAAATTGTATTGCCGATATTGAAGGAAACCTTCTCGTCTTCTTTTTCGCTGGTAAATTCAATTCGCGGTTTAATGGAGACCTTGACCGTTTCGATCAAAGCGGTTCCGGTGTAACTTCCGGTTCCGGTTGCGACCACTCGCAGATAATAGCCCGCATCGGCCTCCGTTAATGTATACGAGGCGGATTTCGCGCCGGAGATCGTACTGAACGAACCGTTAAGACTCTTTCCGCGGAACCATTGATAAGAAGCCGTTGCCCCTTCCGGAGTCAAAAACGTGTTGATTACGGTTACCGTGTCGCTTGAATAAACAAGAGAAGCTCCTGTGTCTTTCGATACATCAATATTTTTATTATTCACGTTGGTTTTTACAGAGATCGAATCAAGTCGGCAGGAAACGACTTTTTGCGTTTGCGCCGAAACGGAGGATCCTGTATAAGTTCCTGTTCCCGTTGCGGTAACTTTTAAATAAAATCCGATGTCATTAATAGAAGTCGTGTAACTGCTGTGAACTTCTCCTTTAATATCGGTCCAAACGACTCCGTCCGTACTTTTGGACCATTGATAGGTAACCGTTGCATCCGCTTTGCTGATATAAGAACTGATCGTCGCGCCGTATTCGGGAGTGTAATTGGAAAGTGCGATTCGGGAAAGTGTCGGGGCGACCGAATAGATCTTGTTGGCCATTGCCATAAAATCGACTCGTTTGTAATACGCATAGGTCGGTGTTGTGTAAATTTTATCTTCGTCGTCGCCATCGTAAATTGTTACCGCCGTATCCTGCATGACTTGAAGAAGATCGGAAACGGAAAGATGAGTTCCGGAATACCGCGTCGATAAAGACTGGATTGCCGCAACCACTCCGGCAACAACCGGAGTAGCCATACTGGTTCCGCTCTTTTTCGCGAAATTATCATTGGAGGTATTGCTTGCGGACCACATATTGGCTCCCGGCGCGAAAATATCGACCAAACCTTCTTTTCTTTGGGTAAAATAGGTGATCTGATCAGGATTGGTGATCTGATCAGGATTGGGAGAAGGGTCGGGGACAT
>CAZZEF010000273.1:0-2050 GCA_964652875.1 uncultured Planctomycetaceae bacterium
AAAAAAGCCTGTTCACGCAAATCACGGGCGTTTAAGAAATCGGGGAAAGTACAGTAATAATGAGGTCGGCTGTCCGTTCCAGGAAGCTCTCCTTAATGATCTCGGTTTTTATTTTATCTGAAAAAGAGGATAAACGATATTCGGTATTATAAACAAAACGAGTCGGAACCGCAACAAAAAATTTGTTCAAATAAAGAAAAAGTAGAAAAAAATTAGATATTTGTGTTATATTGTCCTCGTTTTAATTTTCCGAAGTTTGACCGATTGACTTCATGAATCGTCTGCTCATTGGGAGTTGGAAGGAAAATTTTATTAAGTAACCAATAGAATAAAATTTGTGTGTTTGCTGACGATTTATTTTTATTAAAGAAGAAGTAAAATTATCCGCAAACTGTATGTTATTTATACGGACAAAAATATAAATATTCCGTTCTTCAATTTGGAACGGTGAAGAACGTTTGTCGGGGAAACACGCACTGAATCAGAAGAGAGTCGGGGCAATTACAGAAAGTATTTTTTTGTTGCCGATCAAAAGGCGCGGTCGTTGATCGCGGGGAGACGGTAAACGACCGCGGCAAAGAGGAAATTATTTTTCCGCGATGATAACGGAGGACATATTATTGGCTTTAATAACGGTCCGCGGATTTTTAAAACCGGCGGAAAGAAGCAGTTCGTAAACTTCCCGGGCAGTATAAACTTTTCCCTTTTCCGTCGCGCAAAGCATATTGATCGAAAAAAGTCCCGCCTCAATTGGCGCGGTCCGATCTTCGTTGTAAAAGACATCGCGAACGGCAATGCGTCCCTTTTTCTTTAGGGCGCGAAATGATTTTTCAAACATGAGCCGGGTCGTTTCACTGTCCTGCTGATGAATAATCGCGCTGATCCAGACAAGATCAAATCCGGCGGGAAATTCATCTTGGTAAAAGTCGCCGGAGCAAAGGGTGATTTTTTTTTCGAAACGGGTTCCTGTCAACCGTTTTCGCGCCTGCTCGATCGTTGCCGGAAGATCGAAAACAGTTCCCCTGGCATTGGGGTTCTTTTCGAGAAAAGCCTCAAGATAGGTCCCGGTTGCGCCGCCGAGATCGAGCATATTTTTAAAAGAGAAGAAATCTGTTTTTTCCAGATTTCCGACAAGTTTCGGGATCATTTGCCGGGCAATCGAATTCATGCCGAGAATGAACGATTCATGATCGCCGTCTTTTCCGCGCACGCTGACCGGAACCTTGGCCGGATGTCCTGTTTTTACCGTTTTATCGAGCATTCCCCATTTTCGGTAACAGGCCGCTTTATGACGGATCATCGGAACGAAGGTATTTAACGATTCGGAATTGAGCAGATCCGCGAATTCTTCCCGGACTTCATATCGATCCATGTTTTTACGGAGAAAGTTCATGCTGCAGAGCGCATCGAGCAGAACGGTGACCGCCCGTAAATCAAGACGGAGTGTTCGGGCAAGATCCGCGGCGGTCATTGATCCGGTCCGAAGAATAACGGTAAAAAGATCATGTTGACAGGCAGCCATTAAAACGGCCGCTTCCTGATATGCCCTTGTCATTTCTGTTATTTTTTGATATGCCGACAGATCGGAAACGGCTTTATTCGAATTCCTTGTCATAATTTTCTCCTGTTGGAACAATTCATCAAAAGAATATTATACTGTTTTAATTTTAAATTTTCCGAGATCTCCGCCGATTGACTGTGTGAATCGGCGGTTCTTTTGACGTTATAACGGAAAATTCATGATTGAATCAATATAAATTTTGTGAATCGTCATTTATCATAAATCATAAAATTGATCAACGATATTTTTCGATGATTTTATTGAATCGGTTTATCGGAACGAAGTTTGAACGTTATTCGAGCGGACGGCAGATTGGAAGCGTTGGAACTGAATTTGATTTTAACGCTGTTGTTTCCGTTAAGGATCGGTCCGCAGGATCCGACCGCTTTTAAGGAACCGAGATCTTTACCGAACTGATCCCGAACAATGACCGGCTGACCGGGCAGGTATTCCGCATAAGATCCGGCGGGAATTTTGCCTTCCAGGCGA
>CAZZEF010000273.1:2060-6009 GCA_964652875.1 uncultured Planctomycetaceae bacterium
TCAATGATCGGATCGGTCATTTCCGCTTTTTCAACGGGAAGCGCGTTCAGGGATCGGAACTTCAGACCGGTCGGGTCGCCGTGAACGAGTACTTCAATACGGTCGATCATGTCATAATAAACCGGATTGCGATAGAGCCGGTACACATTGTCGCGCGCAGTATTGGGCCATTTGATGTCGGGTCGGAATCCATTTTCCGCTTCTGTCCATTGAACGTATTTCCAGCCTTTGAAGTTGATGGGAAGATAATAATCGTTGACACCGGAAAAACGGTAATCAGGCGAATGAACGCGAACATTGAGGATCTGTCCTTTTCCATCGCCGTAAACGAACATTCCAAGGCCCGGCGTTTTAATCAGATTGATTGGCGGATCAAAAGTTTGAATGAATTCCTGCCGCGCCGGTTTGTTTTCGTCGAAGGGAACAAGTACACTTCCGTTCTTTGAATCGTAATTTTCAAGGGTCGTCAAATTTTCGATTCGAAAGGAGCTGTTTTGACTGCAGAACGGGTTGTCAAGAAGAATTGTTGTTTCTTTTGCGTTCAGTTTCCAGTCAGGATACAGGGCGGGATAAAAAGCGTCTTTACTCTGCTGATCTTTGTCAAGAACGAAGAATCGGCCGGGTTCGCGCAGCTGTTTTTTGACCGAGTCGCTGACCGTCCCGGCCCGCCGCAAACGATCGAACGGCTGGAGCAGTTTTCCGTTTTGAAGAGCGCCGTCCTTTATTCCTTTAATTGGAATGTCGAGATAGGAAAACCCGTAATCGTAAGCCAATGATTTAGTGCCGAGATATTCGATAATTTCCCGATGAATTGTTTGATATTGAAAATTGGCGCAAAGATCCGAGCCCGGAGGACAGAGCGACAGCCAGCCGATCTGTCCGGGCAGCATACGCAAAGAAGCGGAGAGATAATTCGACTCGAAATGTTTGTCAAAAAAGGCGATGAACCCTTTATGCGGCGCGTCCCAAGCTCCCATTCGACTGCGTCCGCCCCAAAGACTTGCGTGCATTGTGCTGTATTCCAAAAGAGGGGCTTCCGTTTTTATGTTCATAAGAATTTCTTTAACAAAAAGAGCGTCGTAATACCAAACAAGTTCTTTGTCAGGAACGGTTCGCCAGTTGCCGTCCAGCGCGTCAAGATAGATCATGCCGAACCCCCCCTCGTCGTAAGTTTTGGCGGTGTCCCGGGCAATTTTGTAAAACAGATCGCTCCCCGATTCCGGAACGAAATAATTATTAAAATAAAATCCAAGATGATGAACAACGGTCCCTTTTTTATGAGGACTTTTTTGAGTGCCGAGTACGCCCCGCTGACATTGAATGAATTTTTTCGAGCCTTGGGGACCGACCGCGCTGAACTTGACGATTTCATTATCAAGACGAAGATAAACGCTGTTCCAAACGAGATAGCCGGTAATCGTATTAACATGATCGCAGTTTTCGTTAACAAGAATATCCGCGGCATCGGCAGAAAGATCGGCGGCAAGCGAGAATTTCTGAATGTCCGCCAGATCCTGATGGGGTACCGGTGCGACATGAGCGCTGATCTTATGCGGAATGAACATTGCGTAAGTATGCAGTCCGCAAATAATTCCTTTGGCCCGGAAAGCGTCGGACATTGCGCGAAAATCTTTAATGCCGTTCGGATACGCGGATTTATTGAAAACGAAATCGGCCTGACTAAACGCGCCTCCCTGATGAAAGTCGACCTGATCAACACCGAACTGTTTCAAATGATCCGTCCAGGCATCGGTTTGATCGGCGGTAATAGATTTGGAAGTTATAATGTAAGATCCGTGTGATTTCTGCTGATCTTCGGCGAACGGACCTCCGGCCCGGCTTAAAACAGGAAGATCCTTTTTTCGTGTCGGGTTCTTTTCCGCGTCCTTTAAAAGACCATCGGCGATTTTTTTCATAATGGCCCGCAGATCCTTTGCTGGCGCGGCAATGGCTGCGTATTTGGCTCCTTGATATCCGATTGAGCGGTAACAGACCCCGGCCAGCCGGGAAGAATAACCGGGATAATCAAGAATGTTCGTTCTGATGTTGAGGATCATCGGCGAAAACCCGAACGCGTTTTCCGATTCGTAATTTGGACTGGCGAAAACACGTCCGAATTCCATTTTGTAGAAATCGGTTCCTTTCGGAGTTTGAATGTCAAGTACTTCAAAGGTGAACCAGTCGGGCAGGGTTTCGCATTTAATTTGGGCGGACGATCCGTTTTGAAATCGAACGGTCCAAAGCGCGCCGTCGGTTTCGATCGACTTGGGGACCGTAACGGTTTTGTCCGACATGGTCAAAACACAAAACCGGGGATCGAAATTATGTTTCATGTAATCGCGTCCGGATTTCGCGTCAAACAAACCGGTGACAAGTCCGTTGTCTTGAACGGTGATCCGTGCCCGATCATTTTTCAAAATGAATTCGGCCGATTGGACGAGAGCGATTTCGATGAACAAAAGAACAGTAAATAATATTCCGAACGGCAAAGATCTTTTCATTGCGTTTTCTCCTGTTTTTTATTGGGGGATAATAAACGATCAAGAAGCGATTTTTTATTCCGCTTCTGAATGAGGTTGAAAATTCTGATGAAAATATTAAAACGAAATTTTATGCGTTTGATATTTTTTTTCGAAACAATAGCGGCTGATTTTGTGAATCGGCTTATTTCTTGTTGGACCGAAAAATTCAAAAAGGAACCGATAAAACGGCATCCGGAGATACCGCAGATCGAAGCAATCATTTTTTAAGCGACACAAGGAAGAGAAACAGCCGGTCTTATTTGCCGGATATTTCCAATAAGATCGGCGAAAGGTTCGGGGAACAGATTGTCCGAATCAGAAAATTAAACCGCCCAAGGACGTTTTCTGTTGAGCTTTGATTCAAGGATATCGACGCAAAGATTGGCGTCGTCGATCATTTGAAAATCATAAATACCAACACAGATGAAATCGGCACCGGCTTCAAAAGCGTTTTTAAAGCCGGTTTTGGGATGAATGGCTCCGGCGGCAAGTGTTTTAAAGGCGATCCAGGGTTCCGGACGTTTTTCCATAAAATCGGCGACATCCTTTTCATTGGGGCAGTAAGAGCCGGGAGCGCGTTCGACCCGTCCGAATTCCTTGGATTCGAAGACGCCGCCAAGTCCGTATTTCGCGGAATAATGATTGTTCGTATGATAGGTCTTCATCCAGAAGTCAGGAAGAATTCCGTGTTTGACGATCCCCTTGCAGGTTTCCAAAAAATGGGCCCCCATTCCGACTGGAATATTATTTTTTCGCACTAACTCGAACGCTTTGGCGATTTCATCGTATTTTTCTTCCGCGACAAGCTGATCTGCTTTACCGCCGTGAATATAACATCCATCGCAGCCCTGATCAATAGCGACCTGCATATTTTCGGCCATCGAAAGCCTTCCTCCGCAGTCGCTGATGAACTGGATTTTACCGCCGGTTTCGCGGTAATAGTCGTCCATCATCGGATACATGACCGGATTGCCCATGAACATGTTGATCCCGCATTTTTCCGCCAGCCAGAATGTTTGAAACACTTTTTCCTTGGTATGATATTTTTTAATCAGTTCGGAAACATAGATCAGATCCCGGGCGTGAGCCCAGCCGCCGATCAGATTTCCGCCGAGTATGAGCCGACTGATCGTTAAATTTTTAATATGGCCGTAAGGCACCTGCTTTTTCAAAATGGACAGCTGTTCTTTTTCCCAGCTTGTTCGGGTCGCGCTGGAAACGCCGTCGACTTTAACCGTTTCGCTTCCTTCAGATTTTTTGACATTAATTTTTGTGTCTTTGTCCTGTTGGACCGTTTTATCGGAAATGTTGGCTTTACCGGCTTTTTCCGCGGCCAGAAGATGTTCTTCTTCAAGTATTTCGCAGCCTAAACCGCAGGTCAGACCGCCGAGGACAGGGAGACCCATGATCTGTTTCAGTGCTTCCCG
>CAZZEF010000274.1:0-5972 GCA_964652875.1 uncultured Planctomycetaceae bacterium
CGATACAGCGGCAATCAATTGCCGAAAGATTTTCCATATCAAGGCGCATTTGCTCCAAAGCGGCCTTTCGCTCTTGTTCGTTCCCGGAAAAACACCGCAGAAACCCGATCGAATTTTCAACGGTCATTTCATGATCAATGAGCCAGGAACGCAAATCGGCAAGATTTTTTCCCCGTTGCCGATAATCGTCCAAACGCCGCTGCCAAATTTCAACGGATCGAAAGCCTGCTTGATGAGCCAAATCAAGCTCCGTTTCCAACGAGAGATTATATTTCAACAGGGCGGAAAAATTAAAGCAGATCCGAATTTCCCTATTTCGGGGCGCCGCGGAATTTCCGTTATATAATGTTTTATTCGAAAGCGGCTTGGCGCTTGTCTCGGCAGGCAAAAGAGATCCGGCGGTTCCCCAAAGAGTACCGGCGGCCGCAGCGGCGAAAAAATCGCGTCTTGTTCGTTCCGTTTTATTCATTCGTTGATCTCTTCCGGTTCCGTCGGCAGATCCCGCGGATAAAGAGGCAAAGATTTGTTTGGAGGAAGTTCATTATAGAAGTCGGCCCATGCGCTCCGTTCCTTGTCGGACGCATAATACATCAGCCAGTTCATTGTTCCCTGATGTGTATCGTTCAGCGCTAAATTCCAATGAATATAACCGGTCGGTTCTTTCAGTCGCTTTTCTTTTAACGGGAGAATATCGCAGGCGATAATGTCATAAAGTTCCCGATCGGAAAGATGATCGGTGAATTCCAGGACGATCTTTTTTTCATAAAGCTTTTCAACAGCGCTGTCAAGCGCTTCGGCAACTTCAATGTCGTTCAAAAATCGGGATGGTTTCAAAATCAGCGGCGGACTGAACCAGTTGGAAATAGAGCAAACTTCGGCGAATTCCCAATCGCGCATGCTTTTGAGAAATTCACAAGCGTCTTTCGTTCGCCATTTTCGGTAATTTACCCGGGTTACCGCCTCATCCATAAAAGGCATTAAACCGGTTTCATACTCCAGGCAATCAAGCTGCGCCTGAACCTCATCTGTTTCAGTGGAAGGATTATAGTCGGCCATTCAATAACCAGTCCCTTCTTATTACCGTTCTCTCAATTTATTATCTTACAAGAGACATCCGTCTTCCCTTATATTCAATACAATCCGACAAGAATATGAATAAGAACAATTAATTCAAAGTCGGATAAGAACATCCTTGAAAGGCTTGACGCTCAACATTAAATACTTTAATACACAATGAAAAAACTTCAAGTTTTTTTATTCAAAAAACATCTTTTTTTTCAGTGTTTTTATTTTTTAGTCATTACAAGCGCTATATCCGGTATTTTTAGAATAATAAAAAGAAAAGAAATCTTCAAGATAATCTTTGTCTTTATAAAAAAAATAAAAACAGGATTGCGCAACCGCCTTCCTGTTTTTATTAAAACAACCTTTACAATCAGAAAAATTGTCAAAACATACGAAATCTGTGCATTATTTATTTAAAAGAAGCTCTGCCAGATAGACGATATTAATATCTTTGATACGGGGATCATGACGCATGATGCCGCCGAAATGCATCGCGCAACTTAAATCGGTCGTTACAACAAGATCCGCGCCGGTTTTAAGAATGTTTTCGACCTTTTTTTTGCCCATTGCCAACGAAGTCCCCGCCATTTTAACGCTGAAAGTTCCGCCGAAACCGCAACATTCCTCAACGTTGGGGATCGGCACATACTGAAGATCTTTTACATTATTGAGCAGGGTCATCGCCGCATCCGCAATACCGAGTTCCCGTCGACCATGACATCCGATATGCATTGCCGCTTTACCCGGAAAACGGGCGCCAAGATCGGTAACCCCCAACACATTGACCAGAAATTCCGAAAACTCGTAAACCCGTTTACCAACCTGTTCGGCACTGGATCCGGGATCCGCTTCATGAAAGAAGACCCGGCACATCGCGGCGCAAGCGGAAGAAGGAGTAACGATCCATTTATAAGAATAAAATGTTTTTTCGAAAAGACGCATAACCTTTCGAGCGTCCTCCCAATATCCGGAATTAAACGCGGGCTGTCCGCAACAGGTTTGTTCCTCCGGAAAGATCAGCGGAATACCAAGACTTTCCAAAATTTTAACAACCGCGACCCCGGCGGAAGGGAAAAATTGATCGATAAAACAAGGAATAAAAAGGGCGACTTCGTCTCCTTTTTCGAATTTGGGGTATTGCCATTTCGGGACAGCTTTTTCAAGTGCGGGTATCATCTGATCGATCCGATTCCAAAAAAGACAGCCGGTCCGATCTGTAAACGCAACAAATCGGGTGCCGGACAATTCAATATCAGTCAATTATACAGAAAATTCGCATGATGGCAAACAGTTTTTGAGTGTTTCTTCCTGTTTTTTATAAAAAAACAGTCCCAATATATAATATTATACTGAGACTTTTCCGTTCCAATTAATTTTGACCGGCCACCAATAAATTCGTCTTAACGTCAAACAACTTCAAACAAACCAAATTTGTTCTTTTTGGTCGATTCGTTGTTCATCTGGTCCAAAATTAATAGACAAAGATTTTCGTTCGAGGCCGCGGCAACCGTTTCGATTTCCGCGTCTTGCGTCCGGTTTTCCTCTTCCAGAAGATCCAGAACAGCCGCTGCGGTAATTTCTTCGTCCGCACTTGCCGGAAGCGTTTCCAAACTTTCTGAGGCGCTGACCGATTTTATAAAAGCGACCGGAAGCGTTATTTGTTTATTCGTACTGCTTTTAATCGTCGCGATTTTATCATCCTCTTGCGAAAGCGACGAATATTTTTCAGTTAAAAGTTCGAAACTGTCCGAAGACGAATCAGAAAATCCGGAGAATTTAAGGTTTTGCACCTTTTCCGCATACGCGTATAAACTCGCATCGTTACTCATATATTGTGTAAAACCAAAATCGGCGGAATACTTGATATCGGAAGAAGAACTGGCAACGACTGTCAAGTTTTTCAACTCTGTCAACGGTTTGATAACCGCGTTGTCAAAATACTGAATAACGTAGGCAAATGTTTCCGGATTAACAGTTTCTTTTGAAAGATTGCCCGTAACAATCAAATTTGAGGAAATCAGCCAAGCGGATGTGTTAACGCTGTCCTGATTGTTCATATAAACAGTATTTTGACCGCCCGATTCGCATAAACAATCGACCTTATTGAAATTCTCCGCGCTCAAAAGATAACCGCTGCCGCTAAAGGTAATTGTGTTTTCAACAACGTTAAAAGTATCATTTCCCAGTGAGTCTGTTATTGTTGCGGTATCATTTCCGGTAAAAGCATTGAAAGAAACGGCGGAAAGATCGGAAAAATTCCAAACGTGTTCTGAATTTGTTCCAATATTAGTGGTGAACGAACCTGACCCGTTTTGATAAACAAGAGAGTCATCGCCTGTCGTTCCGTAATACATCAGCGATTCCTGCGACATACTCCCCTTAATAAGAAATTCGGAATTGCCTTCTTTAATCAGCTCCAATGTTCTATCCATCAGCCAATCGGGCGTATCATAAGGATAGGAAACGGAAAAACCGGATCCGTCATCGAAACCGAATTTTGAATCGGCGTTGACGGTCCAATTTCCATTTCCGAGCGAAAGCGTAACATCATTACCGTCGAATTTGAACAATAACTTTTCATCAGTCTCCAATTCGTCCAGAAGAGGATCCAGCATAACGACATTATTCGTATTGATCTTGAGCATCTCTGCACTCAAGCAGGTCACTTCGGATGCGGCCGATTGTTCAATGACAACAATATATGTGTGTCCGGACAGTGCGGACCATTGAATCGTTTGACTGTTCGTGTCGGCGTTCGACTTGACGGACGCCGAGGTGATCCGATTCTCTTCTTTCGAAAATGAACCACTGTAAACGGAAAGAGTACATCCCTGAAGCGCGTTGGAATCGACATTCCAAAGCACCAGTCCGTTTTCCGACGGCATAAACGAGTAAACAAGCTTTCGCGATCCGTAAACGGTATTGAATATCCCGTCGGAGATCGGAGAGCGAAAACCGTTTTCACTTGATCCGGCATAATTAACAAGCGGAGTATCGTCGTCTATAATTGTTCCTGTAATGGAGGCGGTCAGCCCGGTTAATGGATCGACGGCCAATTCCGCTCCTCCTTTGATTTCTGAAATGGCGACATCAAAAACAACATCGCAATCCGCGCGGTAAAGATCAAGAGTATTTCCCAACGAATCGATCTGATTATCACGGTCCGTGTAAATATTGGCGATAAAACTGCCGGTGAGTTCCCCCGCCTTGATCGTAACGGTATTGGTTGAGTATTCATATCCGTATTCAAGACCCGCCATTGCGGCCGAACCGATCTCATAAGTAAAAGTAATATCTTTTTTCTGCTTTTCGGAAAGAATGGCGGTAAACCGCATTTCGGTCATGCCGCTGTCGCCTTCGATTACTTTTTGACTTTCAATAGTCAGCGTCACCGGGGCAGGATCAACATGAACGGTAATCGTTGCCGTATTGCTCCATTGATAACCGTTATAAACGGATACCGTTATTGTTCGGTCTGAATAATCGGAACTTTCAAGAGTATCATTAACATACTGGAGCGAATGAAGCAGTGCTTCATAAGTCTCCGCAGTGCCAGGTCCGTTAATATACAAAATATTTTCATTTGCAATGTAATTGCAAATCAAGCCGGAACTGGAAATTGATCCGATATTAATCATTTCCAAATCGCTGCAATTTACCGGCGGGGTGAAAACAACTTTTGCGGCATAGATCATCTTGGAATTACTGATATTGAGACGATCGGCAATATCAATACAGTTCCCTTTTTGACCGTTTGTTTCCTGTTTTTCTTTTTCGCTGTAAGTCAGTTCACTGTTATTTCCCGCGGAAGAATTATCGGCGTCAACAATTGGAGTCAATTCCGAATCATCGATATTCTCGTTTTTCAAAAAATCGAGTTTAACATTTTTTCCGGCAATTGCAACGATTTTTTCCGCGGACTTTTCAAAGGAAGGACCATTTACGGTAACACTGTAAACCCCGTTCGCCAGAAGAATCTGATATCCGCCCGAAGTAAAAGGAGTAATGACAACCGAGTTACCCGTTGGCGCGCCGACACTGTTCAGCTGTTTTATCGTAACCGTAATTTTATTGGAAAGACCTTCGCCGGTATCATAATATCCAGAATTATTCATGTCGTCATAAATTACCCCCAGAAGCCAGGAGCCCCCGGAAGCATTGACGTTCGTTCCACCGAATTCTTCTGTTACGTAAGCTGTTTTGTCCTGTGTCTGTCCTATTGAAATACCTATTTCCGTATAATTTTCGGACATAATATTCGCCCGATGCGGAAATTCCGAGTCATTTCCCCAGTCAATCGCAAACGCGGAATGAAAGAAGGAAGCCAGCGTCAGACCAATATTAACCGGCTCGCCGTCAGGATTATAACGGGAATAGGACATCATGCCGGACGGATATTTATATCCGTAAACATTCTCTCCGCAACTTGAATAAAGACCGCTCAATTGATCAGCAAGCTCCTCGGAATGAAAATAACTGTTTTTACTGACCATCTCTTCCGTATGAGTATTCGCAATGGACAAAAGCGTTTTGCTGAACGCCAAAGGAGCCAAACCGGAACCGAGATCGTCCCAATCGCTTTTAAGTTCCTGCAACGCTTTGGCCAAATCACCGCTGTATGCATAGTCCCAAGCGGCTTTAACGTAAGCGTCATAAGCATCAAAAGAAGTATCCGAACTTCTTAAAATACGATCCAGTGTGATCTTCGGATCATTGCGCATCTGATTGATCCATTCAAGAAGCTCCTGTTCCTGACTGGAAATATTGAAATCGTTGCCGACTGTCGCGTACCAATCCCCTTCAAGGATCGTTGCCGAAAGTAAATGACGATCCTCAAGCGCCTCAAAACAAAGCTTTCTTTTTGTCATACCGCTCATTTTTGAAGTTGATCTTTTCATAAAAAACCT
>CAZZEF010000275.1:0-5961 GCA_964652875.1 uncultured Planctomycetaceae bacterium
ACCGACGGGTACGGACGGAAAGAAACAGCGGGCCAGATAACCGGCGATTTCAGAGCAGTCGAAGCAGGTTCCCAAAACGAGATTGGTTCGCGCTTTAGTCAGACGAATAACTTTCGGTTCGTATTTGACCGGATAATGTTCGAACGATTGATCGGCCAGTTTGCCGCCGCAGATCTGCAGAGTCAATTCGGCCATCAGACTTGCGCCGAGTTCGGCGGTTTGGATATCGACGCCGCGTTCGAAACGGTAAGACGCCGCGGTCGAAACATGTGTCGACTTGGAGGTCGTCCGTTCGACAATATGATCAAAGTTGGCCGATTCGATTATAATGTTTTTCGTATTGTGATCGACCTCCGCTTTGCGGGCTCCGATAATACCGGCCAGACAGAGCGGCGCTTCTTCGTCGCTGATGACCAACGCGCCCTGCGGAACGTCGATTTCCTTGTTGGCGAGAGTCAGAAATTTAAACGCTTCCGGCGCGTTGGCAACGGTAATGGCTCCTTTGACCTTGTCAATATCGAAAACGTGAATTGGCTGTCCGATCATCAGGAGAACATAATTGCTGATATCGACGACCGGCGAGATCACCGCAACGCCCATTGCGGTTAAACGATCTTTAATAAAGTCAGGTGATTCTCCGGTATTGTCGATACCGTTGATCTCAATAGCGCAGTAACGATGGACATCGTTGGAGAGAATTTTGAGTTCATGCGAAAGAATTTTCGGATCGGCGGAGAAATTGAGCTTGATCTTCGAGTCCGCTTCTTTCGTTTTCGGTTGATTTTGACTGGCGTAAAATTCGCGCAGAACTCCGTAAATATAAAGCATGTCCGGACGATTGGCTTTGACTTCGATCTCAATGAGTTTGTCGCTGCCGAGGTCTTCGATCGATTCAATTTCGAAGCCCTGTTCGTCGAGCCATTGCATCAGTTCACTGTAAGTGATCTCGATTCCGCTTTCCGCGCGGAGCCAATTAAAAGAAAATTTAAACACGGCCGCCTCCTGTTATAACTGCTTCCAAAGAGATATTTCGTTTTCAAAGAGCTTTCTCATTTCCGCGATTTCGAAATAGAGCATCGGGAGTCGATTGAGTCCCCAGCCGAAAGCGAAGCCAACGGTATCGCGCGGATAACCGACCGCTTCAAAGACGTTCGGATGAACCATTCCGCAACCGGCAACGCGCATCCAGCCGGTTCCCTTGCAGGTTCGGCATCCTTTGCCGCCGCAGATAATGCAGCTCATGTCGACCGCGGCGCTCGGCTCCGTATACGGATAGTAACAGGGAGAGAATTTGCAGCGGACGGTGTCGCCGAAAATTCGCTGCGCGCTTTCGGTAACGGCCCATTTCAAATTCGCCAGTGTGATCCCCTCTCCGACGACAAGTCCTTCGACCTGATAAAAACAGGGGGAATGCTGCGGATCAATTTCGTCGACCCGGTAAACAACGCCCGGCGAAATAATCATGAACGGCGGCTTGTGCTCAAGCATGTAACGGACTTGAACGCAAGAGGTATGCGACCGAAGGAGAATTCGGGGATAATTCAAATAAAAAGTGTCCTGCATATCGCGGGCAGGGTGATAATACGGCATATTAAGCATTTCATAATTATGCTTGTCGTTCTCAATTTCAGGACCGTAAGCGATGGAGAACCCCATTTCCTTGTAAACTTCTTCCATCATTTGACCAACGCGGATTAATGGATGAATTCGTCCGCGAATGAACTCACCGCTGCGGATCGTCAGGTCGAGGGTTGCTTTATCCTGAGCCGATTGAGCGAGCCGGTCTTTGGTTTGAGCGATTTCCGTCTCAATATAGGACTTCAGATCGTTGATTCTGGCGCCAAGCTCTTTCTTCTCTTCAACAGAAAGACCTTTCATTTCGCCGTAAAGAGCTTTAAGCTCTTTTTTGAATTTGCTTTCGATTTCTTTCAGTCCGTCGAGTGCCGACGCGCCGGTTAAAGCGCCCAGCATATTCTGTTTCATGGACTCCAAACGAACATCCATAATGTTCTCCTTCATTCGCATTAAAAAATACCAAAAAACAATTTTTCAGTAAAACATTATTTTATCATATATAATTGATATGTCAAACGGTCTCGGGATCTCAAGAAAAATTTCCAGCGCGTATTTTTATTGGAAATATTTTTAAATTTTACTGAAATTTTCCAAAAAACAGTGAGGACGGAATAAAGAATATTGTTTTTCCTGTTTTCGCGGTTATAATTTTTTATGCGTTGTCATTTTTACCGTCAACATTTAAAATTTCCCCAGTCCGACTTGGTGAATCGGCGGTTTTTCCGATATCGGGCAGAAAAACAAGACAGACTTGGCATAACAGAAATTTTTTGTCTGGGATCAACGGATTGTAAATGATCAAAAAGATTGGTTAAGCGGACAATCGTCATTAATATATTATTGACAAACAGATCAAAATCGCGATTGAGAAAAATATTCAATTGCAGAAAATATTAAACTAAATATTGATTTATTGAAGGAGAATCAATTTATGAAAAAGCTGCTTGTTCTTGTTTTAGGATTGACCGTAACGGCGTTTATCGGCTGCGGTGATCCCGCGTCGGCACCGAAGAAATCGGACAAACAGCCTGCGGCTCCGGCGTCAAGTGCGGCGGAACAGACCGGATCGTCCGTCAAGATCGCCCCGTCGGCAGATGGGAAAAAGACAGAAAATACCAAGACGGAAGCCGCTGAAGACAAGTCGAAAGCGGATCCGGCGGAGGGGTCAAAAGCGGACGCGCCGAAAGAGGATCCCGGCGTAAATAAAAAGGCGGGAGTTGGTGTTACCGGTAAGGGACAATACGGCGATATGTCGGGCAAACCAATGTCGATTGTTACTGTTCCAGTTTCGACTTATTTTCAAGCGCAGGAACGGGCTGTTTTTGATATGCAGATCCCGCAGGCGATGAAACTGTATCAGGCATCCAACGGAGTGTATCCGGCAACGCAGGAAGAGTTCATTAAAAATATCATTAAGGCGAACAATATCGTTTTGCCCAAACTTCCGGACGGGGCCTACTATTATTATGACGCTAAAAGCGCGCAATTAATGGTTCACTCCAAAAAATGAAGACGCGGCGGATTGTCAATTATCCTATTAATTTACGGATAAATTTTTATACCCTGCCGGTATTTTAATTTCGATTCCTGCCAATTGGCTTGATGACTTGGCGATTCTTTTAATGTTGAAACGAAAAATCGGTAAATAAACAGGTACAAAAAGAAATAATTGAACAATAGCGGTAATAATGATTGTTTGGAATTTCGAAAGAGGAAATTTTTCGAAAAATAAACTGGTCCGGATCATTTGGCAGCAAGGAAGGAATTCCGCGGACATTGGTCAATAGAAGAGGAAAAATCGCTAAAAATGGTATTTCTTTAGTAACGTTTATGAAAAAAAGAGGAAAAAAAGTAAAAATGGGGAATTTTTAGTTTGACCTTTTTTTTAAAGTCATTAAAATAGATAAGTACGAAGAGAGATGTCGGTTTTTCCCATATAAATAGGGAAAGAGAATCATAATGGAGTAATGATGATAAAAAGACGACAAATAGGAATGGGAGTCCTTGTGTTAACGGGCATTCTCTTTTTTTGTGCCGGAGTATATTTTAGCGGTTGGAGTCAAACTTCGGCGCAGAATCCTCAAGGGGCGGTCATGGATCCGAACAGGGTTCCGTCTTCGGGAGGGTTCAGCGATTACCAGTCGAATCCGGAGTCAGGCGCAGACGTTGCGGCGATCACGGGGAACCGCCCTGTTAACGTTGCCCGTCCGCTGGAGGTACCTCCGCTTTACGCGTTTGATTCCAAAGTGGATCCGTTATGTCAGCAGATCGTGATTGTTGATTCGAAAACGAAGCGGCTGTGTGTTTATCATGTCCGCAACAAAGACAACAAATGTTCGATTGAACTGGCGGCATCGCGGAATTTTGAATTTGATCTTAAACTGGACGATTTTAACGGTTCTGGTTCGGGACTGACGCCCCTTCAGATCAGGGAGCGGGTCCAGCAGTCGGGGAATAGGCCCTGATTTTTGCCTTTTTGAGGAAAAGCAGATGGAGTATTACAATCTTCAGAAAACCGCCGAAGTTCTTAATATAACGACGGGGGATGTCAATCGGTTGCGTGAGCAGGGAAAACTGCATGGATTTCGAGACGGAAACGACTGGAAATTCAAAGACAACGAAATTAAAGATTATCTGGCGAATATGATCAAAGGGCGTTCCAAAGAGAACGACTCTTATAGTGAAAATATGTCGTTAGATGATGATATTTCTCTTTCTGACGATGGAATATTTACTTCTCTTTTGGATAAAGCGACAGAAAAGATCTCATCATCCTCTTCTTCCAACAATGACCTGTTGCTGGAAGATCCCGATTTAATGCTCGATGGGGCAAGTGATTTGGATTTGGCCGGCGGAAGTGGTTTGGCATTGACCGGAGAGGATGACATTCAGATCGGCGGAGCTTCCGGCAGTTCTATTCGGGAAGCGTTGAGTACCGGACAGGACAGCGGACTTTCTTTGCTTGACGACGAAATTGATTTCAGCAAAGACGAATTGAAATTAAGCGGCGACAGCGGTTTGTCGCTTATGGACGACAGCAAAGGTGGCCCGGATCTTTCTGAAGAAGAAACGCGTCTTGCCGAACTTCCTTCCGACGGTAATATTGCAGGATCGTTTACCCTTCCGGTTAAAGACGTACCGGACGCCAAAAACGATGAACTGTCCCTTGATTTCGACGATTCATCGCTTAGCGATAATGAAATGACAGTTCAGGCGTCCTCCGGCGATGTTCATGATTTTTCCGCCAATCAGGCGGGCGTTCCGGACATCCCGGCGGCCTCTGCCGTTCCCGCGCAGAAAGATGACGATTTTCTCTCCCTGGACATGGATTCATCCGACGACGAGGCCCCGACCGTTATGGTCAGTGACGCCATTGATAAATTTAATGAGCAGCTGAACAAGGGAAGCGATGACGATATTTTCCAGATAGCGCCTGAAGAAAACACTTCCGTTTTTCATAATCAGCCTTCTTCCGAGCAGAATGAAACAGCAAGTTCTTCTTCTGTTGCCGATATTTTCAGTCTTTCCAGTGAAGACGACGACGAAGCGCCAACCGTTTTGTTTACCGGTAAAAAAGATGAAAAAGTCAAGAGCGCTTCCGATTCGGACGAAGTGTTCGAATTAATGGACGATATGGGGCCGAAACCGACCAAGCAAGAGGCGGATGACTTTATTAAACTGGCTGGGGACGGTCTTGATGATATAAAACTTGCGGAGGAAAAAAAGCCCGCGGCGGATCCGGCTCAAGAGTCGTTGACGGAAGATTTCAAACTTGATCCCGCGATTGGTATGAATGACGAATCGGATTCGGAAAGTGCTTCGCAAGTTATTCCTATAGAAGATGATGAGAATTTTTTCACCAGCGAAGAGCCCGATTCGGGAGCAGGGGCTGCCGATTCATCAGCGGGCAGTCCGTTCGGCGGATTTGACAGTACTGCCGGGGGCGCGGATCCAATGGGGGATCTGGACGGAAGTCCGTTCGGAGGGGGAGACGCGAGCCCGTTCGGCGGCGGATTGGATGGCGCGGAGGCCAGCCCGTTTGGGGGCGGATTGGATGGCGGCGCGGAACCTAATCCGTTCGGCGGAACAGATTTTCAGGATATGGGGCCGTCAGGATCTGACGGGGCAGCGGGCTCGGGAGGAGAATCAGGTCTTCCGATGACTGATCTTCCGATGACGGGTCGGGAAAATCTCGGCGGCTGTTCTTACGCGGCCGGAAAAGGTTGCGCGCAAGCTTCCTCTTATACACTGGTCGATATTTTGCTCCTTTTGATTCCCGGACTGCTTCTGTTGCTTCCGACAGCAATGGCCGCTTATGAATTGATCCGGTATATCTGGAGCTGGGATCAGCCGTATGCGCTGAATGGATCCATTCTTGAATTTATC
>CAZZEF010000276.1:0-5938 GCA_964652875.1 uncultured Planctomycetaceae bacterium
TGAAAAGGCGAGAGAACTGCAAACGGAAAATCCCGGATCATTTATTCCCCTGCAATTTGATAATTCCGCCAATCCCAAGGCGCATTATAAAGCAACGGCGGAAGAGATCTGGCGCGATACGGAAGGGGATATTGATTATTTTATCGCCTCGGTAGGAACCGGAGGGACCGTTACCGGAACTGGACGGCGACTCAAGGAATTGAAACCAGAAATTAAAATTATTGCGGTTGAACCGGCGGAATCGGCGGTTATTTCGGGAGGCGAGCCCGGTCCGCATAAAATTCAGGGGATCGGCGCCGGTTTTATTCCCAAAGTTCTTGACACCTCTCTTTTAGATGAAGTCATACCTGTTCGATCCAATGACGCGTTCGCGATGGTCCGCAAGGCCGCCTCTCAGGAAGGTCTCCTTATCGGCATTTCTTCCGGGGCCGCTTTATGCGCGGGACTTGAAATCGCGCGCCGGGATCTTTCCGACAACAAAAAAATCGTCGTTCTGCTCCCCGACTGCGGAGAACGGTATCTTTCCGGCCCTCTGTTCAGTGAATTAGATTAATTTTATCAAGAATTTATCAAGGATAAAATTAAATTTTTTTGAATCGGCAGTTTGACGAAGCGTTTTCTATCCGTAAACGGAGACGATCAATTGATCCGCGGTAGTCAGTTTACGAACAGAGATCGACACTGACTCCAAATTGAAAGACAATTATTGAGCCCGTCTCCGTAACGATCTGATGGACAACAAAATATCGACTGTTGCTTTGAAATGGCAAAAACAACAGTCGGCGATCTGTTTTTATCAAATGATTAAAAATCTTGAGGAAACCGAAAATCTTCATTCGGCTCAAATTTTTGAAATTTTTCCAAATGATCATTAAAATTTTTAATGGACATTTGGATCTTCATTTGAGAAGAAATTCTCAGCTGCATTAAATAAGCGTCTTCGTTGATTGTTTCATAAAAGTTATAAAGGATGGAAATGGCGCGGAATCCTTGAGACCGAAAAAAGAGCTGCGCGTCCAAATTCCTTTCTCGAACAGTAAATGAAATTTTGGATCGGCTGGTCGTCAAAAGTTTTTTGACAAGCCGATCGACCAATTGCGCCCCGAAAGATCGCCGTCGATATTTTCGGGCAACGGCAAGATTAAGCAGATTGATCCGGTGTTTTAAAAGTTCATAGATCATGAAACCGACGATTTCTCCGCGATATTCAGCGACCATTCCAATACAGTTTCTTTTTCGAAGACATCGAGAAAAGTCCTCTTTCATCCAGGGAAACTCAAAACACTCTTTTTCTATCGCGCAAATCTCGTCCAAATCATCTTTCATGATCCAGCGAAGATGGATCTTGTCAACCGTTATCGGAAGGCAAATACTTTCCATTTTTCCGGAAATATTATACAATTCCTGCATAGCTTCCTTCGTCCTTAGATTTATAAAAAACGGCAGCCTCCCTTGGCTGTCATGCCGATTAGATTAACATAAGATCTGTTTTTTTCCAATAGCAAATTCTTGTGAATGATTTCAACACACATTTCAATTACACTCTATCTTATTATTTATCAATAATTAAAAATATATTTTAGAAATTTTTTATTAATCAGGTATTATCTTGAAGAAAATTTAATTTTGATATTGATTCAATGAGTAAAAAAATTTAAACTTCCCCTTGATTATTCATATTTTATGACAATCAAAAATTTTTCACCGGTTTCATGACAGATTTTCCATTCGAACATTAAAAACGGTCGATTCACAAAATCAACCGTCAAAATAATGGGAAATTACGAAAGTCGGCAGTATGAAATGTTTTCCGAACAACGAATCGCTTTGATTCATTGACCGCGAAACATTAAATTGGAATAAAAGGATCACGGTCAGTCAAAAGCTCAAACCGGTCCTTGAAGCAAAATAACAGTGTTGGAGAACGCAATGTCCTTTTTTAAGTGCTTGCCTTTGATCTTTTGCCTGATCTCAGTGTTGCTTTCAGTCGGATCCGGCTGCCGAAGCTGGTACAACCAGTCCGATGCGATCAACTCCGAAGGGGTTATATACTATCAGGAAGGCAATTATGATCAGGCCGTCAACGAATTTCAGTCGGCAATTCAGGCCAACCCCAATAACGCGGAGGCCTATTACAATTTAGCCTCAACCTATCAGAAACAGGCAAAAATGCAAGGAAAACCGGCTTTATATTCTCAAGCGGAAAATTATTACCGAGCCTGTCTGGACCGTAATCCTTCTTCGGAAACAACGATTTGCTGTTATCGAGGAATGGCAACGATCATGAATCAGCAAAATCGTCCGCAAGACGCGTTAAATCTTTTGCGGTCTTGGGAATCACGAAATCCAAATACGGTCGATCCTAAACTGGAAACAGCCTATTTACTGGAAGCGCAAGGAAATAATGAGGAAGCCTTGAAAGAATTGCAGGCTGCGGCCAAAATCGCCCCCAATGATTACCGTCCTTATTATAAAGCGGGCACTATTCTCGAACGCAAAGGAGACGTTCAAGCCGCCTTGGATCAGCTTCAAATGGCCGGTCGTCTCAAACCTTCCGACATTGAAATATCCAATCGGGTCGCCTCATTGCGCACACGAACAGGCGGATCGTCAACTGGAGCAGTCGCGTCCGCCCCCAAAGAAGCCACCTCCGCCAATCCCAACTGGAAAAACAGTTCAAACGCTTCCGCCGCGTCAACCGCGCCGACAATTTCAATGACTCCGCCCGACTTCAGTAAAAAAGAAAATACGGCATCAAACAATCAAATAACAACCGTTCAGACAACAGGAGCCGCCAGTACCGGACCGGCTGCCGCTGCCAATCTCAATATTCCCAACTCGCAACTGACCCAAGCGCCGAAAACAACATCGAATGTAACGGATCCCATAAAAACCGCAACGCCAGCGGCTTCAACAGCCAAAAACAATGCACCTAATACAACCCCTTCCTCTCAAGCTCCTTCTTTGACCGGAAGCAATAAAAACGCCAATGCCGGTTCAACCGCGGGCAAAACACCGAACAACAATTATAAGGTCAGAGAATTACTGAATCCTGGTCCGCCAAACATTAATGTCAGTGCCGGATTCTAAAACAGATCCTTTCAACGAAAATTTTTCTTATACCCAATATCTTATAATATTGGGTATTTTTATAATCAGATCACTCATTGACCGATTTTATCAATAATAACGATAAAACAATAATAACCTACTGAAAAAACTCAAGTGATTTTGATCTGAAAGCCGATAAAAAAGCGGAGTGTTCTCCTATTGAGAAAGTCAGGGTCTCCCAGGAATTTTATTGATGCCGATTTTATTATAAATTTACCGTTTTAACTAAAGACCGATTCAACTAAGTCGATTGGCGGAAAATTAAAAATGAGAACAGTATAATAATTAAAAAATATTGGTATTACTTTCAATAAAAATAATGCGAAGTTTTTTAAATTAAATAATTAAATCCCAATTATCCTTGTAACGGATATTGTTTTAGGGAGATTCAAACAGAAAAATGGAGGAGAATGAGAGTAAATATTTACGAATCTTGACAAAATTTGCGATTGGTTTATAATTTCAATAAATAAATGGATGGGTGCCCGAGTGGCCGAAGGGACCGGTCTTGAAAACCGGCGACGGCGTGAGCTGTCCGTGGGTTCGAATCCCACTCCATCCGTTTTATTTTTTCTTTTGAAATTATTCGAAATCGTTTGAAAGTATTTGAAAGCATTTATCTTTAATTGAGTGTCAAACATCTCTTACTCTTTGTTTGATAATAAAAGCATATTTTATTGTTTATATTAACTCAATATTTTGTTTCAAGATTCTTTATATTTTTTCATTTTCCGCTGATTTCAATTCTTTCCGGTAAAAGGATTCCCTTTTGTGTTGAAAGTCAGGAAAAGCCATGTCTTACAACAAATTCCGCTTTAAAATTTTAAGTCCGATGATTGGGAGCAAAATGATCAGACTTGAATTAACCATCGTTATTTTATTTGTTGTTGCGAATATAAGTTTTTCTCAAACTAATTCTTTTTTGCCGCGTGTTGAAAAAATCGCTTCGTCGGTAATGGCTTCTTATCCTTCTCATTATTCAAGAGACGCAGTCAATAATAAAATAGCTGTCTATAAAAAGCAGTTTTACTCGGTCGGAACCCGGCGGGTCAGCTGGCCGATCCCTTATACATCGGCCGTTTTGGAAGCGCAAGCTTATTTTCCGATCATGGCTCCTTTGGGAAGCTGTCCGGTTGTCGTTTTTTCTCATGGTTTGGGAGCCTCTCCAGAGCAGTATGAGTATTTAGGGAACATGTGGGCTTCAAGAGGTATTGTTTCCTTTTTCCTGTATCATCCGGGAACAGATACAACGGTTTGGCAGGGCAAAATACGTCCGATGGGTGAACTTAAAGAAGCGTTTCGCGAAAATTGGACCGGCAGGGAGCGCGCGTTGGCCATTCGTTTCGCGATCGACCGTATTTATGAACTTCCGCAAAACAGCGATCCAATCGGAACAATGATTGATCTGAACCGGCTGGGAGTCGGAGGAAATAATCTTGGTGCATTGGGGGCTTTACTGGTCGCCGGTCAGCTTCCGCCCGATAACGGCCCAATTTTAAAGGATCCGCGAATTAAAGCGGTTATCGCAATGAGTCCTCCAGTTTACTGTCCCCGGGACAAAGCGCCGTTGGTCTATTCCGGCATCAATATTCCTTTTATCTCTTTCAGCGGAACCGATGACAACGGAATCGTCGGAACAACCAAAAGTTATCAGCGAAGAATTCCTTTTGACGGCATTCAGGGCGAAAACCGCTATCATGTCACCTTGAACGGGGCGGACCATCAGATCTATTGCGGGCATCAGATGAAACGACGAGGCAAAAACGATCCGGAATATCAACGGGTTGTCATGAATGTTTCGACTCTGTTTTGGGGATGTTATCTTCTGAACGATTCGCAGGCGTTCGCTCTTATTCGGCGCGGCTGTCCCGAACTTCTGCAAAAAGTCGGAGTGATCGAAATCGGCGCGGCTCCTTATCTTTATCAAACACCCAGTCCTTTTCAGCAGGCTTCCGGCTCGATCTTTGAATAAAGCAAAAGGGCCCAATAAAACCTGAGGGGAACTCTGTTTCAATCAGCGTCGAAACCAGTTCCCGTCGTTAGGTTTATCGAAACCTGACGGGACTCCGTTGGAGAAAATCATCGTTTAATCTCTTGAACATTTAAACTCGGCCGACTTGGAAAACAGATCTTTTTATTCTGTTTAGAAGTAATTCCCGTGCGGTCAAAAGCCGTTTCGGGGGGCTTGTCTTTCCCGTAATATCTGGGATAATCAGACTATATAATATTTATTGGCTGTTTGCCGCCGTTTTGTTGACGCCGGTCGGCTTCAGTCAAAATTTCGCTGAATTTTCTTGCTAAAAGGGGAAAAAGATGAGTAACCTGTTGAAAGTAGCGGTCATTGGCGGTGATGGAACCGGTCCGGAAGTTGTCGCGGAAGGTGTTAAAGTCCTTAAAGCGGTCTGCAAACTTGAAAATATCGATCTTGAATTGACTCCTTTTGATATCAGCGGCGAACGGTATCTTAAGACCGGTGTTCTTATTACCGATGAAGAAATGGAACAATTGCATACTTTCCCGTCAATTCTTTTGGGCGCGGTCGGACATCCTGACGTAAAGCCGGGTATTCTGGAACAGGGACTGTTACTCAAACTGCGTTTTGCGTTCGATCAATATATTAATTTCCGTCCGGTCAAACTTTTTCCCGGCGTTGAAACTCCGCTGGCCAATAAAGGACCCGAAGATCTTGATTTCGTCGTTGTCCGCGAAAATACCGAAGACATGTATATTGGCACCGGCGGCTGGATGAAAAAAGGAACTCCCGACGAAGTAGCGACACAGGTTGCAATTTATACCCGAAAAGGATGCGACCGATGTATTCGCTGGG
>CAZZEF010000277.1:0-5906 GCA_964652875.1 uncultured Planctomycetaceae bacterium
TTTTTGCGCTTTTGGCTGTCCCCTTGACGTCGTTCCAATGAACCGTTTTTTCAAAGATTCGGTCTCCCGGCGTTGTTTTGTCAAGTTCTGATTCGTCGGGAACGGGAAAGCCCGGATCACCCTCGACGAGTTCCCAGAAAATTGTGTTTCCTTTTATGGAGGTCGCGTTATTATTGACGGACTCCGATTTTGGGCCGGGGGCTTGGGTTGAGCCGGTGAATTTCATTGAATAGAGCTGTAAATTGGTTTGGGGCGTGCCTTGAAAACGGACCCAGACTGTTTTAACGCCGTCTTTGAATTCGGGCAGTTTGACATTGACTGATCCCGATTTTCCGAGCGGTTCGAGTGCGGTCCATTTTTCCCGATCCGTTGAAAATTCAGGGGTCAGTGTTCCGGAAGAATAATACCCGATCGTGTAACCGACGGAGGCGGAATAAAATTTTCCATTTCCGGCCGGGGGCGCGTCGAAACGGTAGACCAGAACGCTGGAGGATCCGAAACACCAGCGGTTCGAATTGAAGGAGACCCGGACTTCCTCAACGGTTCGACTGTAATTCCCGCAGTCTTTGCCCCAACGGGAAGCGTATTGATAAGTTTGCTGATTTTTTTCAAAGCTTTCGTTATTGCCCAATCCGTTTTTGGCGGTATAAGGAGTCACGTAAAAGAATTCAGGTTCGGCGAATTGAATGGTCGCGCTCACGTTCCATTGTCCCAGCCGGATATCGCCCGAGGTTCGACCGCTGGGAATAATAAACGTTAAATTGATCGTTTTCCATTCATTGGAGACCGACATGTCGTAATTGGCGAAATCGAATCCCGTCATAATTCCGCCCGATCCGCTTGTTCGGCGCGCCTTGAAACGCAGGCAGCCGATCGAAAGCTTTCCTTTTTCCGACGGAATGAGCGGAAAGGATCGGAAAATCCAAGCGTTCGAATAGGATCCGTCGCCGGTTATTTCGAGTACCGGTCCCTTGACCCCGTCCGCTTGTTCAAGCAGTTTGCCTGTTTGTCCGCTGAGCTTCCAATGTTCAGAGGTAAATTTCAATTGCTTTTGACCCGCTTCCGCCATCGATCCGAAGAAGATCAGAAGGAGAATCGATAAAAAAACGGACAGTCTGATCCCCGGCCGAACTTGCCGTTTCATCGCGGGAAAACTTTTTGATTCCCCCAAGTGATCGGAAGAAGACGCGGAGGTTTCGATCCGATTGTCAAATAAAATGTTACTCATAAAAACTCCTTTTTTGAATGTTTGGTCGTCAATAGTCGGAAAATACGGAAATGAACTTTCCGCCGTTTTCGATCAGTCCGTCCTTTGGCAGCGATCAATAACAGAATCACCCCGAACACAATTCGAAGGTCTGTTCGGAATCTGTTTTCTCTCGTATTTTTTAAGAGGAATTTTGTCGCCGGGTAATTTATTCGATTCCCGAAAACAATCGGAATGACGAAACGTTCCGTCTTTTAATATAAAAGTTTATCATAATTATAAAGGCGGATCAAGTATCGCGGAATAAATAGATCAATAAGGATTGATGACTTGTTTGCTCCGGCGGCTTCCTCATCAATTGAAAAAACAAAATGAGTATAAAAAGTAAAAATATTCTTTATCTTTGTCGACTTTATTGACTTTGTGAACTGCTGTTTATAAAATAATAACAGCGTTTAGCGCAAATACAAAATCGGAATAAATTTTTAAAAGGGTCTTGTTTATGAATCAATTTATTAAGCTGTTTATCTGGATTGTTTTACTGATCTTGCCGACAGCGTTTTTGACGGAAGATCCCGTTTGGGCCGATGGATCCGGCGACGAAGCGATCTCTGCGGGATATGTGACGGTTCCGCTGATAACGCGGGCTTGTGAGTCGCAGAATCCCGGTCTGATCCTTCAAATGGCGGTCATGCTCCGCCGGGGTGAAAAGCGAACGGGTAAGAGTTCGTCCGTCTGCCGATCAGAGGATCTTTTTTTATTCGCTTATGAAATAGCCATTCGAAAAAAGATCGATTCGGCCCGCGAAAAGATCGAACAGGCTGCCGAACGGCTCAAAGACGACGAACTGACTCAAAAGTTGACGGACTTCAAAAAGTCGCTTTCGGACAAAGTTTTTGTCAAGCCGCGTTTTTCAACGGAACAGGGGTCAATTTTGAGTTTTGTGACCGACGCGATTGTCGATCAGGCGGAGTATGATGTTTTAAGCAGAAATGCCGCGGGACTTGATCTTTTAATCGTTCATCTTCAAAGCGTGAATAATGAAATACCCTCCAAAGTACGGGAGGAAATGATTGCTTATCTGGACGAAATGCGTCTTGAAATACCAACGGAAAACGCGTCCGCGCCCAATAATTCGGATGGGGGTAAAATTGTCCCGAACAGGAACGGAAGGAATACGGGTAAACAGGACGGCGGTGAATCGGTTTGGCGCGACGGAACAAAATCCGGATCAGCTTTCAAAAGTACCGGGTCTGTTTACAGTCGAATTCTTAAAGCGCGGTTTAAGGAAGTCAAAGAAGGTCTTTATATCGTCAGCGTTACTTCTTCTTCGATCCTGCCCGCTTCGCTCCGGGGATGCACTCTTGTTAAAGCGGGAGATAATTCGGCGCCGGCCCTGAGCGTTTTGGAAATGTGTTCCGGACCGACTGATCTTGTTTATTTGGACCGATCGAACCGGGAATATACCGTTAACGTCGATTTTACCCCGCCGAAACCGAAAACGATTATTCGAAACATTCCCGTTCCCGTTCCGGTAAGACGTCCGCAGCCATATATCCCGATTATTCATTACGGCCCCCGGCCTTACCCTGTCCCCGTTCCGATTCCGGTCCCGGTTCCTGATCCCGATCCGGGTCCGATTCCCGGTCCGGTTCCGAATCCGGTTCCTGATCCCGATCCGGGCCCGATTCCCGGTCCGGTTCCGAATCCGGTTCCTAATCCGAACCCCGGATCGACGGATTCCGCTTCTCCTGACGCATAAGTTCAACCTTTTTCGGATACTGCCGGTATTTGAAATTTTCCGCAAATTCCGCCGATTGACGTTGTGAATCGGCTGATCTTTGAATTTGGAAAGGAAATTTCATGATGGAACCGGTATAATTCATGGCCGCTGCTGTTTTTGATCCGTTTCCGAATTGATTCAGAGCCAGCTTTCACCTTCATTTTATTAAAAAGGATTTTTTGATGATTGCCTCCTTTTACCGGTTTAATCCAACGCGAATAATTAAGTTCGCCGCTTTACTGTCATTTTTATTTCTTGCGTTTGTTTCGGCCAATCGGGATCTTTCATGCGCGGAACCTCCATTGATCGAAGAGGTGAAAGCGCGGATCAGTCAGGAGCATCCCCGTCTTTTCATTAATAAAACAACGCTGCCCGCTTTTAAAGAACATATTCGAACGAACTGTACTGAAAATCTGGATCGGCTGAAAAAAAAGATCAGTCAGTATCCAAAGACCGTTGAACTGGAATATAAAACCGATATTGTTGAGATCCAGAATGGCCGAATGATCTTTAAGCGACAGATGGGGGATCAGAACGCTGTTCTTTACGGAGTCAAGCGGGCAGGGGGACAGGAAGCGCTGGAATGTGCGATTGTTTATCTTGCGACGGACGATGACGCGTACCGGGTTCGGGCGATTGAATACATGGGCCTTTGCGTTGAATTTATTCAGCTGGCCCGGCGTTCGGAGATCCTCCCGGAATGGTATCATACGGAGCGTCTTTCCGCGCTGATTGCTTATGATTGGCTTTTTGACAAGATGACCGAGCAGGAGCGGCGAGCTTTTATTGTTCCGATGCTTGAATATATTGATTACATGCGTTCGCCCGGATATCAGCGCAATAATGGCGGCGCGGAAACCGGTAATTATGGAGAAAACGGGCTTTGGTGGTTTGCCGGTTTGGCTGCCTGGAAAGACGGATATTGCGACCGGCTGGCCGAAGAAATGCTCGAACGCGGTTATAAACTTGATACGAACATGATGGAGACACGGGAACGTATTTCCGGCGGAAAAGGGGTCTTGACGTCAATTTGTTCCGGATACAGTTTCGGAGCTTATCCTTGGGCCAGTTACAACTTTTTATATACATTGAAAAGCGCCGTTGGCATTGACGGTACCGAACTTTGGACACAAATGCGGGATTACGCGAACTATTTCAGCTGGATGGCCATTCCGGACCAGACCTCGCCGACTTTCTTTCGCGATTTCGGCTGGGGCGACGCTTCGCATGATTCCAATGTTATGAATGCGGATTTAATGTATACCCATCTCGCGCAGGCCGTTAATTTATATGGAAAAACCGCCCCCCAAAAAACGGTCGATCAAATTTATTCCGTAATGCGCACTCTCCCTCGCGCCCTTCGAAAAATTCAAGGGACGAATTCCTATCCTTATGTCCCGTTCATCTTGTTCAATTTCGATCCTGGCAAGGTCTGTCCCGATACAGAAAAAATTTCTGCTGATTCCAACAAGACCGCTTCCGGTTCGGACAAGCAGACCGTCAAGACAGCGGCGGATCCGGTCGGCGGACCTGTTGCGGAATTCTTTCCTTCGTTCGGTCTGATGAACGTTCGATCCGGCATTACTGACAGCGATACCTTTGCTTCGTTCAAAGCCGGCGCGAAACATGCTCAGCATCAGCATTATGACGAGAACACTTTTATTATTTACAAAAAAGGATTTCTTGCTTGCGATACCGGTACACGGGGCCAGGCGGAACAGCATTTGATTTATTATCCGCAGACGGTCGCTCATAACGGTATTTTGATCCGTATGAAGGAGGAGCCGCTTTCGCGATATTGGTATCCGGCCAATGCTCCGCGGATCAAGCAGCTTCCGTTCGCCGACGGAGGGCAGAACATGCAGCGGGTTTGCAAAAATCTCGGTTTCAGCAGCAGTCCGTATCATGCGGTTTCCGCCGGGGACGCGTCCGCCTGCTATTCTTCCGCAAAATGTTCGCAAGCCGTTCGGATCTTCGTTTATGTCAAACCGGATTATTTCGTCGTTTATGATCAAGTGACTTCAAAGCGTCCTGATCAGCAAAAGGTTTTTCTGCTTCATTCCCAGAACGAACCGGTTTATGAAAATGGTGTTTGGCGCAGTGGATCCGAACGGTCGACCCTGTTTGTCAAAACACTGTTTCCGGCAAAAGTTCAATCGAAAAAGATCGGTGGACCCGGTCATGAATTTGAGACTGGCGGACGGAATTATCCTCTTTTCGCTTCCGCGGATAAAAAGCTTTGGACCCGTCCCAATTCGTTCGGTCGATATCGGATTGAGATCTCGCCTGAAAAGGACGATCTTAAAGCCCGATTCCTTCATTTGCTTGAAGCCGCGGATGGATCGCCGAAAAAAATGATTTCCGCAAAGACCGTTCAAACCGGCAAACAGGATGGTGTCGAGTTCATCGATCGTAAAAACAGAATCGTAACCGTCATGTTCAATCGGGAGGGAAAGCCCGGCGGTGAGATCAAAATTGTTGATCAGGGCCGAATTGTCTTGCGCGAAGATCTTTTGCATTGATTCCAAGATTAATTTTTCGTATAATGTCAAAAGAACAGCCGATTCACGCAGTCAATCGGCGGAAATGACGGAAATTTTAAAATAAAAAGCAGTATAAAATGGTTGACCTCCCGTCGAGACGTTACTTTGTGACGTCTCGTTCGTTTCGGACGAATTTTACGAAACTTCGCAATACGGGGATAGCGGAATAACCGGTTTAAAAAACTTCCTGAAAAGCATCCGCGAAAAACCTTGTTATCCGTCATATCAATTCCCTTTGCGAACGGTTGCGTAATTTTACATCTTACCCCCAAAAAACAAAAAGGAAATGCAGTCATGAAAAACAGTTGTTCTCTCACAAAAATATTTTTGCCGCTAATAATACTTTCGCTGATTCTGATTTCGGACCCTCTCT
>CAZZEF010000278.1:0-5890 GCA_964652875.1 uncultured Planctomycetaceae bacterium
CCGGTTAACGATCTCGGCGGGGGCGGGAGAAGATTTTTTGTTTCAAGTTCGGTTGGAACCCAGGAGTAGTCGGTGACCGATCGGGTATAAACGGTATTCAAACGTCGGCCGTAAATATCATTGGGGGGACCATCGTCCAAAATACCCTGTTTCGACCAGTAGTTGAACAGCGTGTTGAACCAAATTACCTCCGGTTCGATTGTTCCGTTCATTGAACACATTTTCAGAAAACAGACTTCTTGCCCGTTGATGATCAGACATAGACCCTGACAGATGTTGCTTTCCCTGGAGTCGTTATGATTTTGCCAGCTTTTATGAGTCATTCGAATATTAAGGCGATGAATATCAGGCCATAAATAATGACGGACTTCACCCTGATCGTTATAATAGAGTATTTGACGGTCGGTGATCAGCAGGTATTTTGCCCGTTTGGTTAAACCTCTTTTATAATAAAGAATGAGCGGCGTCTCCGAAACGGAGATCCTGCCGATGAATTGAGTATTGATTTCAGACCCGGTTGAAATGTTCGGCGTCGGCAGTTGAATTTTGATAAAGTCGCGGATTGTTTTTTTCAAAAGACTGATCCGTTTGTCGTCGGTCAAATGCGGACGGGAAATTTCATTCTGACAGACGGTGACCGGCTCTTGGGGAGATTGAATCGCTTTCGAATTGTTTTGAGCGAAGTTTGGATGATCTGTTTGGGATGAATCGTTCGGGCAAAAAGACCGGTTCGGTTCCGATGAATTACTGCGCGTTGAACGATCCTTGCGCCCGAATGGCCGATCTTGTTTAAATGTATTGTCCCGGGTTGAATTTTCAGAAGGTTTTTTCGGTGGCCGTTCGTTTGAGACTAAACGGCTGTCGGAATTGGACAAGAGGGGGCGACCACTTGGAATGGATCGGATCTTTCCGGACGGTCCGGACTCATTTTCAACTTGAATGACGGATTTAAAATGGAATTCAGCCTCTTTTTTAATATTCGAAGAAAAACTGTTGCCGGATACGTCCGCTTGATCCGTTTTCGAACGATTTTTGTGATCGGAATGACAGGCGGTTTTTGAATCGGAGTTATGACCGGTATTGCGATCAGAGACATATTCAGGACGTTTTTCGGAATAAAGTTTCCTGTCATCGCTGTTGTTCTGACCGTTTTCGGATCCGGAATCGGTCTTTTCATAAGATCGCGGATTGTATTTATTCCGATTGTATTTTTTATCGTATTTACTCATAAATATTCTTTCCGAATTTAAAAGGCCGGTGATGGTTCGAAAAGGTTCCCGATAAGATAAGTATAATGTATTATATTTGATTTGTCCATGTTTTTCAGACAGTTCGGACAAAATATATTTGATGAAGAGCGAAAATGATGATATACCGGTTTTATAATGAAAACTTTCTTTCCAATGTCCGATGAGCAGCCGATTCTTAAAGTCAATTGGTGAAAATCGCGGAAATTTATAATGACAGCAGTCAAAAGGAGCGCTGGACAGAAAACGGTATTTTGAATATCGAACTGAAGATCTGCTCTGCCGTCATTTTTAATCAGCGTTTCTTCTTATGGCGTTAAACCGAAAAACAAGGAGTGACGGATGAAAGAAAAATGCTTTTTATTGACAATGGAATTTCGTTTTGTTATATTCATGTTTATGCGTGCGTCATTTGAAGTTCTTCGAAAGCGATTTCGGACGTGTTGTGATCCGGATCTGTTTTATCGGACCAGGGAATACTCAAAAGGAATCAACCCTTTTGAAGAAACAAGAATGTTACGATCCTGTTTAACTGGACGTATCAGCGGCAGAAATTTTCAATTCCGGAAAATAACCGGTAAATAAAAAACGGAAAACAACCGTTCTGTTAACGGTATAAAAAATGATCTTGAAGGAGTAAATATGGTTCGTATTTCGTCAGCGATTTTTAACGCGCTGTTTCATTTTTTTGAGTCGAACGGAAATAATGAAAGACCCGATCGGACTTTAGTCCGGCGCTTCGGCAAACTTTTCAACGCGGAAATGATGGCCGGATTCATGTTTCTTTTATTTGTATTGAGTCAGGCATCTGTTTGGGGTAAAACGCCGTTGCTTAATCCGGAACATCCGGTCCGAATTCCGGAGATGGTGGACGGACGGCTAATACCGCGTGAACTCGGCTGCTGGTTTCCCAAAGGTTTTGAAACAGATCAGCCCGAAGGTTATAAAGCTTTTATCGACGCGATTGGCCGCAAGGCGTCGTTCGATATGATCGCCGTTTCCAATCGGCTGGTTCCTTACGATTCTCTTTCGCCGCAAGCGGTTGATTTTCAAAGAAAGGCCGCCGTATACGCTTGGGAGAAATACGGGATCCGAATGCTGCCGGACGCCGAGATCCGCTTGTCCCGCAAGATCTTTAAAGAACGATATCCGAATCGATTACAGGAAATATTAGTCCTTCGGGAAGATCGGCAGACGGCCGGTCAGAATCTTGAAGTGTCGATCAGTCAGGCGGACCGGACCGATCATTATACACATAATTACAACTATCGGATAGAGTCGGTTCGGCTGGTTCGCGTTTGGAGTTATCAGAAGAACCGATCAGGAGAAATCATTCCTGAAACGATTCGCGATTTGACTTCCGAAGTGAATTTTTCGAGTGAACGAACGGAGCGGCTTTATTCGACGATAACGCTTCTTCCGGGTGAAACCGCTCATGAAACCCGTTGGATCTGCGCGGCGGTCTCTTTTCATTTTCTTTATCCGGATCTGCATTCGGACGAGGCTCTCTCCTTTGAGAAAGAGATCTTTGAAGCGCATAAGGATCTTCCGGCAGGGGGATGCGTTAAAGATGAATGGGGGTTTTTACCCTGTTACAAAGGTGTTCCAAATGGCGACGAGTATTATTTTTCCGATCCAATGGCCGAACGATACCTGAAATTGACCGGCCGCGATTTGGTCAGTGATTTTTTACTGATGTATCGGGAGCAATCGAATAAAACCAAAGAACGAAGTCAGGCAATTGACGATTATAATAAAATGAATCTTGAACGCTGTCTCGAATTCGAATATCAACTGTATGATCTGACGAAGAAGTTTTGGGGACAAAACGCATTTCCCGCGACTCATCCGACTTGGTATCCCCGTCCGATCGCGCAGGAATTCAAAAAAAATTCGCTTATGTGGTGGCGTCATCCGCGCGATTACGCGCAAACCGACGAGATCACTCCTTATCCCTGCCGAACCGGAATGGCCAAAACAAACGGTCATCTTTGGTATAATGAGTATTATTCCGATCAGATCGAACCTTATTTTACCGAGCATTGGAGCGATTTTCTTTCCGGCGGTCGGGTTAACATTCATCCGTTCTGCTGCCAGCCGAACAACGCGCTGCGAAAGCCGGATAATTTCGCGATGCTTCCGATTCTTGATCAGGGGGCCGAACGCGTTCGCCAGCGGATCCGAATGGTCAGTTTTATTTCAGATCGTCCTCTTTATTGTCCTGTCGCAGTTGTTTTCGGTCATTTCGGCGTTATGAACTGGACCCGGGCGGAATACAATACCGTTATGACAAAAGCGATCCCGATCTGTTCCCGATTTTCAAATGCGGGTTTTCCCGCCGATCTTATTCCTAGTTCACAGATTAACGCCGTTGATATTAAAGGGAAAAACTGCTGGAAACTTAACAAGGACGGATTGCTTCAATATGGAATTCAGCCTTATAAGGCGATTGTGTTTTATGCCGTTACCGATTCCGACCGCGCTGATTTCGAAAAATTGACCGCTCTGAATAAAAACGGTAAAACGAAAATTATTGACCCGAAACAGACGGATGAAATAATCGCCTGGCTTAAAACGGAACAAACGCCGGAACAGACTCCTTGGAAAGTTCGGCCCAGTCTGTCCGGTTTTGCCCGGCTTGTCGACGGTACCTGTCTTTGGGCCAACGCTTCCGAAACGCACCCTGTCGGCGAAGATCTTCTGATCGATCAGTCCGGTATCCCTGTTCAGGATCCGGCCCTCTGTTTGGAAAACAGATCTTCGTTAAAAACAGGTAAACCGGTTAAATCCGCCGCTGTTTCCGTTCGGGCCAAGGCAAAAGGTGTTTTGGCTTGCCGTTTTGACCGGAACGGAGATCTCGTTGCGCTGGCCGCATCGGAACTTGAGTATTTTTCCGGAGGCGGTATTGATCTTAAGATCTCCGAGCGGTCGGGAGAGATCCGTCCCGACATCGCTCTTTGGAAGGATGCGTCCGGGTCTTGGAAGGGGATCTTTCAGGCGCGAAAGAATGAACTTCCTCCCGAACTGAAAAAGTTTACCGGCGATTGGCGTTTTTTACAGATCCAATAGTTCGTTTTCTTTCGGGGAATTAATTTTAATTATCAAGGAAAAGTGAGCCGGTTTCATTATGAATTTTCTGTTCTAACATCAAAAGAACAGCCGGATCATGAAGTCTGTCGGATATGATTGCGAAAAGTATTAAAATTTGACAGAATTTAAATTAATTAATTTTGTCTTGTTGATTTGTTTTTTCTTTCAGGATAATCAATGAGTTAATCTCTTTACGGCGGTCGAGAAAAACGGCTGCGTCAGAAAGAGACGAAACAGGCCTGATCGGAAATTGGAATAATAATAAAAATGAAAGGTTGAAAAAATGGACAATAGTATTCAGAAAAACGGGCTTTATCAAAAAAGAAATCAGTGGCTCATTTGGACGGTGGCCGTTTTGTTAACAGCGACTCTTGGGGGATCGGGTATTTTTTCAAATCCGGTTCAGGGAGCGGTCTTTCAAGGTGAATCATACAAGATCTGGCCGGATAAGGCGCCGGGCGAAACGGTATGCGAACCCAATGTCGAAAAGACACCGGGCTCCGCTCAAAAAGTTACCGATCCGCGTCTTTATGTTTTTCGGGCGAAAGAACAAAAGTCCGATGCCTGCATAATCCTCTTTCCCGGCGGCGGATACAGTACCTGTTTTTATCAGGGGGAAGGAAGTCCGAATGTCACCTATTGGAATTCCAAAGGGATTACCGTTTTTGTGCTTGTTTATCGAGTTCCCCGTCCAGTCGGTGAACCAATTTATCAGCGAGCTTGGCAGGACGCGCAACGGACGGTTCGTTTTGTTCGAAAGAACGCGGAACGGTTCAACATTAATCCGGAAAAAATCGGTGTTGAAGGATATTCTGCCGGAGGTCATTTGGCGTTAATGGCCGCAACTCAAAGTCAAACAAGATCTTATAAACCGATTGATGAATTGGATCAGATCTCCTGTCATGTCAATTTTGCCCTTCCGGTTTATGTTCCTTATGTTCTTGAAGACGGGTCAATCGGTCCGAACGCGAAAAAGGGAAACAGTGTTCCCTTGCTGCCCGAACTGAAATTTGACGAGAAAACCCCCCCGATGATCCTTATTCACGGAGACAATGATATTTATTCGCCGATGGGATCGGTTCAGGTTTACCGTCAGTTGCGGAAAATGAATGTTCCCTGCGAATTGCATATTTTTTCCAAAGCTCCGCACGGATTCATGTTTTGGAATAATTTGGAAAATGCAAAAACCTGGAAAGACCGCAGCTATGAATGGATGAAGACCATGAAATTGCTTTGATCGTTCACGGAACGTTTGCTTCTTATAATAAACAGTTGAAACAGGATAAAATCTTTATGTTTCTCCGTTTAATTTTTCGGGATTTCTGCCGATTGACTTTGTAAATCGACGGCGTCTTTTGTCATTGGAACGAAAAATTTATAACGGAATCGGTAATGATTGTTATGTTGTTTTTTATAAAACGCAAAGATCTTCCGCGAATTTTCGAATTTTGAAAATAGCGGGGATCTTTTCTGATGATACAATCAACTGGCTCCGGGCCGTTTTCTGTCTGTCCGCTTAATATTTATTAAAAACAACGGTTTTGCTCTTTTTG
>CAZZEF010000279.1:0-5888 GCA_964652875.1 uncultured Planctomycetaceae bacterium
CCCCCCCATTCACGCGATTACCGTTGCTGGTGGAAACAAGACACCACAAATGATGCTTGCCATTCTTCAATATGTCATTGACAACAAGCTGCCATTTGATACTCTCTGGATCGACGCCGGTTGGAACGGAGCTCCGCATGAGACAAACCCCTATACCAACTGCGGTCCACAATGGCGAACCTATCTGGGCGACTGGCGGGTCAATACGACCGTACATCCGACAGGCGATCTTCTTCCCATCGCCAATGCCGTTCACAAAGCGGGCATGAAATTCCTGCTCTGGTTCGAACCGGAACGCAGCAAGCCGGGTGCCACGATCCGAAGAGAGCATCCCGAATACTGGCACGGCGATTTTCTTGAACTCAAAATCCCGAACGTTCACCCGGAGAAAATGGATCTCAACAGGGGGAAGGGCGACTGTCTTCTTGATCTCGGAAATCCGAACGCGTTACACTGGATTCAGGACGTTGTTTATGGAATGATTCAGAAACACGGAATCGACGTATACCGCCAGGATTTCAATATGGATCCCGGTCCCGTTTGGGCTGAACTGGACAAGAAGAATCCCGACCGGATTGGTATCGCGGAAGTAAAGCACATTGCCGGGATGTATACCTTCCTGGATGAAATGCGCCAAAGGTTCCCGAACATTATTCAGGAAAACTGCGCTTCCGGTGGGCGAAGAATCGATATTGAAATGATCTCCCGTGCGCATACGTATTGTCGAAGTGACTATCAAAACGCGACGCTGAACACGCTCGCTTTTCTTCCTTTTCAGGGAAGTGAATCGAACTGCGTCACGCCGTTTGACGATTACGGACTGATGAGTGCTGTTTCTTCAGGGGTCGTGTGTACTCTTTCTGATCTTAATGGAGGAATTATCAAAAGAAAATTTACGGATGAGGAAACGACCTGGTTCAAAAAGGTTTACGGTACTGCCTGGCGAATGCGTGAATTTTATATGGGCAACTTTTATCCGCTCACCGAAGAAACAGCCGATGTTGACGACTGCTGGTGTGCCTGGCAATGCGCCCGGTCCGATCAGAGTGCAGGCTTTGCCATTGCCTTCCGTCGTGCTATTGCGCCCGAACAGTCCAAAACGTTCGCTCTTTCCGGCATTGATCGTACCGCAAAATACCGTCTCGAATTTTACAACGGAGAATCAAAAACGGTCAATGGCTCCGAACTTGCCAACTGGAGCGTTAAACAGAATCCCCGATCCGTTACACTTGTTTTTTACGAAAAAGTAAAATAATCAATAAAGTAAAAATAATTAGACAAGTAAATACCGGAAGAAAATGTATCCAGTACTTTCCCCGATTTTTAATTTTCATACATAATGATGTTTGATTCACACACAGTCTGTAAGGTCAGCGCATTACAGACCGGGACAAAGCAAAAATGGACGTTTTTGCGGCATTACGAATTCTGATCCTATAGAAATTTAGATCTGTAAGAGCAGTACAGAAGAAAATTCGGTGTTGCGCTTACAGAGCGCGGATTTTTTACGGACCATCCCCGGGGTATTTCCATTAGATTAGCGATCAACGGGAGTTGGTCCCCGTCAATCGCGCGGTCAGTGCGAACCGGGAGCGGTGCCTTCGCCGTCCTGGCTGTAATGTGTATCTTTTTCGGGGATTTTCATTTTAAAAATAATACATTTTAGGGATAATGTATTTTTACGGTCTTTATACACAAGTTTCATAAATATTAGATATTGTTTATTGCCATTTAAAACTCCGGCTTTTTGTTAAAATTCGGAAAAATACAAATGTTTCAGAACCATTTATTGTGTACAGGAGTTTATGTATGAAAAAATTGATTTATCTATTACTGATGTTGATGGTTTGTACAGTTCTTTCCGCAAAGGAAGTCAAACTTCTCACTATTGGCAGCAGTTTTTCAGATAGCGGAATGTATCTCTTTCCGCAGGTGGTGGCCTCGGTTCCCGGTTGTTCACTGATCCAGAATCGCGCCTGCATTGGCGGGTCAGGAATGGAAAAGCACTGCGAGGGAATCGACAAGTCTGAAGCCGACCCCAAATTCAAACCCTATCCGTATGGCGTCGGATACACGCTGAAAGATCTTTTAACACTCGATCAATGGGATTTCGTACTACTGCAGCCGCATTTCAGCCGGATGAGTTATGATGTGAAAACGGAAATTCCGTATTTGGAAAGGATTATTAATTATGTGAAAAAGTACGCTCCGCAGGCGGAAATTGTCCTTCAAATGTCATGGAGCTTTCATCCAATGCATGGGCTGATTCAAAATGGCAAAGGAAAATTTAAAGACCCCAACGCGATGTACTCTTCTCTTGAAAAAAACTATTCCCTGCTCGGAAAGAAATTCGGACTTCGAATTATTCCGTCGGGATTGGCCATTCAATTTGCGCGGCAGCGTCGGGAAAAGACGGAGGAACCGGTGATCGACCTGAAAAATTACACCTATCCCGACCGTCCGGCTCCCTCATCTAATTACTATTTGCAGATGGCTTACTGGCGTCCAAACGATGCCGGAGTTCAGGTAATTCATCAGGATTGCGTCCATTTGGACAACCGTGGACAATACATTCAGTCGTGTCTCTGGTTTACGGAATTGTTTGGGAAACCTGTTTCAGAAGTAAAATTCGTTCTGCCGAATATGTCGCCAAAAGAAGCGGCTTTTTTAAAAAATGCGGCACAGGATGCTGTCAACGTTTATGTTCAGCCGCGGTAACTGTTCGCGGAGGGGGGTAATCACGGATAACACGAATTTTCACGGATACGTTTTTGGAAAATTACTGCAATAAACGATATTGCGATCATTATCAAGAGAAACAAGTCACACCAGGGAACAGAGACACAAAGAGAGATATTATAAAAAATCTTCGTGTCTTCGAGCCTTAGTGTGAGGTATAAAAATATCACGCAAAGGAAACAAAGATTTGATATTGATCTTTTCTTCCCTTGGCGGCTTAGTGTGAGTTCAATTAAAAACCCGTTGGTCACTTTTGATACCGGCATCCTGTTCATCCGTATTTATTCGTGATATCAGTGGTTTCAAATAATTCCTGTGAACGGTTACAAAAAATTTATAGTCCGAGGTACCAAGACGGAGGGGCTTTAAGGTTTTGAAAGTCAACAGGTTTCTTTATTTCCAGAATTAGAGATAGAAAATGGCAGACAGATCGAGACGGTAAAATTTATGTATTGTCCAATTTGAGGGCTCACAGTAATTTTAGAAAATTGGTTTGAAAATGCGATATTTAGAGCGGGCTTCAAGGCATGGCCATGATTATTACAATCGATGCGGACTTCCAGAGAAACGGAGCTGAACCAGTTTTCTCGGCACATCTTGTTGCCAGCTGGCTGATCATACGGTCGAGGTTACCCGCGAACATTATTTATTTCAATAATATATCAATGTATTGCCAACCCCCAAAAGAAAGATTTCTCCTTCTTTTGGGGGATCGCGGTTTTTATTTTTGACCGCAATTGACGTTCGCAAACTGCTGACCTGCTGTAAACATTAACACCATTTCGGCGATGAACTCGCGCCCTTTGTCATTTACCTGTTCCAGTATCTGGAATAATTCTTCTTTTTTTTCCATTTCTTATCCTCCTAATAAATAAAATAGACAGTTAAAATTGTCAGAAAGTGGATTTTCCCGTGCGTAATAATAAAAGTATATTATCAGAAAATGAATTTGTTAACGGATAATACATGAAATTTATCAAGAATCTGTATTTTTATTTAAAATATTTTGCTTTTTGTCCTTTGCATTTACATAATCTGTCATATACTGATATTATCCAAGCAAGAAAGGAGAAAAGCATGGAAAAAAAACAAAAAAAGAAAAATGTGAAAGAGGCGAATGAACAAAAACCCGTGAACAAGGCAATTGGCAAACGTGTTCAACAATTGCGTACAGTACATTTAAAGAACACAAAATATGGGAGGTTAACACAAGGTAAATTTTTAAAAACGCTTAACATAAATACAGCGTCATCTGCATTAAGTGCTTGGGAAGTTGGAAAAACTAGTGTGCCAAGTACGATAAAAACACTGTTATGCTGTAAATTTAATGTAAGTCGAGAATGGATTGATTTCGGAACAGGACCTATATTTGAACCTGACATGACAAAGCAAACATCAATTGATTACATTGTTTCTATTTATGACAAGATCAATGACGAAAGCGCAAAAAACTTTATCTTAAGTACAATTAAACAGTTTATTGAAAATCATCCTGAAGTTTTAGAAGTCAATGAAAAAGATCAGGATCCGGGAAAAAAACATTATCGAACTGTATCCAAAAAACCAATTCAATGAAGAAGACGAGTTCTTTAACAGAAAAACAGGAACCTGAACTTCCTGACTGGCGAGTGTATTGGCCCGATTAATCGGGGGCAAGAAAAAACCAGTCGGACACCTAAGCGCCCGACTAACTACAACAATCTAGGAAAATTTTTGATGATCTTATTATAACGGATCAGTTCGGAGTCTAATAATTTAAGATGGCAGGATATAAACTGGTCAGAAAAAATTATAATGGTCCGCAGCAGCAAGACGGAACGTTTTGAAGGAAAAGAAAGTCGCATTCTTCCCTTGTTTCCTGAACTGGAAGAGGAATTGGGGCGACAGTTTGAAATGGTTCAAGACGGTGAAATTTATGTATTGCCCAATTTGCGGGTACGCTGTAATTTTAGAAACAAGTTTGAAAAAATAATATTTAGATCAGGAATTAAGCCATGGCCGCGATTATTTCAATCGATGCGGACTTCCAGAGAAACGGAGCTGAACCAGTTTTCTCGGCACATCTTGTTGCCAGCTGGCTGATCATACGGTCGAGGTTACCCGCGAACATTATTTATCGGTAAGATCGGAAGAAACGCGCGCGGATCGGAATTTCGAACGGGATCAGATCCGAACGAATCCAAAAATGTTGAGCGATTTTCTAAAAATCAAAATCGCTCAACAAATCGCTCAACAAATTCGGATAAATTAAGTAAATTTAGCGATATTTCAGAGTCATTAATAGAACCTGAAATAGGCCGATATTGAATGTTAATAGTTATAAAAATACTTTAAGCAAATCAGCCTAATGCCTGTAAAATACACCCGAAGGAATTTGAATTAGACGTAAATATAGATGTTTAAAACATAAGAGCGTTACCGTAATAGATGCTATTGTTTTTTGTTTTTATAAATAATTTCTTCTTGGATTATTTATTTTATAAAAATAATATGATAAGATATTTTTATCGAAATTACAATTTTAATAATTAATTTTAATAATTATAAAAATTTTATGAAAGGATATTATATGTCGTCTTACTATTATTTCGATCAATTTGATCAACAAAAAAAAGGCCCCTTTAATGCACAGCAAATCAAGGATCTTGCCAGATCTGGCCATATTAAGCCAAATACCCCGATGTTTGCGGAAGGAAAACAGTTTACGGCAGATAAATTACAAGGGCTCTCTTTTGGAATAAACCCCAAGGTCCAGGATTTTCAGCCGCTGAAGCAAGATAATATTCCCAAACAAACATTAGAGAAGACAAATAAACCTGTCCAGTTGGACACCTGCTCTGAGGATGTAAAAAATAATGATCCGAATTTTATGGAGAATCAGTATAAAAAAGCTTCCAAGTACGCAGGTATTTTGGCTTGTATCGTTGGCGCCAGCATCGGCTTGTCGCTTTTATATTTTTTGTGTGTCTCTCTTTCTTTTTCAGGAAGAAATACTCTTGAAGTATTATTTATAGTGGTTATTTCCGGCGTTTTTTGTTTTTATATCTTGCACCTTGCTCATTTTATTATGCAATACTTTATCGCGTCTGTTTATGTTATACTGAAGACACTTGATATTTCCGGAAATCAGGACTCAAAGAGTTGGAAAT
>CAZZEF010000280.1:0-5865 GCA_964652875.1 uncultured Planctomycetaceae bacterium
CTGACTTGAAATATTCGCGGAAACATCGGCGGACCCGTAAAGCTTACCCTGCCCCCTGACTAAAACCGGAGGACATCCGTTACCGTTTTCCGATCGGACATCCCCCCCCAATTGAATTAGAGCGTCGATCAGATCCCCTATCGGTCGTTCATGCATTCGCTGCTTGCCGTAAATACGGTATTGGCCATCACTCAACGCAAGCGCCGCGGTCAAAAACCGGGCCGTTGTCCCGCTGTTGCCGACATAAAGATCTCCCTTTTTGACCGGAAAGATCCCGCCGCAGCCTGTTAAAACGATCTCTCCGGTCGACTCGTTGTACTCAAGATCCAATCCGAGCTGACGAAGCGCGTCCTCCATTATTCGAGTGTCTTCCGAATCAAGAACTCCTGTCAGCTTCGAACGTCCCTGCGCCAAAGCCGCCAAAAGAAGCGCGCGGTTGGTGATGCTCTTCGAGCCCGGCGCCGCCGTTATTCCCCGAACCGGACCGCAAGGCTTGACTTCATAAGTATTCATCTGTTCTCCCCTTCCCCGCAAACAAGCTCCAATTGACTTTTTCGTTTACTCTGTCGATTATTCCCGCTATTCCTGTTCAAATATTTTCGTTTGATCCTGTCATTGACTTTGTTCAAAATGATTTCTCTTCTTCTTAATGGGAATTTTTCTTTTTCCTTTTTTAATGTCTCATTATATTATTATACCAAAACACTGACGGCGTTCCAGTCTATTTCCGGCTTTTATACGGACAACTTTAAAATTTTTAACAATATAATCTCAGTATTCGATATTTTCTGAATTCCAAACGATTTCCTCTTCTTTTATTTCAACTGATTTCGACTTATGAATCGATGGGGAACACAATTCTTATAAACTGAATCCCGTTTCATATTTTATCAATTCGAATTTTTCAAAATTTTTCAGAACTGCTCCTGTCGAACACCGTCTCAAAAAATATCCGTCAATCGGCGCCTGATTAATCCTGTTCAATAACTGCCCCCCCAAAATCCGTTCACTAAATATATCAATTTCAAATAAATAAACAATCCGCCGCCAATTCGCTTTCGATAGTCAACTTGCCTTACCCCCTGGTCCTTTCTGACCTTCTTCGCCAATAAAAAAACAACTTTCTTTTTAGTTACACTAATACATTATTCATTATTTTCACTCGGATTTTCATTTTATAATCATTAAATGTACACCCTTTTTTTACTATTTTATCTTTTTCATCTAAAAATTGACAAAATTACCTTAAAACCTTATTGTCTGTTTCACAAAAATGACGATAATACCTAGAGAGGTTGAATACTATATCGTTATTTCAAATATACGATTAAAATAACAAATATCTTAAAGTTAACACTGCGGAAGTTAATAATCGTTATGAGACTGGTACAAAGAAGCGTTTTACCCGGTTTTGGGATTACGATGGGGATCACGGTCACTTACTTGAGTTTGATCGTTCTGATTCCTCTATCGATGCTGTTTATTGTTACCGCGCAGGTAAGTTGGGAACAGTTTACGAATTATCTTGGCAACGATCTTGTCAAGAAATCGTTTTATCTGACCTTTCGAACATCGTTTTACGCCGCGCTGGTGAACGGTTTTTTCGGTTTTATCGTCGCTTGGGTTCTGGTTCGTTACCGATTTTTCGGACGTCGACTGCTTGACGCGATGGTCGATCTTCCGTTTGCGCTTCCGACAGCGGTTTCCGGCATTGCGCTGGCGCAGCTTTATTCGGACAAGGGCTGGATCGGTCGTTTTTTTTCATTTCCGATCCGGGGAACGGAAATCGGTGTTACATTGGCGCTGATCTTTATCGGACTTCCGTTTGTCATTCGAACACTTCAGCCTTCTCTTGAAGATCTTGAAAAGGAACTGGAAGAAGTTTCCGCCAGTTTGGGGGCCAGCCGCTGGCTGACTTTTTGGAAAGTGATCTTGCCCAATCTCCTGCCCGCGCTGATCACCGGCTTTGCGATGGCCTTTGCCCGGGCTCTCGGAGAATACGGATCCGTTCTTTTTATCGGCGGCATGATCCCCGGCAAAACGGAAATCGTCTCCAGTGTCATTATGCAAAAACTTTATGAGGAAAACGGCCATATTCCAGCGTCCGTTGTCGCGGTCACCATGTTGGTGGCCTCCTTTGTTCTGCTGCTGCTGATCAATTTGGTCCAGCGCTGGGCCAACCGTCGTTTCATTCAGGCGGAGAACTAAATCATGGCCAACCCTTTCAGTAAAAATGAAAACCGAATCCCTGCCGACCCGCCGGACTCAACAGACCGGTCCTCGAATGATCCCGATGACCTTTCTCGAAAACCGGTTGAGGAATCGACCGCTCGGAATAACAATCATCTTGAAACCGGCCTCCAAAAGAACAGGGCGAAAACAATGAAAAAAAATCATCCCGATACCGATTACGGAAGCCATTTTCGGGCGGTTCAGGAAGCAACATCAGAGCCGCGTTTTGTCCGCTGGGGACTCATTCTGTCGGCTTTTCTATTTTTAGCCCTGTTTCTGTTCTTTCCGCTGATCTGCATTTTTTATGAAGCGTTCTCCAGCGGTCTCTCCCTGTTTTGGAAAGCAATCACTTCCCGGGACACCATGGCCGCGTTGAAAATGACACTTCTGGCAACAGGAATCGCTGTTCCGGCCAACGTCGTCTTCGGTCTGGCCGCCGCTTGGGCCATTGGAAAATTCGAATTTAAGGGAAAAAGTCTCCTTATTTCCATTATAGACCTTCCGTTTGCGATCTCGCCGGTCATCGCCGGTCTGCTCTTTGTTTTTCTGTTCGGAGCGCAGTCGACAATAGGATCCTGGCTCATGTCGCATAATGTCCGCCTGCTATATGCGTTTCCCGCCGTTGTCATCGCGACGATCTTCGTTACTTTTCCGTTCGTCGTTCGCGAACTGATCCCCGTTATGCAGACTCAGGGAACTGAAGAAGAGCAAGCCGCCCGGGTACTCGGCGCCAGCGGATGGCAGATCTTTCGCCGAATTACTCTTCCGAACGTCAAATGGGCACTCCTATACGGTATCATTCTCTGCAACGCCCGGGCAATGGGAGAATTCGGCGCCGTTCTGGTCGTCGCAGGCAATAGTATAAAAACCAATACACTTCCCTTGCATATTAACGTCTTATATCAGGGATACGCCAACGGTTCCGCTCCGTTCGCCGTCGCAACTTTGCTGGCGGCAATGGCCATTTTTACCCTGATCATAAAAACTTTCATCGAAATTCGGCTTCGAAACAAAGAAAAAGATTGATGTCCGGCGGCAGATCGAAAATAATGATCGAAAATAATGATCGAAAATAATGATCGAAAATAATGATCAACTGAAAATACAAATTAAACGGAAATGAAAATTTCCGTGACCAACAATCGGGGTCAAAACCATGAGCATAGAAGTCAGAAACATATCGAAATCGTTCAAAGAATTTAAAGCGCTGGACGACGTGAGCATTAAGATCAATTCGGGCGAACTGGTTGCGCTTCTCGGTCCTTCAGGATCGGGCAAGACAACGCTTCTTCGAATCATTGCAGGTCTTGAGGTTCCCGATCCGCATAGCGGGCCGATTTTCTTCGGCGGTCAAGACGTCGGTAAAAGCAAAGTGGGCGACCGCGGCGTCGGTTTCGTCTTTCAGCATTACGCCCTCTTTCGACACATGACCGTTTTCGATAATATCGCATTTGGTCTGACCGTTAAACCGCGCAAAGAACGGCCGACCAAACAACAGATCAAAGACAAGGTTTACGAACTTCTGCATATGATCCAGCTGGATAATCTGGCTTACCGCTATCCAAGTCAGCTCTCCGGCGGTCAGCGTCAACGGGTCGCGCTGGCGCGTGCCCTGGCCGTTGAACCGCAAGTACTCCTTCTTGACGAGCCGTTCGGAGCGCTGGACGCTAAAGTCCGGGTCGAACTGCGCGCCTGGCTCCGCCGTCTTCATGACGAAATTCATCTGACCAGCGTTTTCGTTACTCATGATCAGGACGAAGCTCTTGAACTGGCCGACCGTGTTGCCGTTATGAACGCCGGAAAAATTGAGCAGTTCAGTACTCCCGACAACGTCTTTCATAATCCCGCAACCCAGTTCGTCATGCACTTTCTCGGACAGGTCAATCAGTTCCGCGGACGTTACGATCACGGAAAAATCAAAATCGGATCGTATCAGGGTACCGCGGATGATGTCGGAGTCGTTGCCGCCGATCCGCAAAAAACAAAAAAACAGGCCGTTATTTTCGTTCGTCCGCACGATTTCGAGATCTCGCATGAACCAAAAGAAGGACATCTCAGTCTGCCCGCCGAAGTCCTCAAAATCAACTCCGCGGGGAATCGGGTCCGCGTCGAAATGAAAACGGAAGCGGTCGATTCACTCTTTGTCGAAGTTACTCATCAGGAACGGGAACAACTCCAAATCGAACCGGGCAAAATGTTCTTTGTTACTCCAAGAAGCCTGCGTGTTTTCGGGGACGAATAACCAGCGCAAGGACGCTGAATACAAAATCCCGCTCACTCTGTTCGCTTGCCGAATATTAATAAATTCACAAAAGACAACCTATGGGAGCGAACAGAAAAGAGGCACAAACGCGTCAACTTCATTCCCCTTTCGTATTCTGCCGGGATCCGGCACTATATCGGCCAATGAAAGTATATCGATTCCATTATAAATTTTCCGCTGTAACGTCAAAAGAACAGCCGATTCACACAATCAATCGGCGGAGATGACGGAAAATTTAAAATAAAAGCAGTATAAAAATCCGAAAGGGAATTTAACGCGTCAATTTTCTTTGTTTTCGTATTAAGTTGAAATGCAGTGTCTTGTTGTCAGATGGTGAGGTTTTCGACGACTTTTCGCAATCTGCTGACCAGCCGTAAACATTAAAAGACGCCTGTTGTCAGATGGTCAGGTTTTCGACGACTTACTGATTAGTCAATTCGTTGAATGAATTTGCGGAAGAATTCGACATTGGAATCCCAACGGGCCAAATTACTGGAAAGCTGTTCCATTGCTTCAATAGGATTCATGGGCGAGAGAACGCGGCGAAGCATTGTTGTTGCGCGCAAAATATCGGGGGGAAGCAGTCGTTCTTCCCGCCGGGTTCCTGATTGAGAAACATCAATAGCGGGCCAGACACGCCGATCAGCCAGACGCCGATCAAGGACAAGTTCCATATTTCCGGTCCCTTTAAATTCTTGAAAAATCAATTCGTCCATTCGGCTGCCAGTATCTATCAGCGCGGTTCCGACGATTGTAAGAGAACCGCCGTTTTCAACCTGCCGCGCCGAAGAAAAGATCTTTTTCGGAATATCCATTGCTTTGATATCGACACCGCCTGTCATTGTTCGACCGGTATTACCTACCCATTTATTAAAAGCCCGGGCCAATCGGGTAATTGAATCAAGAAGGAGAAAGACGTCTTTGCCCATTTCGGTCAGACGTTTACAGCGCTGAATAACGAACTGCGCCAGTCGGATATGACTTTCAAGTTCACAGTCCAAACTGCTGGAAATGATCTCCGCTCCGGTAACCTCACGTTTAAAGTCAGTAACTTCTTCCGGCCGTTCGTCGATCAGCAGGACCATAACGTGAACATCAGGATGATTTTTCAGAACGGCTTTACTGATCTGCTGGAGCAGAACGGTTTTTCCGGACCGGGGAGGAGCAACGATCAGTGCGCGTTGACCTTTTCCCAGCGGAGTGAGAATGTCCATGACCCGAGTCGAGATCGGATCCGGACCTGTCTCCAATTTGAGCCATTTTTCCGGCGTGATCGGAGTCAGTTCGTCAAAAGGCCGAACCTTGTAATATTCATCCGGGTTCATGCCGTCAATATCGTAAATCTCCCGGATTCGCGGGCCCTGATCGCC